>JAFIET010000036.1 GCA_020832405.1 Balneolales bacterium
GAGCGACCGCGAAGGCGTAGTGGGCATGTCCGTCGCCGGGGCGCAGCGCCATAGCATTTGAGGCAAGTTCGAGTCCCTGCGCGTAAAGCCGCTCTTTTTCGGCACGTTCGCTTGCGCGGCGGCCTTCGCGCGCAGCAATGATGGAAGCGTTCCAGAGTGCCTCAAAATGATCAGGTTGTTCACTGATGAGTTCGAGGTAGATTTCAAGGGCGGCGGCTTCTTCCCCGCGGTCAAAAAGGGCGGCAGCTTCGGCTATTCTTGCATCAGTCCCGGCGGATGCCCCCTGCGCCAGTACAGGCTGAGGGCACATCCATCCCCAAAGAAAAAAGGCGGCAAAAAGCACGATCAGTGACATGCGGAGAGGATTAACGCTTTGATTTTGGAATTCCATAAGCAGCAATTTTGGGTGTTATTCAAAAGAAACTATACCGCAAGATAAACACCTTCCCGCATCATTTAAAGGACGCTTACGGAAGCGCTGAGGCGGCAGGGTTTTCAGGATGGTGAAAATTGAGCACCTCCGCTTTCATTTCTATGAGGGTTGAAGTGAAGAGATCCGGGCTCGCAAAAAAGGGCGTGTGTGCCTGCGGGAAGAGCACGAAGCGTTTCAGCGGGGCTTCGACCGATTCGTAGAACTCGCGGACCAGCTCGGCCGGGGTGTTGTAGTCGTTGCGCCCGTTGAGGAACCACACGGGCAACCTCAGCTCAGGTATGCTTTCGGCGAGGTTGTAGTCAGCAATGATGCCCTTGGCGTGCATTGGTTTACCACCACGATTCATACCTGCGAGCAGCTGCAGGTTGTCGCGCATGCCGTATTCCGGGGCACGCAGGGCAATGCGGGCAAGCCCGGTGATGCTGAGGTCGGTTCCGCCGCCTCGGTGCTCTACAATTTTTGCGAGCCGGCGGTAATCGTGGTGGCTCATGGCCGGGGGCTCGATTTCGCCGAGTATCCAGCGTTCTTCGAGGGTAGCGCGCCTAAGCAGCCATGCATATGCAATTTCAGTTGAGCGAGCATGATCAATTACCTGCGAAACCCCGGCGTATGCGTAGAACAGCTCCGGATGCTGTGCAGCCAGCTCAATGCCGATGCGCGTGCCCCAGGAGTGACCCAGCAGGAAGATGCGTTCCTGCCCGAAGCGCTCCTGCAGCCAGTGCACGAGCTCGAGGGCGTCGGCAAGCTGCTGCTCAAGCGTGAGGGATGCTTCATCAAAATCGCCTGTGTTGGATTTCCCCGCCCCGCGCTGATCCCAGTGTACAACCACAAAGTGTTTTTCCAACTCGCGGTCGAAGGCGTGTGCGAACGGCATCTGCGCGGCACCGGGTCCGCCGTGAAGCCACAGCAAAACGGGGTTTTCGGTATCATGGCCGCGCATGAGCAGGTGCTGCTCCATGCCGCCGAGCACAACGCTCGTCATTTCCGCAACGGAGCGGCCCTCCGCCGATTCGATGGCTTCGGTGTATGGGAAGAAGCTCCCGCGGGTGAACAGCAGCAGAAACAGGGTTCCGCTGATAAGGATGATGGCGAATACGATTCCAAAAAACTTCAGCAGCCAGCGCATGGTAAAAATGGGGTTTAGGTTTGGGATAACATCACCCTGAAAATAACACCCTCAAAGCGGTTTAATTTGATTTTAGCGTGAAGATGCCGGGCTTAGAAGGCTTCCCCGATGGTGAGATAAAGTCCGTTGCCGTGCGCGCCGAAGCCGTAGTCGATGCGGATGTTCATGCTGTCGCGTGGGTTGAGGTTGAACCGCAGCCCGGCCCCGCCGGCATATTTGGGATTGCTCAGGGTGAAGTCTTCGAACCGGTTCCAGACCTCACCGGCGGAGGCAAAAGCCACAGCGCCGAAGCGCCACCACAAGTGCTGACGCAGCTCAAGCTGTAGCTGCGCCACATTCTGATCGTTGAAGCGGCCGAAGTAGTAGCCCCGGCCGATGTTATCGCCGCCGAGGCCGGGCATGGCCTGAAAGGGCACATCGCCGGTGGTGAAGAAGCCGCTGAAGTGCGCGGCCACGATGGTACCGGGCAGGGGTTCGGGCTGCCAGTAGCGGCGGGCATCGAGGTACATGGAGGAAAACCCTTTGGAGCCCGCAACTGACGGATTCACGACCGGCGTGATTTCGAAATAGCGGCCTTCGGTCGGTGTCATGATGCTGTTGCGGGTATCAAAACGGACCGAGAAGCCGAGCCCTGCGATGGTGTTGTTTTCGGGATTGCCCCTTGCCCAGGCGGCGGGAATGCTGCCGTCGTCGTTTTCGGGGATGACGACATCCCAAACGCGCCCAAAGTTGATGACCGGCCCGACATACCAGTTGTTGCCACGGTTTTGGAGGAAATCGACCTGCAGAAAAAGGCGGCGGTACTCGACGGTACGCTCGCTATCGTCAAGGCTGTCAAAGCCGGGCGCGTAGTACAGGGCCGGGAAATAATTGTAGCCGGCGTAGAGGTTATGAATCCAGGTTTCGCCGGGCCGGATGAGGGTGGTGCCGCCTTCGAGAATAATTTGGCTTTTGAGAGTATAAATGCCGGTGGCAAACAGCTGCGACGCCCGCGTTTCATCGCCTGCACCGGCGGGCTTGAACTGATAAAACACGACGGCGCCGAGCATCAGCCCGGTTTCGGGCGTATAGGCTACGGCCGGTACCGGCACTATGCTGTTGCGGTAGGCATCCGGTTCGGCCTCAGCCTGAAACAGCAGGCCGCTCATGCCGGGCGCGCGAAGGGTATCGGCGGGGGCCTGTCGGGCGTGAACTTCGGCACAGGATATAAAGGCTATAAACAGCAGCGAGAGCGTTCTTACAAATAGTTGATGCATAGAATAATTCAGATTTCAGATCAAAAAGCAGATCAGGTTGTTACGTGCAGGTACCATGTAAGATACTCTGTAATCGGCTTCGGATTCAGCGACACGCACTAAATAAAAAAGCCGGCCTCTTGTAAGAGACCGGCTTTTATGAAGTTATTGTAATTGTGATTTCTGTATAAAAATATTACACGTCGTCGCAGATATTATCCGGGATATCAAATATTTCTTCGACTACCGTTGTTTGGCCGGCTACGGCATTGTTGAGATCAATATCATACTGATAAAAACGGCCATCATAGTTGATGCCAATGGAATATAAATCGGGCTCGGGCAGGGTTACTTCAAGTACACCACTCAAAATGGTACCTGCCGGGCGCCATCTGTTACCAATACTTGATCGTATTTGTGCAGGTATGGTTGCATAAACAACTTCGTCCCGGTCGGCACAGCGGCCCTCTGCCCTAAATTCAAGATCAAATTCGGGGCTTGATATGGGCACCTGAAGCTCGGTTTGGGCACATAAATCAGCTATTTCAAACTCATCGATCTGTGTATAATTCATATTCTGAACAATCCCCCTAACAGGCACATTGCGAGGTACCTGCTGGAAACGCGTTTCGATTTCCCTCTCACCGTCAACAATGCGGGTTGAGGTGCGGTAGCTGGTAACGTAGCGCTGATTATCTGTTCTGAACAAATCGCCCTGCAACCTTAGCTTGGTGCCGGTAAACTTAACCGTTGCACCGGATAAGCAGGCCGGGATGCCGTTGCCGATCATGCTCATCAGGGGCATCGTGCCGAGGGTCATCACGGATTGGTTAAAACTCCGGCCAAAAGCATCTTCAAGCTCAGTGATGCTTACTGTTTGGCTGAAGGTCCAGCTGTCGGGGCGGGGCTGGTTGCCGGCCCAGCTTTCAAACTCTTCCGTATCGAAATTGCTGGCGGGGTAGGTCATAGTGAGCTCCAGCGGCGGATCAAAAAGAACGGCTTTGCGGCCATTTTCGTCCTCAATGGAAGCCTGCACAACGCCGCGATAGTCAAACAGGGTTTGGTCGAGGTTGCCGCCACGATTTGATTCTCCAAAGCGCGGAAAAACCCTATTGTTCGGCCCGTAGTAGATAAAAGTAGCGCGCAGACCGCCCTGAAGCGGGTTTTCGTTTTCATCCCTGATAACCGTTCCTTCCGGGATAAAAAAGCGAACGCTCGGGGTAATGATGGAAATCGGCGGATTTGGCGGCAGATTATCACTCAGTGTTCCGGCTCCGGCTTGCTGCCGGGCGGCATCCTCCTCATCGCTTGAACTGAACGTAATGGGCTCTAAGGTGATGCCTTCCGGGCTTGTTGCTCCGATCGGTACATTTTCCCGGATCACAACGTCTTCAGGCGGATCGGAAATACGGACCATGCTAATATCAATGCTGTTTTCGCCGTTTCCGTCGATAACAACAAGCTGTGATTCGGGCAGGTAGCCATCCGCCGTAACATTGAGGGTAAAGATGACGGGATTCTCCGGGCTTGGCTCAATTTCATCCCGTATAGCGAAATTAAAAAGCCCGTTTTCGAGATCTCTGAGCGCGGTTACCTCTTCGTTAATCATATTGATGATTAC
Source organism: Balneolales bacterium (assembly GCA_020832405.1). Taxonomy (GTDB): domain Bacteria; phylum Bacteroidota; class Rhodothermia; order Balneolales; family Cyclonatronaceae; genus Cyclonatronum. The sequence goes on from JAFIET010000036.1 coordinate 4,416, forward strand.
AAGGCCGTCGATACCTGAAAAGGTGGCATCAAGGGTGAGGTCATCGTTTTCGAAACCAATCACATCGCCGGTAGCGGCATCCTGCACTACTACCGAAACGGTTGTATTCCGCTCCTTCAGATTAAGCATGAGCTTAATACCATCAATCGGGTTCGTTATATCGCAGGCAGAGAACATAAAAGCCGGAATCAAAACCAGCACCCCGACCAGCATTCTTCTAAATATTTTGATCAAATTCATGAGAAAATCTTGTTAAGAGTCAGTTAATGCGGTAATAAAGGGATATGGTCATAACCGGATAGGCCGTAAACCAGGACAGGTTGTTTTCAAGGGTCGGTGCCTGACTTGCTGAGGGCGCGAGCAGGCCGTCGGCCTTCATCGTTACACTTGGCGAGCCCTGAAACATAGCGCCAAGCTCGAAATTCACGCCAAAAGAGCTTCCGCGTAAAGCATTCCCAAAACCGAGCCCGAGGTATGGCGTAATCGGGCTGAAGCTTATTTCAGCCTCAAGATTGCCGAGCTCATCGGGCGCATAAACATCACCGCCAATTTCATAAGACTGCTTGGGCTGCATTTCAGCGGTTACCGTATTGCCATTAAAAACGAGGCCGCCGGTAAGCCTGAAACGATTGCCAAACGGGTGCCAGTCAACCATAGCTGAATAATTGGACAGATTAAGACCTGCATCGAGGTCGTAATCATCGTCAGCATCCGTTTCATAGAAGTAGGAATAGGAAAAGAAATTAGCACCGGCGCGTACATTAATTTTTTCATGTACCGACATGCTGAGCTCCCCTCCTGCCCCGAGTGTACCGATATTGGCTTTAACTGCGAAGGACTGTGCCATCACTTTATCCCCGGCGGCAAAAATAAGCAGGGCTGCAAAAGTGAAGATGAGAAGTTTTGTTTTCATACTGTTCACCAGAAATTTAAAATAGAAGAATTTGGGCTTGGGTCCGGTCGTGCCCCTGCACGACACCGGAAGCAGAGCCTTTTATTTAACCAGAAGCATTTTCCGGGTAATGACCATGCCGGAAGTTTGCAGCCGGTACAGGTACACCCCGCTTGAGAGGTTTGCAGCATCAAAACTCACCGTATGCACCCCTGCTTCAACGGTACCGTTCACCAGGCTTGCGACGCGCTGCCCCAGTACGTTGTACACCTCAAGGCGCACATCGGCGGCTGAAGGCAGGCTGTACTGAATTTGCGTAATCGGGTTGAAGGGGTTGGGATAGTTTTGGCTGAGGCTCACGGCTTCAGGGAGCTGGGTTTCTTCTCCGGGGCCGGATTCGCTGCCGGGCCGCACAAGTAGTTGATAGCGGGCTGCCATTGGCGCGTCCCTTTCTGCTGGTGCACTCATCTGAGCGGTAAGCTCACCACGGGGGGCCGGCCGGCCCTGCTGAGGCACTGCCGTTTCGACTGTAACCGAAGAAGCCGTACGCAGGTCAGTAATTTCGCCGGTTTGGGTATCCAGCAGAGCCAGCCCCCAATCATCCGGGAAGCGATCGGTTTCGGACCAGTTCAGTTCAGCTGTAGCGGCTGTTGCCTGCCAGCCTTCTCCATCCGCTTCATAGCGAATGATGCTCAGCGGGATGCGGATTTCTTCCTGTTGCCCTGCCGCCAGATCGAGAATATCATAGAGGCGGCCTTCCTTTTCAAGAGAAAGTTCAAGGTAAGAGCGAACATCCATCGGCTGCAGCTGCCGTGCATTGCGCGGCTGTGTGCTGCCACTGTAGCTCAGCCAGCTTGTTGCCGGGTGAAGGCCTTCGGTTTCGGCCAGCAGCCTGAGGGCGGGCGCGTCGGTTCCGGGCCGTTCTGCATCCGGGTTGGTTACCAGCGCAGCGGCAGGGACTCCAAGGGAAGCATCATCCTCCAAAGTCTCCACAAAGAAAGCTGTGAAAGGCTGAATGATGCCGTCTTCCAGCTCGCCGGCCAGGCCATTCCAGCTGCGGTAGCCGGGGATTGCGCTGTCGTACACATAAACGGCTTCACTCAGGCCGGAGCGGTCGAGGGCATCGGTATCCATCGGCCACAGGTTGTTGTTGGCCATCAGGGTCCATACGCCACCGGAAGGCGCCCCTTCATCTGGCAGCTGATTCACCGTGAAACCTTTCACCGGTTCAGTTATTTCAAGCGCGGGTTTGCGGTACTGTGATACAATTGCGTGCACATCAACCTCGGTCTGCAAGGGCGGGGCGAAGGCGTAAATCGCAAAAGCTGATGTTTCAGGTGAGCCTGCACCGGACGGGCTGATACCCGTTACAGAACGCCAGCGGTTGCTGGAAGCGTAATAGTACAGGTTCGAAATTCCCGGCGGCACATCTGCCCCGACAAAACCCTGTGTTGCCAGAAAACGGGTAAATTCCGCATAGCTTTGGTTTCCGGTGAAGGACATCCCAAAATAGCGCCAGCCTTCTGCGCCTTCAATATGCGGGCCGGCGGCAATTACCGTACCGAAGGTGCCGGAACCTACAGCACCGCCTGCATTTTCGGCTTTTAGCCAGGGGAAGGTGCGGCCTTCGATGATTTCCCAGGTATTCTCAAAATCAAAGGGTTCGAAAGAAGCCCCCAGCTGCATTTGAGCTGATGTGAGTGCAGTGGCAAAAAGGTCGAAATCAGCGGTACTGAGTTCATCATCCCAAAAAACATCCGCTACAATACTGCCCTGCGAACTTCCTATAAATCCGCCGGCTGCCGACAAAGTGCTGAAATCATCCGGAAAATGAACCGCTGAATAGGCCATTCGGATTTCCGAATCTAACTCAGCGCTGCCCGCAAAACCACCCAGGTTTTCAGCATCGCTGCCTAAAGCGCGCAGACTTCCGTGGGCGTACGCATTTTGAATAAGTGCACCGGCGTGCAAGCCTACAAAGCCGCCCACATTCAGGCTGCCCGAAACACCGGGCACACCCGCTGATGACGATAGTCCGGCTCCGGTCCGGTGGGCAGCAAAACTGTTTTCGATCACCGTGCTTCCGCTTGTTTGCCCGGCGAAGGTCCCGACGTTGGTAACACCCCGTACCTCAGCGGTTACGCTGCTGTTTCGGATGATGGTATCGTGCGCGTGGGCAACCAATCCGCCCACATTCACGCCTTCTAAGGCAGATAACACCCGTGCATTGACCAGATGGGTGTTTTCAATTACCGCACCTTCTGTATAGCCAAACAGCCCGTTATTTGATCGGGGGCGTGTGCCGCAACTTAAGGTTGAAATACAAATAAAGCTGTAACCGGACACCGCAAAATCATTTCCCTGCCAGTTGCCCATAAACGGATACTGCGGGTTTCCGATCGGATCAATCCGAACACTTGCTGAGAAATTCAGATCCTGTGCCTGGGAAAAATGTGATTCAAAAAACCACCTCACCCGGTCAAATTCGAACAGGTTTGTGACTTCAAAGGGATGTGTTTCGGTGCCGGCTCCCGCAAAAAAACCAGAAACGCCGGTCCAGCTCGTGAAGCCTGTTGCCGGGCTGCTGAAGCCGCCACCGAGGAAAAGCTCATCGGCATAAGGGGCTATAGCCTGAACAGGTGCATCCGTGCCGCTGGAAATGCTCAGCCACTCGCTATCGGCCCAGTTCCTGCGAACAATGTTGGCAGAGCCTTCCGCTGAGCCTGCTCCGGAAAAATCTCCGGCCAGGAAAATGTTATCGCCATACACCTTCAGATCGAAAACAGGCCCTTCGGGACTGCCGCTCACACTTGTCCAGGTCAAATCAGCAATTGACAGAACCGCGAAATGCTCTCCGCCGCTTTCAGCAGAAAAATTGCCGCCAACGTAAAGCGTTTTTCCGATTTTGTTTTGCAGAGCGTACACAACCGCGGGCAGATCATCAGATGCCGGCGAAAGGCCGTCTATTCCGGACCATTCGCCGGTTTCGAGATCGAGCATGGCAAGAGCTGTTGCGGGTTCGGTGAAAGCACCGCCGGCAAACAAGGTGTTGCCCCAAACAGCCAAGGCATGAACCGGTCCATCGAAGGGGGCATCGGGTGATGACCAGCCTTCTTCCGGAGAGTAAATTGCAAGGTTTGCAGCCGGCTGACCGTCTGCCTCAGAAAAGCTTCCTGCTACAAAAAGCCGGTCGCCATCCCAAAAAAGAGCATGAATGAGCACCGGCGCTTCATCAGCGCCTGTGAGCGCATCCCCCAAAACCGTCCAGCTTTGCGAGCTGCGGTCGAACTGCGCGAGTGCCGGAGCCGGACTTCCGTCGGCGAATATGGAAAAATCACCCCCTGTAAAAATCAGCTCCTCAGAAGCTGCAATTGCCCGGACAATGCCGTCACCAAACCCGCCACCCAAAGCCGTCCAGCCGCGGGTTTCGGTCGAAAACGCACCAATTCGTGTGATGGCTTCATCGCCGCCGGCACTTGTGAATGCTCCTCCGGCAATAATATCACGGCCGCTGTTTGCAAAAGCCAGGATTTCGCCGCCGGATACAATGGCATCGGTTTCCCCCCAGGGCGCTCCGAAAATAAACCAGCTGTTTGTTTCCGGGGTGTAGCCTGCGAGTCCGCCGGTATTGGTCTGACTTCCGGCGCGGGTAAAATCGCCTCCGAAATAAATGTTGTCATCATCGGCGGCAACTGCACGTGCCGGACTGTTAAAAGCCTGCACACCGAAGCCATTCCATTGAAGCTCCTCCTCTCCGATATTCAGGCTCAGTGCTGATGGCGTTGTGCCGGGCGTGTCGATAATATCAGGGGTGATAACAACGAGCCCGTTCGGTCCCATTGCCATCGCAGTGATATCATCAAAGCGCCCGTCGGGATAAACGCGCCAGCTTTCGTTAGAAAGATTGAAGGAGGTAAGGGAGTAGGCTAACAGATTGGAGCTTCCGTTACGCACATTGTCAAAAAAACCACCTGCGTACACATGCCCGCCGCTCAGCACGAGTGCGTTCACGACGGCATTACCGGGACGAAACGGCTTGGTAATTTCCCCGATATTAGCCCAGCCCGCATTGTTGGTACGGTTTCCGGAGTAATCGTACACGGCAAGACCTTTAATTTGTGTGGTTCCGGCGAGTGCGTTTTCGGAAAGTTCGATACCGACATAAACTTTTTCATCATTTGTGAGCAAGGCCCGAACCGGTTCAGAAATGCCGGCACCAAGGCGGTTCCAGCTGCGGTTGGAGGTGCGGAATCGGGCTATATTCTGCAGCTCTGTTTCGCCGGCCCGGTCGAAATGCCCGCCCACGATTACCTGACCATCGCTAACAGCAAGGGCAGTAACAACCGCATTTCCGCTCCCGTCGCGCGTGAGATTGGTATCGATACCGCCCCAAACACCAGTGTTAAGGTTATAGCGCTGTATGGCACCGCAGCTTGTTTCATCGTTACTCCAAACACAGCTGCCACCTGCATACAGGAAGCTGCCAAGAACGGCAAGCGCATTAACCTGACAGTCTTCATCACAGTCAAATCCGAGCGCTTCCCATTCACCGGTCTGCACGTTGAGCCGGCCCAGACCGCTTACTTCGGTATCCGGCACGGTGAAGCTGCCGCCTGCATAAAGGAAATCTCCCTGTCGCAGCAGCGCATGAATTTCCCCGTTTACACCGGGTGAGCTGTTCAGGATAGCCCAGTTTTCTGCCGATCCGGCATCTATTCGGGCGTTCAGCAGAACGGCTGCTTCATCACGGTCGGCAGCATAGGATGAAGCATCCTGCGCGTAGGTTGTGACCGGTAACTGAAACATCAGCGCGAGCAGCACGGCAATTATTGGTATGCTAAGCAGGCTGAGGCTACAGCGGCCTGGCCTTTTATTTTTGAACAAATACCAGGCAGGCACAAAGCCGCCGTGGCCTTTACGGGCGTATATATTATCCATGGTGATTAGGTTAGTTAGTAATCAGGCTGCCTGATTAAATTGGCAGCCATCGGGTTATTAAAGTTCTTACAGTCAGCTGATAATGAGGCAAGTCATATTGAAGGGCCTGTCGGATACTCCCTAAAAGAGCCTGTTAGGGCATTCAATCAGGCTGAATGCATATGTAAAGAAAAACGCATGCCACAGCCGATTGTTAATGAATAATCGATTACCACTCTTGCTCTCGAAAACCCTGTATCAACAATACCATCCGATTCGGGTAAATGATGAACAAGAGATAAAGTAAACACTTAAAGTCAAGAAGGTTATAAGGTTAGATTAACCTAACAATAAATAAATGAAAGTTCAAAGCCGGAATTTTCCGGATCCATCAGAGATTTTTTTTGCATAAGACATTAGTTATGTTTTTATGGTTAGGGCAGCAACTGCTGTTAACTCCTGCTAAGTGTGCTTAAGCTTGTTCAATATAAAAAAGCTCACCTTTACAATCACCGCATACTCATGCGTTTCTGAGCACCTGCCTTTTTAACTAAGGATTTAATCGGAATTATGGTCACTTAATAAATATAAAATCATTAAATAAGCGATGAATAGTGTGCTTTTAAAGTCCTTACTTTTAGGCGAAGCAGGTAAGATTATCACCAATTCTAATTTTACACTAACCCCTCACTGCAATTGCTGACCGCGCATAAAACCTCCGCTTTTAACCCCGCATGGCCGCTCCCTAACGGTCATCTCGAAACCATCTACCCTTCCCTGTTCCGGAAGGTGAACGGGCTTACCGGCCGGTACGTACGCGAGCGGCTCGAGCTGCCCGACGGCGATTTTCTCGATATCGACCGCCTCACCCGGAAGGCTTCGCAGGCGGTTATTATCTCGCACGGGCTTGAGGGCAACAGTTACCGGGCGTACGTTACCGGCATGGCGCGGGCTTTCGAAGCCCGGGGCTGGGACGTGCTCGCCTGGAACTTCCGCGGGTGCAGCGGGGTGATGAACCGCTTCCCCCGTTTCTATCACAGCGGGGATACCGCCGACCTGCTTTCCGTTGTGCGTTTCGCGATTGATGCGTGCGGCTATGAGCAGGTGGTACTGATCGGCTTCAGCATGGGCGGCAACATGACCCTCAAGCTGGCCGGGGAGGCGGGCGAAGGCCTGCCGCGGGAGGTGACCGGCCTCGTAGCTTTTTCCGTGCCCTGCGATCTCGCGGCCTCGGCCAAAAAGCTGGAAAAATCGGCTTTCGGGCTGTATCAGCGGCGGTTTATGCGCATGCTGAAAGCCAAAATCGAAGCCAAAGAAGCCGACATGCCGGGCACCTTCGACCTCAGCGGACTCGAACGCATGCGCACTTTTCGGGAATTCGACGACACCTTCACCGCCCCGCTGCACGGCTTCCGGGATGCGGCCGATTACTGGGATAAGGCATCCTGCCTGCCCTGGCTGCCGGAAATCCACCGGCCGGCCCTGCTCGTGAGTGCCCTCAACGATCCCTTCCTAACGGAAAGCTGCTTCCCCCGCGAAGCCGCCCGTGCAAATCCCTGCCTCACCCTTGAAACCCCAAAGCACGGCGGGCACACCGGCTTCACCCAAAACCTTTCCGCGCCGGTTCTCTGGAGCGAGCTTCGCGCCCTGAAGTTTGCTGAAAGCCTGCAAACGAAAACAGGCTAAGTATTAAAGGTTTAGCCGAAACAGGATGTAATTATGGCTTTTTTTGCTTAAAATAACCCCCAATAATTGCTATGAGCACACATTATTCTATCCATTTTACTTTTTGAATCACTTTGAAGATCTTCGTCAATTCCGGCAATCCTGAGCAAGCTGCAGATATTTTCCTCCCCCTGTACACCGATACGGCCTATAGCCGAATAGCTGAAGTTTATCCCGCACTTTCGGCCTTCGGGCTTGAGCGGGCCCTCACCGATTTCCGGGCTGAGAGCGGTAAAACCGCTACGCTCTACAATGCTGAGGGCGGTCGCCTTTTCCTCATTGGTCTTGGCAAACCGAAATCAGCCGGCTTCAGCGGTGTTTACCGGGCGGCACGTTCGGCGGCGGTACAGCTTGGCAAGCAGCTTCAGCCGGCTGCATCCCTCCTGCTCTCCCACCTTGCCGGCAGCGCCGAAGCAGAGGCCGGGCTCACCGATGCCTTTGTGAACGGTCTGGTATCCGGCACCTATCAGCTTGGCAGCTGGAAGGAAAATGCCGGCAGCGAGCCGCATCCCCTCGACGGAGAAGAAAGCAGCCTCACGCTGATTTCCGCACAGAGTCCGGAGCACTTTGAGGACATCGCCTCAGCCGCACGCCGGGGGCACCTCATCGGACTGGCCCAAAAACAGGTGATGCATCTGGTCAATATGCCGTCTAACCTGCAAACGCCGCCCTTCCTCGCCGATGTTGCCCGCGAATGGGGCGAAAACCACGGTCAGAAAGTCACTGTTTTTTCGGGGGATGAAATCGAGGCCAACCAACTCTTCGCGCTGGCGGCCGTGAACCGCGGCAGCGAATATCCCGCGCAGTTTATTGTGATGGAGTACGAGCCCGAAAATGCGCCGGAAAGTGCGCCCACTGTCGGACTTGTCGGCAAGGGCATCACCTTCGATACCGGCGGCCTTTCCATCAAAACTTCTGCGGGCATGTATTTCATGAAGTGCGACATGGGCGGAGCGGCCGTTGTGCTCGGCTTTATGGAAGCCGCCGCCTCGCTGCAGCTCCCCGTTAAGCTCGTAGCCGTAGTGCCGGTAACCGACAACCTCATCGACGCCCGCTCATTCAAGCCGTCGGATATCATCGGTTCATATAGCGGAAAAACCATCGAAATTATGGATACTGACGCCGAAGGCCGCCTTATCCTCGCCGACGGCCTCAGCTGGATCACCGAAAAGTACGAGCTCGACTACCTCTTCGATTTCGCAACCCTTACCGGCGCCACCGTGCGCGCAATCGGCTACGCTGCCGCAGGCATGTTCACCCCGGATGACGCCCTTGCCGCTGCCTGCTCCGAAGCCGGCGACCTTGCCGGTGAGCGCGTGTGGCGCTTCCCGCTTTGGGATGAATACGCCGACGACCTGCACAGCGATGTAGCCGATGTGCGCAACCTCAGCGGCAAGCCGGTAGCCGGCGGCATCTCGGCAGCCAAGTTTCTGGAGGTCTTCACCCGGGAACATCCGCGCTGGGCACACTTCGATATCGCCGGGGTAGCCTTTGGCGAAAGCGAATTCGGCAAGCACAAAAACGGAACCGGCTGGGGCGTGCGCCTGCTCACCGAGCTCACCGCCAAACTAACAAAACCCGAAACAGGCACCAACTAAGTTCAGGGCACGGTCGCCATCCCCCTACAACATCACCAAAACCCATCCCGCTATGTCTGAAAAAAAATCCCTCACTTATCTCTGCATCTCCACCTATTTCAAAGGCGGGGCGTTCCTCGAATCGTGCCACAACGAAGGCAACACCGTGTATCTGCTCACCGCCAAGAAGCTGGAAAACGACCCCTGGCCGCGTCACGCTGTTGAGGAGTTTTTCTATCTGGAAAATGAAGACAACTCCGCCGAAAACATCGACCGCATCCTGAAAGGCTTTGCGTGGCTGATCAAAGAAAAGAACATCGACCGGGTTGTGGCGCTCGATGACTTCGATGTGGAAAAAGCAGCGGCCATCCGGGAGGAATTCCGGATTCCGGGTATGGGTCAGACCACCGCGCGCTATTTCCGCGATAAGCTCGCCATGCGCCTCAAAGCGCAGGAAGAAGGCATACCCGTGCCGCCCTTCACCGATTTGTTTAAGGATGCGCACATCAACCACTTCGCCGATACCGTGAAGCCGCCCTACGTGGTGAAGCCGCGCTCGGAGGCTTCGGCCATGGGCATCAAAAAAGTACACAGCAAGGAAGAGCTTTGGGAAACCATTCACGGCCTGGGCGAGCAGCGCAGCCATTTCCTGGCCGAGCAGTTCAAGCCGGGTGATGTGTACCATGCCGATTCCCTTACCTTCGACAGTAAAGTGCTGTTTTGTTCGGTGAGCCGCTACCTGAGCACCCCTTTTGAAGTCGCGCACGGAGCCGGCATCTTCCGCTCCATGACCTGCGATGCCAAAAGCAGCGAAGCCAAAGCGCTGGTGAAGCTCAACAAGCTGGTGATGAAGGGTTTTGGGATGCGCTACAGTGCTTCGCATACCGAGTTCATTCACTGCCACGAAGACGGGAAGTTCTACTTCCTCGAAACCTCGAGCCGGGTCGGCGGGGCGCACCTCGCAGAGATGGTGGAGTTTGCAACCGGCATCAACCTCTGGCGGGAGTGGGCACGGGTTGAACACGCCTCAGCCATCAAAACGGGCTACGAGCTGCCGGAGCAGAAGAATCTTAACGGCGGCATTCTGGTATCGCTCGCACGGTACGAGCACCCGGATCAGTCCTGCTTCAACGCGCCGGAAGTGAAATGGACCATCAGCAAGAAATGGCACGTGGGCACCATCGTGGTTTCGGAAAGCGCCGATCGGGTGCGGGAGCTGCTCGACGAGTACGCCGGCATCGTGCACCGCGATTTCCACGCAAGCGCGCCCCTCCCGGATAAAGCGACCAACTGATTCCCGGCCGTTTCAGCGGCTTTCAAAACAAAAGCCATGCCCCCGCTCAGATGAGCCGGGGCATGGCTTTTTTATTTTTGGGATGTGTTTTTTTCGGGGGATGCGCTCCGTGACCTGATCCCGGCTTACGGCTTGCGCAGCATTTTTGGGAGGGACCTGACAGACGCTGCATGATACGGGGCTGCATTAGTGTTGACGGGCTTCCTCAACCGGGCGAATGACCCTGCACGGATTCCCGGCCGCAAACACGCCTTCGGGGATATCGCGCGTAACCACGCTGCCCGAGCCGATCACCGACCGGCTCCCGATCCGCACGCCGGGGTTGATGATGGCGCCTCCGCCGATCCAGACATCTGAGCCAATCTCCACGGGCTTGCCAAACTCCTGCTTTCTGCGCAGCATGGCATTCATGGGGTGCATGGCGGTATAAATTTGTACGGCCGGACCAACAAACACAAAATCGCCTACCTTAACTTCACAAATATCAAGCACCACACAGTTGAAGTTGAAAAAACAATTTTTGCCGAGCAGGATGTTGAATCCATAGTCGCAATAGAACGGGGGCTGCAGCCACACATCATCGCCGCCTGAACCAAGCAGCTCCTTCAGAATGCGGCGGCGTAACTCCGCATCGCTTTCCCTTGTCGCGTTGAGATCCTGACACAGGTCGCGCGCCCGTACCCGCGCAAGAGAGAGCTCAATATCCTGCGGATCGTAGAGTTCTCCGCGCAGCATTTTTTCCCGCATGGTTGACATAGTTTTTTCCCTGCACTGCTTGGTTATGAATAAAAGACCGGCTTTTTTACGGGCTTTCTGCAGCCCGGCCTCGCTGCAACATACGAAGCTAACCGGTCAAAACAAGCTTAACATAGACAGGAAAAAACGCGCGAAAACTTTAGTCAGTGGAAAATTCCGACTGCAAGCTCAGCCCAAATCAGGAGCAGCAGCAAGATTACAGACGCCATGCTCAGTGCCCGATAGCGCTTGTTTTTCATTTTCCGGAAAATAAGCTCCAGCGAAAAAGCGGTCGTAAGCAGCAGAATCGCCATCATCCCGAAATCATGCGCATCCCACACAACCCCGGAATCAAACTGCATGGCAATCAGAGGTAGAGAAAGTATTGCTGCTACGCACAAGTTAATCAGGGCAAACCGCTTAATGGTCATAAATCAAGAATTAGGTGAGGAGATTCAGCTCAACGAAGTGTTATGAGATAAATTATCCGCTTGAGATTTCCCCTCACAATTCCCCTGATTATGAAAAGCCCAAAAGCTTAAGCAGGATTCTCTGTCTGATTTAACTGCTGCTCTTTTTTTGCCTTACGGCTCGCAATGCTGTCTTTAACGATTGATGCTCCCAGACCGCCCATTCCCAAACCGTACAAGGTGCTTGTGCTCCAGTTAGAAGTAATGGCACAGGTTCCGGTATCGCAGCCGATAAAATACCAGTAGGAGAAGCCGGTGAGGCCGCCAATCAGCAGGCCCGCGAGTATAATCAAAATGTTCTTGTTCATGCGGGGAATTAATTTAAATAAATAACTATGCAGTAATATACGAAGTCGAAACTCTGATTCAAAACTGCTCCCTGAAAGCTAACAGCGCAGCTGAGGGACAGAAAAGAACAGCTTCAGCTCCCTTTTTCTGAATTTACCGCATATTCATGCGGTGCATGCGGCTGATTTAATCTATATACTGCATCAGAGCAGGATACAAAGATAGCTGCTTTTCGGGTCTCCCAAACATAACTGAGACACAAATTAAAATGAATACGAGTCCAAACAAAACGTTGTGCTTCATTTTTTTACCCCAAACACGCCATAGCAGTAGTCCATACAACAATTAAAACCTAAACACGCGGTCGGAATTCCCCGGAGAAGGTTTCCCTGTATGTTTATGGTAAGAGGCCGCAAACCCGAAAGCTTGCGGCCTCTTTATTATAATAAGCGAATTTTAAGCAGGCGGATTCCGCAGCTTACTGCATCCCGGCTCCCAGCTCGTTTGGTATGGAGCCGACTTCTATTTCATAGCCGCCTTCTGCGGTTGGGGTAGTGGTTTCTTCAAGTACTTCGCCATCGGCGAGCAGCGCAAGGCGCACGCCGGCGATATCACCGATGGGGCCGAGTATGATACCGAAACCGATGTAATTTCCGTCTTCTACGTTGTAGGTAAAGGTACCGGACTGAGGTATGGTGATGGTTTCGGAGTTAAAGTTTCCTTCATTGCCGTCCCATGTGTAGTAGGTCAGAAAAAAAGCACTTTCAACCGGAGCCTGCACTTCTATAGTCAGATTGCCGTCGAGCCCCGGTGTATCGTTTGAACTGCCCGAGGAAGAACAGCTGGCAAGTAATGCACCGGCAAGCAACAGAATAATCAGGGTTAATTTATTGTATAGCATAGGTTTATGTTTGATTTAGCATTAAAATGAACACATAAACCTAAAGACAATCTATTTAAATTTCAAATTTTTATACTTACAGACACGAATACGACCCTCAAAACCCCTGAACTATGTAAAATAAATCGCATTAACAAACAAACCGAACACAAAGCCTGAAATCGGATTCAACTTATGAAATAGTATCCGGATTAATGATTCTGTTTTGAAATGCTTTACTCACCGCTTCTGATCGTGAATTAACCTGCAGCTTAGTGTAAATATTTCGGATATGATACCTGATTCCGTCGGTCGAAAGGAATAGCTGTTTGCCAATCTGATTGTAAGAATGTCCCTTAGCGAGGGCTTCGAGTATGGATTTTTCTCTGCGGCTGAGCTCCACCTGACCATCCGCAGGAACATAAAGCACATCAATAACCATGCGTGCCACATTAGGAGTAAGGGGTGAACCACCTCTGAGTGCGCTTCGGATTGCTGAAATAAGTTCCTCGGGCGACATATTTTTCAGCATATAGCCAACGGCGCCGGCTTTGAGAGCTTCGAAGACATGTTTGTCATCATCAAAGACGGTCGCCATAATACAGACCGCATCGGGATAGTGCATTTTAATATGCTGAACACCCTCAATGCCACTCATGCCTGGCAGCCCTATATCCATCAAAAACAAATCGGTTTTTGCACATAATTTATTTTGCTCAAAAGCAGCCTCACATGATCCGAAATCACCAATTACCTCGAGATCATCCTCAAAATCCACAAAAGTTTTCCAACCGTTTCTGATGTAGTTGTTGTCTTCAATGATGATGATGTTACTCGCTTTTTCCATAGGTCTGTTTTAATATTGATAACAATTCCTTAATTAAAGAAAATGAGCAATGAGTTGATACTACATACTTATGCGGTATCTGCGGTAAAAGCCTGCTTAAAGCATTACCCGAACTATCCAGCGGGTACCCCTGCCGGGTTCGGTTTCAAGCACGGCTGTAGCTCTGATTTTATCCGCACGCTGCCTGATGTTTCTCAGTCCGTTGCCTGATGAAGCGTCCGGATTACTGAGTCCGCGTCCGTCGTCTTGCACAACAAGCTGCAGTTCGCCGTTTTTAATATGCAAAATAACCTCTGCACGTGAGGCCCCTGAATGTCTTGCAACGTTAGTGATCATCTCCTTAAAAATCATCCAAAGATGCTGCCGTAACTGCATATCGATTTTACCCGGATACGACTCGTCAATCCTAAGTGTGAAGGCAATATTTCGGCTTTCAAAAACATCAGATGCAAATCTCCTGCAGCGTGAAAAAAAGCTGTTCCATTCGTCATTTTCAGGATTAATGGCCCAGACGATATCCGATATTTTTTCTTTTGCATCACCGGAGCTTTCCAGAATGAGGCTCAGAAACTTCTCGTTCTGATCGGGCTTGCGGCCAGAGGCAATGGCCTGTGCAAAAAAGCTGATGCTGCTGAGGGTAGCGCTCACTTCGTCGTGCAGATCGGCCGAAATGCGGTTCCGCATCTGATACTCGCGGGTTAATTTTTTTAAGCGAATGGTGAAGCCGATGTAAAACAGGCTGCCAATCGCGCCAAGGTACAGCAGATAAGCCCACCAGCTACGGTGCCAGGGCGGCAGAACGGTAAAAATGAAAGGCTCAGAGGTTGAAATACCACCGAAGGCATTTCGTGCCTGAATTACAAATTCATAGCGGCCTTCAGGCAGGCTTGTAAAATCGCGCTGGGTTTCAGCTGACCACGGGGTCCAGTCGGCATCAAAACCTGCCAGTTTTACCCGGTATTGGTTTGAGCCCATGAACGTATTTGACGACCACAGGAACCGCATCAAACTTTTGGAGAAAGGAAAAACCGGGCGCATCTCCTGCAGCTCACCGCGAAACTGCTGCACCCCGTCGCGAAAGAGGCGGTAAAGCTGTACGTTAAAGGGCCGTGATGCATCAAAATTATGTTGCGGCACATACCGGATTAGGCCTTCTTCCGTGCTGATCCAAAGCTGACCGTTCGGGTCGGTTGTAAGGTAATTCGACTGAAAGCCCGGTACCAGATTCAGCACCCCGGTGTATTCGGTAAGCTGCCCCGACCCGGTTTGCAGCAGCCCGCGGTATCCGCCGGCAGCCCGCCACCAGATATTTCTCCACGGGTCCTCTGAGGCCCAAAAAAACTGATGCTCTTCACTGCTGAAGAACTCCCCCCATTCAGGAACAGACTCCATTTCACCGGTTTCGGCATTGAAGCGCATCACCCCGTAACCCCAGGTCAAAAATGATGGCTCACCCTGCAGAACTTTTGGGAGCACCCTAACCAGCCGCCGCAGGTTTCGGGCTTCGGTGAAATGTCGCTGAACAAGTGTGAGTGAAGGCTCACCGTTGGCTTCTCCGGTTTCAAACTGATACAGGCCCGCGTTTTCGCTGCCCACCCAAAGCCAGCCGCGCGGATCACGGATCATGTTATTAATGCTTCCGGAAAGTTCCTCGTCAGTAAAAACGGATCGGGTTGTTTCGGGCTGCAGTACACCATTTTCAGTTTTAACCAGTACCAGCCCGGCATCTGTGGCCATTAAAAGCCGGTGCTCATCCCACTCACTCACAGAGTTAACGGCGGTAAAAGAAGGAAATCGGTTCAATTCACCGTTTCGGAGCATAAAAAGATCACCCTGACATCGCAGGTATAACACACCCTGATGCTTTGTGTATCGGTTACAATCGGGCTGCCGGGACACCTCTGTAAAGATTCCTGAAGGTGTCATTTTTTTTATGCCGGATTGAGTGAAAACATAAAACTCTCCCTCAAACATTAGCATACGCTGCACCAACGATTCCAGACCTGAACGCTTGTCAAATATACGCAGCGGAAGGGATGCATCTACCCGCGATATTCCGTTAAGGGTTGCTGCCCAAATACTTCCCCACGTATCCTCATGCAAGCCGTAAACCGTGTTGTGTATCAGTCCCGTTTCTGTATTAATGATGCGCAAAAGCTCAGCCTGCGCACTGAGATGAATAAGGCCGCTCCGCCGCGTAGCCAGCATAACGCTGCCGTCGCCCAGGGTTATCAGGTTGCTGATCTGAACATCCGAAAGAATATCGGAAGGGCTTGTTTGCCAGGATCGCATTTCGAAACCGTCGTACACATAGCAGCTGCCCGGGTCGCAGAACAAATCCAGTTCCTCCAAAGCTGTGTACCCCCGAAATCCCCGCATCTGCTCAATACCCGCCGGATTCCAACTGTGCAGTCCGCCATCTCTGAACTGCATAAATTTGTGTTCCCTGTCGTAAACGATTATTCCCTCACGGGTAAGCGCCATACGTACGAAAAAAGCCGGCGCAGGAAATAACTCAATTTCACCCTCTTCCAATACGATGAGGTAGCGTTCAGCCATAAAAAAAATACGCCCCTCGTGCTCTTCAACTGCCCAAACGGTACCGATGCGCTTATCAGGGCTTATAAGCCCGCTCAGGCTTTCATAAGTTCTGAGCCCCGTACTTGGAGGTGCCATTACATCAACCGGCCGAACCACACCGATTTCGTTATTACCGCCCAAATAAATATTACCATCAGAAGCATGTTTTACCGAAAACGTGCTGGCATTCGGAATCAGAAAATGAAGCCAGCGCTCACCGTCGTAAATCATCAGCCCCCCCTGATTGGCAACCAGCAGATTTCCATCGGTATCAGATTCAAAGCCCCAATTCTGAATATGCTGCCCGTAAACATCTGTTCCGTAATTCGTGATGAGCGGAAAACCCAGCCGGTCAGCCTCTGATGCCGCCATTACGGCTTTCTGCATATTCCCTAAAAAAATACAGCACAGCAAGCAGACAGAAAGTCTGGTGCAGCGCTGTTTCAATTCCGTTTTTTTTAATCGGATCATTCCCTGCATTTAATCAATTCTAAGCCACTAATTTTCGTGCAATTATGAATTTCATATTACCTGATTTATTCATCACTCAAAAATAATTAATTGGCAGAATCAAGTTACGTGCCCCGTGATTAATCAGGCGGGTTTATGATCTCAATATCGCCGACTTTTGGCCTGTTTGGCTGCGTTCGGCGAAACTGCAGCGTAACGCTCCCCAAAGAGGCACTTCTGCCTGTTTCCGAAAAAGTAGAAGCCGTTCGGACACCGATCCGGTCTGTTCCGAAAGCAATGATTTCAACTGTGGACCTGACTGCTATGCTGGTTCTGTCTCCTGCCGCAAGCCTGCTGCCAGGATTGCCGTCAGGCCGCAATTCCAGCATAAAGCGGCTGCTATTGGTAATGGAGCAGCTGTTGGATGAAATAAAATCACCGCCAACCCGCTGACTGTTTAACTCATCTGACATTTCGATAACCCAATTACTATGTTTGGTTTACACATACCCCGGTATTTCCGGCGCAACTCGGTGTAAAGCTGTTAAGCGAATATAGGAATTCAACTTAACACCTGCCCGGCGAACGCAATCTTTTCAAAGTTAGCCAATCAGTCTTGTTTTATCGTAATATTACGATTACATTAATCTAATCCATTATCACTCTCATTTCAGCTGCTCACCAATGCTCTACGCCGTATCAATTGACGCGCCCGAAACCAAACGCCTTGCTGAAATAGCCAAAGCGCTTGGCCATCCTGCACGGGTAGCCATCCTCAAAATTCTCGCAGCCCGCAACACCTGCTTCTGCGGCGACATCACCGATCTGCTGCCCATGGCACAGTCAACGGTTTCGCAGCACCTCAAAGCCCTTAAACAGGCCGGGCTTATCCGGGGGGAAGTGGAAGGCACGCGTGTGAGCTACTGCCTTAACCCCGACGGTATCCGCGAGCTTCAGCAGCACCTGAACAGCATTTCCTCCGACTTAAGCCGCGTATGCTGCTGAGCTGTGTTTAGCCCCCCCTCCCGAAAAAAGAATTTGACTTCGTCTTTATTCATCGTATTTTTACGATATACGATAAATACAAACTGAACGCACAACCTCAACACCATCCCCCTCCGAAAATGATGAACGACTCAACAACCCTCCAAACGCTCATTCAGGTATATGATCCGGCCATGTGCTGCAGCACCGGCGTTTGCGGCTCCGATGTAGATGAAGCACTCGTAAATTTCGCTGCCGACGTAAAATGGCTCAAATCGCAGGGCATTGATATACAGCGGTTTAATCTCGGTCAGGAGCCGCTCGCCTTCAAAGAGCAGCCCGAAGTGCTCAGCCGCCTCAAAAATGACGGCGCCTCCATCCTGCCGCTAATTGTGGTGAACGGCAAAATCGTTGCCGAAGGGCGCTACCCAAGCCGCGACGAAATGTCCGCTCTCGCACTTCCACAGCAAGCGGAAATAACACAGTCCGGAAATGAAACTCCCGACCTCAGCAAACTTCTTGAAGATATAGAAGCAGCCGTTGCGCACGGTACGGAAGCGGATTTGGTAATCGCTTTTGAAGCGGGCGAGTCGGCCGGGCTTACCTCTCAGGATATGGCCAACGCCATGCAGGCCGGCCTCAACAAAGCACAGCGCCGAATTTCAGTTATTGTAAACACAGCCAATCAGCTGCTTGGTGCCGGTAATTCCTCCGGAAGCTGCTGTACCCCCGGCGGCGGTTGCTGCTAATACCCGGCCCGATACCGCTATCCTTCAATCTTTTTCACACAAAATAAAATCAATATGTTACCCAACATAACCCCCTACATTTTTTTCACCGGTAAAGGCGGGGTTGGCAAAACATCACTCGCAAGTGCCACTGCCGTTAAACTGGCCGACGAAGGGCATCGCGTGCTGCTAATCAGCACCGATCCCGCCTCTAACCTCAAGGATGTGCTCGAAACCGACATCGCAGAGAAGATTACGCCGGTAAACGGCATCCAAAACCTGCATGCCGTAAATATCGACCCTGAAGCGTCAGCTGAAGCCTACCGGCAGCGGGTTATTTCCCCGCTTGAGGACATCCTGCCCGAGCACGACCTGAACCGCATCCGCGAGGAGCTCTCCGGTGCCTGTACTACCGAGATTGCAGCTTTCGACGAATTCGCGCGCTACGTTGCCGGCGACGGCGAGGAGCAGCCCTACGACGTCATCATTTTCGACACCGCCCCCACCGGGCACACCCTGCGCCTGCTCGAACTGCCCGAAGCCTGGAGCAGCTTCATCGAGTCAAACCCCGACGGCGCCTCCTGTATCGGGCCGTCATCAGCGCTCAAAACGAGTCAGGAGCGCTATCAGAAAGTCGTTGACCGCCTCAAAGATAAAGACGCCACCACCATTTACCTCGTAACCCGTCCCGATACCTCCGCCCTGCGCGAAGCCAACCGCTCCGGACTCGAACTCGAAGAAATGGGCCTCGCCAATCAGCTGCTGCTCATCAACGGCTACTTTGAACCGGTTGATGAGTCCGATCCTTTTGCCCGCGAAATGAAAGCCATGGCCGATGAAACCCTGGCGAATATGCCGGCACGCCTCAAAAATCTGCGGCAGCTCGTGTTTCCGCTCCGGCCGTACAACCTGCTCGGCCTCGGCCGCCTTCGCACCGTTTTTGAGCCGCTCGACAAAGCTGCGATTCTGGCTGATATCGGCGAAACCGCACCGGCTACACACGAAAGCAGCCTGCCCGATGTAGATGCCCTCGTTGATGACCTCACCAACGGAAAAGATGCCGGCCTGATCATGACCATGGGCAAGGGCGGCGTCGGCAAAACCACGCTTGCGGCGGCCATCGCCCTCAAACTTGCACAGCGCGGCTACCCGGTGCACCTCACGACAACCGATCCGGCGGCCCACCTGCTCGATCAGATCGGGGATATCACCCTGCCCGAAAACATTCTGGTTGACCGCATCGACCCGCATGCCGAGAAAAAGGCCTACATCGAAAAAGTGCTGAAACAGCGCGGCAAGGGCAAAACCGAGGAAGAACTCAAGCTTCTGCGCGAGGACCTCGAATCGCCTTGTACCGAAGAAGTCGCGGTTTTCCAGGCTTTCTCGAAAGCCATCCATGAAGCCAAGCGCAAATTTGTGGTGATGGATACCGCCCCGACCGGGCACACCCTGCTGCTGCTCGACACTACGGGCAGCTACCACAAGGAAGTGCTGCGCAACACCGGCATGGACGCCTCCCGGCTCAAAACGCCCTACATGTACCTGCAGGATCCCGAATACGCGCGCCTGCTTATTGTAGCCCTACCCGAAACAACCCCGATTTCTGAGGCCGCAAAACTTCAGGCCGACCTCCGCCGCTCCGGTATCGAGCCCTGGGCCTGGATTGCAAACCAGAGCATGTCTGCGGCCGAAGTCACCGATCCGCTGCTCCGTCAGCGCGCCGCCGCCGAGCTGCCGCTGCTTGAAAGCATGAAAACCGTGCACGCCAAACGCCTCTACAGCAACCCCTGGATTCCCGGTGCAAACGTGCTCGAAACCATGCTCCGGAAAGGCGAAGAAGTAGCGTAGTTTCTTTTCGGGGGATGGGTTTCCGGCCCGAATCCCGCTCCCAAATATTCAAAACGCCGTTGCGGCCTGTTCGCAGCGGCGTTTTTTTGTAGGGTGATGGGTTCTGGGACCTGAATCCGGGCTCATGTACATCACCAGAAATTTGCCGGTGATCCTTCCTTCGGGGCCTGAATGAAGCCTGATATCCCATTTGTGCTTCTCGTTCCGAACTCAGCCGGGTTAACGTCCCCCCCCGGAAATTCGGTGTGATACCCCTGACCCAAGAGGGCCTCACCCCCGATTTCATTTCAGGGCATTGAGCCCTTCAACCAATAAAAAAAGCGCCGAAGGAAAATTCCTCCGGCGCTTTCTTGTGGTGTGGCGGGTGATGCGATTTGTGAGCGCATCACCCTAAAAAACACACAGTTGTTTCAGGGGTTACTTCACCAGCATCATCTTATTGACCTGCTGGAAGCTGCCCGCCTGCAGGCGGTACAGGTACACACCGCTGGAGAAGCGGCTGGCGTCGAAGGTGACGCTGTGCACACCGGCCGGCTGCTGACCGTTTACGAGAACGGCTACGCGCTGCCCCGCAATGTTGAATACTTCGAGGCGCACATCAGCGGCTTCGGGAAGTGCATAGCGGATTTGCGTGGTCGGGTTGAACGGGTTCGGGTAGTTCTGGCTCAGCTCGAACGCAGCCGGTACGCCGTCAATCGGGCCGAGGCTGGTTGTCGGGTTGAGGAAGGCCACGTCGCCCGTATCGAGTACGGCAAGCAGGCCGAAGCTTTCGCCCTGTGAGGCATCGAGGAAACCGCTGGCAAGAATTACCGCTGAGCGGCCGCCGAACATTGAAAGGTCGGCTTCGAAGCTGAACACGGTGGTTTGGGTACCGGCAAGGTTTACATCGAGGGTGTAGGCATCAGCCGGCACTTCGATAAAGAACTCGGTAACATCGGTGTAGGCGAGGTTATCGGCCAGTAGCGCGATGTCGCGGGCTACCACATCAACGGCAGGCGCATCGGTTACGCCGTGGTAGATGAGGAACTCGAAGGAGGTGCTGCTGTCAGCGCCTTCGATGGCACCCTGAATTACATCAAGGGTGAAGGCGGTGCTTACGCCGTTCGGGTTCGGGTCGAACGCCGCCGGGTCGAGCACACCCTGTGCAATCACGTAGTACGATTCGCCGCCGTCGAGTTCAACTTCCGCTTCGAATACGGCATCTTCGAGGTCTGCACCGGCAGCGGTGAGGCTCACGGTAAACTCTGTGGGCGCATCGAAGAACGCAGTTGCGCCGCGGAACGGCACGTCGCCGAAGAGCAGCTCGCCGTCAACATACACATCAACCAGGGCAAGGGCCGGGTCGGCTGCGTTGTGGATGATCTGAACGCGCGGGGCGATGGTTGGCTCTTCCAGCTCGAACAGGAAGAACGGGAAAAGCTGCGCTTCTTCGTTAAAGCGGCCAAGTACACCTGAGAGGTTGAAAACGGCCGGCGGTACCGGGCTGCCATCAAACTCAGACTCACCGCGGTCAATGCGGATGTCGTACAGGTTGCCTTCGGCATCAATAGCCTGAACCGTTAAACCGCTGCCGCCCGGAATCGGCTCAGTCGGCCACTGACTCGGGTCAACCAGCGAAACTTCCTGAATGGTTACCCGGCGGCCCTGATCCGCGCCGTCGAACAGCCACTGGCTCTGGTAGTCGGTAATCGGGTTTGCCTCGGGAAGCGGGTTGTCTTCAGAAAGAACGTCGAATTCCAAGGGCTGAATCAGGATTTCCTGGAAACGGTCAGCCATGAAGCCGATAAGTTCAACTTCCTGACCTGCGGCGAACGGGGTATCAGTGTTACCGCCGCCGAAGCCGGGCCAGCGGACTTTCATCCCGCCGTCTTCATCCTGCATGTAAAACTCAGCCGCGTTGAAACCGAAATCGGGAGTTGTAACAATACCGGTTGTGCGCACCACAGTACCAAGAGGAAGCTCGCGGGCTTCATTCAGGGTGGCATCAATGGGGATATCAACAAACAGAGTCCGGCTTTCATTGGCAAGGCGGGTGAGTTCTTCGTTTTCAGCTTGTACGGTCCATTCAATGATAACACTACCTCCCGGCTCGAAACCAAGCGAAAGCAACACCTCGTATGCATCGCCGCTTGTAATCGAAAGGGTTGTAGCGGTGCCGTCTTCATCAGAAGGCAGAGCAAGTACGGGATCGTCAAAACCTTCGCCGGGTACGGTACCAAGCCAAGTGTAGGTCTGCGCGTTTTCGCTCGCTTCCCATTCCACAACGATGAGTTCAGGGTCGTTTTCGAAAACAAAAAGCTGCGTATTATTCGGCGGACTTAAGAGATTAAACGCTCCGGGTACCGGCAGTTCGGTTGCACGCTCAAGGGTAATGGCAAACGGGCTGTTTGCGAGGCGGCTGTCGTCGCCGGCTTCGGCACGCACAGTCCACTGCAGGTTAGCTACGCCGCCTTCCTCTATACCAAGGTCAGCAAGGATGCCGTCGAGGGCAGCTACAGTTACCGTAAGCGTTGTAGCAGTACCGTCATTATCAGCAGGAACAGCAAGCAGCGGCTCTGCAAAATCACCACCGGCTAAAACAGCAAGCCAGGTGTAGCTTTCAGCACCTTCGGCGGTTTCCCACTCGATAACGACTTCGGTTTCGTCGTCACCAGATGTTACAAGCGCAGTACCATCAGCAGGAGCGAGGAGATCAAAACCTGCAATTGCGGCTTCAGACGGGCTGAAATCGGCCAGATTTCGGGCTGCAATATTCAGACCAGCATTGTTTTCCTGAACGATGGATACGATATCCCATTCACCGGCAGGAATTTCGGATCCTGTGATATCTGATCCGCCGAATACATTACGATGGCGCCCGGTAAAGCCTTCAATACTTGGATCGGTAATCGGCGTTATTGAGCCACCGCCGCCGAAATTCTGACCTGCGTTTTCGAAAGAAACATTTCGAACTACAATCAGAAGTGCCTGGTCATCAAATGAAAGATCAGCAAGCGTTCGCTCTGCAGGCTCCACAACATTACCTGAAGATACCGGTGCACCATAATCCACAAATGGGGTCAGTCTTAACTGTCCCTGGAAAATTGCAAGTGTTCCGTGCAACAGGTTAACATTATCACCGGCCTCATACACGGTTGAGATAATGCCGGGCTGATCATCAATCTGAATACCAAAGCCGGAGGCGTCCTGGAAAAACTTTGTGTTCCGGAAGCTGTCAGCCGCAGTGAAGGTTGCTTCACCAGCAACAGCATAGATAGTGCTGCCGGTTTCTGAACTGCGAAGGGCTTCAATATCAGCTACTACCACAGGAGCAACAAGGCTGATGTTCCACTGCTGCTCAGCAAGACGGGTAATCTCATCAGCTGAAGCTTCAACGGTCCACACCAGGTTCGCTACTGCGCCCTGATCGATGTCGAGTGAAGCAAGCACATCAAAAATTGCACCGCTCGTGAGGCTCAGTGTCGTTGCACTGCCATCGTTATCAGCAGGAATCGAAAGCAGCGGCTCATCGAAGCTGCCGCCTGCTACAGTTGCAAGCCAGGTATAAGAAGTTGCGTTTTCAGAAGCTTCCCATTCGATCACAACTGCATCATCAGAACCTTCAAAAACCGGCAGGCGTGTATTGTTTGGCGGGCTCAGCAGGCTGAAAGTTCCAAGCTCAGGGTCTTCATCATCATCGGAAGGGCTAAAATCGGCCAGGCTGCGGGCCGCGATATTCAGACCAGCATTGTTTTCCTGTACAATTGATACTAAATCCCATTCACCGGCCGGGATTGGTGAACCGGTAATGTCAGAATCACCAAAAACGTTACGATGCCGGCCGGTAAAGCCCTCTATACTCGGGTCTGTAATCGTAGTGATGGATCCACCTCCTCCAAAATCCTGCCCTACGTTTTCAAAAGCTACATTTCGTACCACAATCAGCCGTGCCTGATCGTCGAATGAAAGCTCACCCAGAGTGCGCTCAAGCGGCTCAATTACATTTCCTGATGTAACGGGCGCACCAAAATCAACAAACGGGGTCAGGCGAAGCTGCCCCTGAAAAATACCAAGCGTACCATGCAGAAGATTTACGTTATCGCCAATTTCGTATGTCGTTGAAATGATACCCGGCTGATCATCAATCTGAATTCCGAATCCGGAGGCATCCTGGAAAAACTTGGTGTTCCGGAAGGCATCGCCGCCAATGAAGGTAGCCTCAGAAGCTACTGCATAAACCGTACTACCTGTGGCAGCACCGCGAAGTGCTTCAATGTCAGTAAGGATTGCAGGTGCAACCAGACTGATTGACCACTGCTGAGTGGCAAGCCGTGTTTCTTCACCATCGGATGCGCGCACCGTCCAAACGAGATTGGCAACAGTACCCTGATCGATATCAAGGGAGGCCAAAACATCAAAAATAGCGCCAGATGTAAGGGAAAGCGTAGTTGCAGTTCCGTCGTTATCTGCCGGTAATTCAAGAAGTGGGGTATCGAAGTTTCCGCCGGCAGCAACAGCAAGCCAGGTGTAGGAGGTTGCGTCATCTGCTGCCTCCCATTCGATAGTTACGGCATCAGATGAACCCTCAAATACGGGTAGGCGTGTGTTGTTTGGGGGGGAAAGAAGCGAAAATGCCCCAATCGGATTTGGTTCGCCGCCGTTATCATCATCAAGCCTGAATAAGCTAAGGTTTTGTCCAAAAGCGGTTGCATAAGCCACAAAGCGTGGTGAGCTCGGATTGTAACGCAACGTTCTGGTGGTGATCGCGGCGTTTGTTACCACAAACTCACCATCCGTAAAGTTGATATCCCAGCGCTGGTTATCGGAAGTCACTTCCTCAACAACCTGAATGTTGTTGGAACTTCCGGTGTAGGAAACAAAACGCTGAGTTGCTTCACTAAAAATGGTCCATGAATCACCATCGGCCTGAATAAGCCATACATCGGCAATGTTCGGATTCTGCAGAACACCATCGACCGGCGATACTGCGGTTTCCGGCAAAAGCGTACCCGTATGGGCGCTGTTCATGGCAAACTCTCCCGGTGCATTGGTTACAACGTAGTAACCGTCTTCAAGCTCAGTAATACCAGTTAGCTGCGTAAATGCGCCCGAACCGGTGTACTGTGCCTGAACCTGAATGGCAAAACCCATAAAAAAGAAGGGAATCAGCCATAGAAAAGACCTGGAGAATCGCTTCCCTAAGTTTTCAGTAACATGATTAATCATAGTTCTTTTATTTGTTGTGAGATGACTTAAACACGGACACGGTGACCGTGCGGATTGCAAGAATGATTCAAACCTGAAAATACCACCGCACTATTACGTGAGTATAAAGGCGGTTTAGCTAATTACTTTGGCAACAAAACGATAACGTATGGAGCGGATGATTAAAGAGGGCTGATATTCTAATATTGCAATTTACGAAATTAGAACTATTCCTGAAGCCCTACTTTATTCTGAATCAAATAGTTAGAATGCATTGCTGCCTGCAGATATTATTACTTGACAAGGGTCATTTTATGCGTTAAAACCAAATCATCGGATTGCAGCCTTACAAAATAAAGTCCGCTCGCAAAACTGCTGCCGTCGAAGCGCACCTGATGTCGGCCTGACTGCACAGAACCATTCACCAGCGTCGAAACCAGCCGCCCCATCGAATCAAAAATTTGCAGCCTTACTTCGGCCGTTTCCGGCAAATCGAAAGTGATGTTAGTGACCGGATTAAAGGGATTCGGATAATTCTGATGCAGCACAATTTCCCGCGGCACTTCCGGCGCAGGTGCGGTACTCACCGGGCTCTCCACAAAAAACGGAATAGCTTCGCTCCAGGCAGCTTCCCCGGCTTCATTTACCGGCCGCACCCGTGCCCATACATTCAGGCCGCTTTCTTCAAGGGTGATGGCAACTGAGCCTGATTCAGACTCACCCGATACCAAAAGCTCCCCGAAACCGGCTGATGAGCTGATTTCGTACTGATAAAAATCCGCACCGGCGATATCCTCCCAAACGAGCTCAAAGGCTGGCTGAACCGTAGCATCTGCCATCGGCTCGGTAATGGCCGTTGCCTCAGGCGTAGTCACAATCCGGAAGATGCGTCCGTTGCTGTAACCCAGAATAAACAGCTCGCCGTCGTTATCCTCCGCAAAAGATGAAATATTTAGCGGAAGATTGATCAGCTCCGTGTTGGAAATGGCTTCGAAGCTTTCCTCATTAAACTCAAGCGCCCAAACGCGGCCTGATATGAAATCACCAAAAATATACCGGCCGTAGAGCGACGGGTTCTTCACCCCCCGATACACAAATCCGCCCGTAACCGAGCGGTCGCCGTTATCGTGATTGTACTCAAAAACCGGCAGTTCAAGACCGTCAGTATTGCAGTTACTGCCCGGCGGGAAGCAATTGGAGCCCTCAAGAATATTCCACCCGTAATTCTTACCGTTCTCAATAATGTGGATGGCTTCCCATGCATTCTGACCCACATCGCCCGTCCACAACACGCCTGATTCCCGGTCAAAAGAAAAGCGCCAGGGATTTCTCAGCCCCCATGCAAATATTTCAGGCATCCCGCCGGCATCCGCAAACGGATTATCAGTGGGGATGGCGTACTCGGCCGCTTCTGTGCTAACATCGATCCGGAGCATTGCACCGAGCAGATTGTTTGTGTTTTGCGCATTGTTCTGCGGATCGCCCCCGCTGCCGCCATCGCCTGAGGCGATATAAAGATAGCCGTCAGGCCCGAAAGAAATATCCCCGCCGTTGTGATTGGCAAAAGGCTGCCCGAATATGAGCAGCTGCTCTTCACTTCCTAAATCAGGTATTCCGTTTTCATTTGTCACAAAGCGCGAAATGACCGTGCGCAACGGACTTGCGATCGTGTAGTTTACATAAAAACGCCTGTTTTGCTCAAACTCCGGGTCAAAAGCTAACCCCAGCAAACCGCGCTCTCCCCCGGAAATAAGCTGAGAAGTAAGATCAAGCCAGGGCGTAATTACCGCGCTGCTGCCGGAGCGGTCAATCCGGAAAATGATCCCGCTTTGTGAAACCGCAAATAAATCATTTGTTCCGGGCGCAGACTCTAAACCCAAAATACCGGAAACACTTACCCCCGGAAAGGCATCAGTTACAATCAGATTGGCGTCCTGCGCCGTAAGCGGCCTGAAAACTCCCAAACAAAAGAGGAGAAGAAAAACGGTCGTTTGATACCTCATTCTGAAAATCATAATTCCCTCAGCTGTATATTAATTTTGTACTAAAAAGCAAAACCGCGGCAAATAGTTCATCATATTGTTATCCGAATATTAATGATGGCTAGTCACCACGGTTTCACTACTTCCGTACGATACCATAACACACGAAACAGACGGACTGACTAACCTTGAAAATATTTTTTTAATCAAACATAGCTGCCTGCAGGTACCAGCTGCCCGGATCTATGACCGGTCTCATCGCTGAAGTAACAGTGAGCCAGTCGCCGCTAATTGGCACCACCTTTAGCCCCTCAGAAGTCCAGATCTGCACCGGCAGACTTCCCTCAACACCGGAAATCCTCAGCCGCCAGGTATGCCGGTCGTTTTCTGACTGCTCCGTTTCAAAGCGCGGCAGCCCTGTTTCGTAGAGATAAATCCGGAACAGGCTGCTGAGATCGTGAGCCGTAAACTGCTGCAAATGCGCCTCAACTGAAGCAGTATCGGTGTAGCCGAACCGGTTTTCTTCCACAAACGAACGCATGGCCACAAAAAAACTTTCGCGGCCTAACACGTGCATAAGGGTGTGCATAAACCATGCGCCTTTGTAGTACACATCATGATTGTACACTTCCGCTGAGGTCATATCAGTGCCCGGAATTATCGGCTGATGGTTCCGGATGAAGCGCACGTACTCCTCAATTTTATCGTAGTAAACTTCCGGGCTGTAGAAATCCCACAAAAAGAGCGCGTCCGTAAAAGTGGTGATGCCCTCATGAATCCAGAAATCAGCCCAGTCGCGAACGGTTACGGCATTACCCCACCACTCATGACCCATTTCGTGCAGGAGCAGCCAATCGTAGGGCCGGTCGTCTATAATAGTGTACTCAAAATTATTCCCGTAAGCGTTGATGGTCTGATGCTCCATGCCGAGATAGGGCGTGTGAACCAACCCGAATTTTTCAGAGGCGAAGGCGTATTCCCCGTAATATTCGCGTAGCTGCTCAAGCTTTTGCAGCGTCATTTCCAGCAGCTGAGGCCCTTCATGCGCATGCTGCTCAAGCACATAAAACACCACCGGCATTTCCGCACCGGTTTCAGTGAGGTAGGTCGTACTGACCTCCTCAAAAATTCCCATCGTTACGTTTATATTGTAGTTGTGGATGGGGTAGCGGGTCATCCACAAGAAGCGGTGCCGGTTTTCATCTACGGCTTCGGTTTGTTCAAGCAATCCGTTGGATGCCACGAAATAGGGTTTGGGGACGGTGATATCAATGCGGACACTGTCGGCGCGGCTCGTCGGGTGATCCTTAGCCGGCAGCCAGACTTTCGCCCCTTCCAGCTGACACGAAACCGAAACCCAGTGCCGGCGCTCACTGTCGCGCGCCCAGGTAAAACCGCCCTGCCACGGCGGCCGTACCGCAACCGGCGGTGCCCCCGCATAGCTGATTTCGAGCGGCATCACCCTTCCCTCTGCAAGCAGCTGCGGCAAATTTACAATCAGTTTGTGGTTTTCATGGGTGAAGGGGAGTTCCAAGCCGGCATAGCTCACCGAGCTTACCTCAAAATGGTTTACCAGATCGAACTCTACTTGCATCACCCCCTCTTTCAGTGCAAAAACATGTGCCGTTACTGCTCCCGAGATTTCCTGTTCATCCGGATGAATTTCCAGGCTGATATCATAAAAGGTTACGTCAAACCCCTGCTGCAGCGGCGACAGCGGTCCGCCGCTCGACCAGCCCTGAGCCAGCAACAGGCCGGGCTGCAGCACGAGGACCAGCATCAGTAAAAAAGCCTGGCCGCAAAACAGCTGCGGCAGCGTCCGGCTAAGGTTTTTGGTAACGCCCGGCTGTTTCATAATGGCTCAGAAAAAGGGTGAAAGGGAAGGTCAGGGTTCAGCGGCTGTGCCTTAGCTGTTTAGTACATTATGAAGATACTGCCCGTCGGGCATGCGGTAAATATTGAAATCGTTATCGATGGTTAGCACGTTGGTTACATTCATGCGGTCAGCAGCAATCATCAGACTGATGTCTGCCAGATCGGGCCGGATGCTGCTGTACTTCTCCATGTATGCCTTGATTTCCGGAACGTGACCGGCATTGAGTTCAAAGATCTGAACCCCGTTCCGTTCAACCCAGGTGAGCAGGTCGAGCTGCGCTTTGATATTAAAATCAAGCATGTGCATGGCTTCGGTAAGTACCGGCCAGGTGGTTATGAGCCTGCCCCGGAAGGTTTTGATGTACCGAAGTACGGGCTCGTGCCAGTCGTCATCCCGGTCGAAGAGGGCTATGAAGGGCCCTGCATCGGCCAGGATGTATCGTAACGGGATGATATTCGAAGGCCCTTTTTTGGGTGCCATCGCTTAGTAGGATATGGGTTTGTTGTGCTTGCGGGCGAGCTTATCACGAAGCTTTGCCTTGTAGCTTACGGAGTTGCCGCCCGTGCCGCTGCCGTAGTTTCCGAAAAGCGGCTCGCCAACAATGAAAGGCTCGCTGAGGTTTTCTTCCTGCTCTACGTAGGCCATCAGGGCTTCTTTGATGATGGCGGAGCGGCTGCAGTTTTTGGCTTCAGCGAGGCTGTCGAGCTTTTGCTCGAGCTCTTTGGGCAGGCGTACTGACGTCATGACATTTGGAGTTTGGTTTGCAGATTCCGGCTTGTGCCGGTTTGTACTACATAATGTATTACTTTTTCTCCGGTTTTTCAAGTTTTTTATCTGATGTCGTAAACCATATTATTGCGGTCTATGTCAGGGAAGTGCCGGTCTGGGTCAATTTCTACACGCAGGATGTCGGTGTAGGGCGCCCTGTATTCGGCGTTTCTCGTGCCGGTGAGCCAGTGTTCGTGTGAGATGCGGGCATCGTTTACTTCGCCGTTTGCACGGGTGATGCGCAGCAGCACAGGCATGGGCACGTTGCCGTAATCCCTAATCCGTATTACGCTTTCGCCGTCTTCGATGTGCAGCCCGGCAATGCCCTGATTGAGCGTCCAGGTTTCGTAGTACCAGGACCGCCAGAACCAGCCGAGGTCCATGCCGCTCACGCGTTCAAAGGTGCGGAACATATCCCAGGGGTACATTTGCTTAAAGGCCCATTCCTGCACTATAGTTCGGTACGCTTCCCAAAATGCATCCTCGCCGATTACCCCGCGTAGTGCAACCAGCACAGAGGCCGGTTTGGGGTAAGAAGCAATGCCGTACGCCTGCTGTGAATAATGAAAATCAGACCAGCGCATCAGCTCGCCTTCCCGGTTGTTGCGCGCAAAACTGATATAGCTTTGCTGAGTGCCGGCATGCTTATCCACTTCGGGGAAACGGCTGTGACGGGCTTCGTCCGTAGCAAACACGGTGTTGCCTTCGTCAATCCAGGTGTAGATGCGCTCGTTGGTGCTCACAATCATGGGGAACCACATGTGCGCGAGTTCGTGCGCGGTTACGCTGTAGAGCGCCATCGCACCCCGCTGATTATAATCGCCCATGAGGGTCATCATCGGGTATTCCATTCCGCCGCCGATTATGGTCGAGCCTTCAACAGAGGTCATGTGCGGCCAGGGATACGGGAAGCCGGTCATTTCCGATAAAAAGCTGATGGCATGCGCGTTGTATTCTGCCATCTCGGTCCACAGCGGGGCGAGCTCGCGGTAGAAGGCGTTCATGAGCGAGTAGTTGGTCTGCCCGTCGCCGGTGAGGTCACCAACGGGCGTGCGGCGTGCATCCCAGAATGATTTGCGGGTCGCACTGAAGGCCACATCCCGCACCCGCTCACTTTCGAAATGCCATGTGAGCATGCCGTTTTCACTTTCAGCAGTTGCGTTGCGGCCGAAATCTTCTGCGGTGATTACATGAATTACTTCATCACTTTCTTTAGCCGCCAGATAGCGCTCCAGCACATGGGGTGCGAGCGTTTCATCAGGATTGAGGAAATCCCCGGTCGCCATCACAACCCAGTCATCAGGCATGGTTATGGCCAGGCGGTAATCCGCGAATCCGTGATAGAACTCAGCGTTTCCTCTAAAGGGCTCGGTGAACCAACCGTACACATCATCATACACGCTGAACTGCGGGTACCAATAGCCCAGGAAGAAGAGGTCATCAGCCCAGCCGTTTCTGCCGGATGCCCCCCTGCGCGGTATTTCCGCCGTCCACTCGATTTCTACCTCCACCTCACCGCCCGACGGCAGGCCCTCAGCCAGATAAATGATCAGCTGCGTGCCCTGCACCACATAGGCCGGAAAACGGTTCTGACCTTCGGTAAGCCTGCGCCCGTTCACGGTAACAGCCTGAATCTGCTTTCCGCCGGTGATGTCCTGCGTGCGGGCCCTCACAACGCCTTTGCGGTGCACGTTCAGCGCCAGCTCCATGTGGAGGCGCCCGAGCTCATCCGGCGACTGATTAAAGTAGGTGGCCCGCATCTGCCCTTCCAGTTTTTTGGTTACCGGATTAAGGGTTGCCTCGATGTCGTAGCTTGCATACTGCTGCCAGAAGTGCTCGCCCGGTGCGCCGGTTTCGGTGCGGGTGCCGGCCTCGATGGCTGCGAGATATTCACCGGGGATGTCGATAGGATACGGTATCGGGCGGGTGTCGTGCAGCAGCATCAGGTTTTGAGTCCGCTGCTCTTTGGTTGTTTTTTCGGAGGATGAACACGCCCAGGCCACGAGCAGCGCTGTGAGCATTAACAGCGCCGGATAAATTTTGATCATAGTAAAATTAACTTCGGGTAGTAAGGTTAGATTGATTCAGCTGAGCTTTCAAAATAATGGCTGCCTGAACGACCTGCTGTAAAATTTAAACCGCCTGTGAAGTCTTTAGCCTGCTTTTTTATTCTGCGGCTATTTGCTGAGGCACAAATATCATGGCAGCAGAATTCATGCAGTAGCGCAGGCCGGTTGGTTCGGGTCCGTCATCAAATACGTGGCCCAGGTGCGAGTCGCAGCGGGCGCAAATCACCTCGGTGCGAACCATAAACAGGGAACGGTCTTCACGGTAGTCGGTGCTGATTTTCGCCAGGGGCTCCCAAAAGCTGGGCCAGCCGGTACGGGAGTCGTACTTCACTTCCGATGAAAATAAAGGATGATGACATCCGCGGCAGTAATAAATGCCTTCCCTTGTTTCGCTGTTGTATTCGTTGCGCCAGGGCAGCTCGGTGCCCTCATTGCGCAGGATGCGGTACTCGCCCCGGGTGAGCAGCTCCCGCCACTCCCGCTCCGTGCGCTCCACGCGGTCAATCACAGAGCGGTCCGTCAGCTGCCTGAAGGCGGCGATTTCCTCCGCACTCAGCGGCTCGACCTGCAAGTGCGGTCTCTCCTGTGCGGCTTCCTCTGCGAACGCCAGTTCAGCCGGCACCGGCACTTCTTCAGGGCCGGAAGCACATCCCCCGAAAAACAACAAAAAAATACCGGCAATGAATGCCACAGTAAGCGGGTAAAATGATTTCATACTTTGGTTGATTTTGGTTTTTTGATGATGAACCCAAAACCGACAGGCAGACTGAATGGTTCAGGCTAAATATCACAGGAAAAAATTTACGCCAAATTATTGCTGCTCATACACTAACTTTTTGATCTGCAGCTTCGTAAAATGCCGGTCAGCTACATCCTTAGAAAATCAGACATTTAATTAATGTACAAAGTGATGCATACCAAATTTACGATACTTGTTGCAGGCATTCTGCTGCTGCTCATTCCTGCCCTGCTGCCGCTAACGGCCCAGCCCGATAATGTGTACCGCACCGAAACCTTCCGCACCGGAAACGCTCCGTCTCTCTCGGCCGCAACTTCGGGCGGTAACGTCACCATCGAGCGGCACGACCGCGATGAAGTGGTGATACACGTAATTGCACGACGGGCAGGCCGGTACCTGAGCCCCGGCGACGACCTCTCGCAATACGCCGACCTTACCATCGAACAGAACGGTGATGAAATTTCCGTTAGCGCACGGAGCAGAAACCGCTCCGGTTTCAGCCTGTTTGGCAGCTCAGGCGGGAACGTGAGCGTTTCCTACCATATCATGACGCCGGCGGGGAGTTCGGCCGAGGCTACGACCTCCGGGGGTAACATCAGCCTGAGGGGACTCAACGGCACGCAGAACCTCCGCACCAGCGGCGGCAACGTGAGCCTTGCAGACGCTTCGGGCAGCCTTCGCGCCAGTACCAGCGGCGGCAACATTGAAGCAAGAGGCGTAAGCGGTGAGCTTGACGCGAGCACCTCCGGCGGCCGCATCACCCTCAGCAACAGCAGCGGCAACCTGCGCGTACGCACCTCCGGCGGCAACATCAGCATCCGCGATTCGAACGGCACCATCAGCGCAAGCACCTCGGGCGGTAACATCACCGCTTCGATTGCGGAGCCGGGCGAGTCCGTGAACCTGACTACCAGCGGCGGCAACGTGAGCCTGAACCTGCCGGCTTCGCTCACCGCAGCCGGCAGCCCGGGGCTCACCCTCAACCTGCGCGGCAGCAGCGCAAGCATGCAGGGCACCCTCCGCGGCGAAATGCAGAACAGCGATATCAGCCGGAACCGCATCAGCGGCACCTTCGGGGCCGGGGCTTCCGAAATCACCCTGCGTACATCCGGCGGCCGCACAACCCTTACCTTTGAATAGGCCGACAAAGCTGCCGTAAAGCGGGGCGCCATCCCCCGAAAATTGCCTATCTTGGGGAATACGACTTGTTTCGTGTTCCCCTTTTTTTATTTCCAAAACCTTCAAACCCGACCTGTATGAATGCTCCTTTACCATGCGGCAAGCCTTTGCGCTGCACCCGCATTTCGTTGCTTAGGGTGATGGGCAACACCCTCGCCCTCATTTTGTTCACAGCCCTGCTTACCGGCCTCAGCGCCCCAAACAGCACCGCGCAAACCGGCGGACTCACCCCAGAGCTCATGATGGAGATCGGGCGCCTCGGAAATCCCGTCGTTTCGCCCGACGGACGCACCGTGCTGTTCACCATCACCTATATGTCGGTTGACGAAAATTCGTCGTCCACTCATATCTACCGACGCGATATCGGTTCAGAAATCATCATGCAGCTCACAACCGGCGCTTCGGCTTC
>JAFIET010000141.1 GCA_020832405.1 Balneolales bacterium
GGGGCGAGGGTCGCCCCGAAATTTCCGTGTTTATCTCTGCTTGGTATCTTATATCTTGCTTTACCAACGTAAAATTAATTTTGGGCTGAAACCCAAATCACAAAACAACCAATCTCGCCATGTCCACGCCTGATCTTTTTTCGACGGCTCATTTGCCGGAGCAGGAGCAGTTTCCGATGAATCAGCAGGGGGTGCAGACGCTTCGGTTTATTCGGGCTGATATTAAAGATTCGGCAGATTATGTTGTGATTACCGGTTATTCGTCGCTTTCGTTTATTGTGGAGCAGCTGGGGCGGGACCTTGATGCGCGGGGCTGTGTCAGCATTGTGTTGGGGAATGAGCCTGTGCTGCATCAGCTGCGGGTGCAGGATGCCCCCTTCGGGCAGGGCAGCGTTAGCCTCCCGGAGCAGATCCGGCGGTTCTGGCTGTCGCAGGGGATTTCCATCCTCCTGAACGGTCCGGTGCTGAACCTGATCGAGAAAATCCGGTTCGGGAAGGTGCAGTTCCTCATCCATCCCAACCTGCACGCCAAAATTTACAAGGGCGATCAGCATGTGATGCTGGGTTCAAGCAACTTTTCACGGCCGGGGCTTCAATCGCAGGGCGAGGCCAATGTGCGGCACAGCTGGGGTGCCGACGGCTTCGACGAGATCGGTCAGATGGCGGATTACTACCTCAATGAGGCGCAGCCGTGGAATGAGGACATGATTGCGCTGCTCGAACAGCTGCTACGGAACGTCAGCTGGCAGGAAGCCCTGGGCCGGGCTGTCGCCCTGATTACGGAGGGCAGCTGGATCAGCGATTTCCCCGAGCGCTGGCAGCAGCGGCAGCAGACCAAGCTGTGGCCCACACAGCGGCAGGCCATCGCGCAGGCGCTCTACCTGCTGGAACGGCAGGGCAGCGTGCTGGTGGCCGACCCCACCGGCTCCGGTAAAACCCGCATGGGCGCGCATCTGCTCGAAGCCCTGCTCAACCGCCTCTGGTTCCGCAGCCGGCAGCGCGGTTTGCAGTATCAGATTATTTGTCCGCCGCTGGTCACCGATACCTGGGTGCGGGAGCTCAGCACGCTCGAAAGCACGATTGCCGACCCGATTTCGCACGGCATGCTCAGCAGTTCCGATGCCCAAAGCCGGGAGGCGACCCTCGAAAAAATCCGGCGGGCACACATTCTCGTGGTCGATGAGGCGCACAACTACCTCAACAAAACCTCCGCCCGGAGTCAGAGCGTGGTGATGAACCGGGCCGACCACATGATGCTCTTCACCGCTACACCCCTGAACCGCCGCTCCGACGACCTGCTGCGGCTGGTCGAAATTCTGGGGCTCGACAACCTCAGCGAGGAAGCCTGGAAAACCTACAGCGAGTTGCAAAAAAGCAGGGATCAGCGCTCGCAGCAGGCGCTCGCAAAATTGCGCACCTACGTGCACCGCTTCATGGTGAGGCGCACCAAAGCCGAGCTCAACGAAGCCATCACCCGCGACCCGGACTCCTACCGCGATGCCTACGGCGCCCTCTGCCGGTACCCGCAGAGCATTTCCAAAACCTACAAAACCGGCGAAACCGAAGCCGACATCGCCCTTGCTGCGGAAATCGAAAGCCTGATGAGCGGCCTGAAGGGCATCCCTTTTCTGGCGAACCTCACCGCGGAAGCCTTCGATCTCGAGACGACCGAGCGGCAGGAGCAGTTCCTCCAAAAGCGCCTGCGCGCCGCCCCGGCCCTCATGCAGTGGAACCTGCGCAACATGCTGCGATCAAGCCGGGCCGCCCTCATCGAGCACCTGCTGGGCACCAAAGCCGCCCTGCTGGAATTCGGGCTAAAAGAGTTCAAAAATCAAAATACCGGCAATATCATCCAAAAAATACGGGATATGAGTATCGAGCCGCCCCGGTACAACCTCCGTATCGTGGTGCCGGCCTGGATTCAGGATCCGCTTCGCTGGCAGCAGGCCTGTGCGGAAGAAGCCGGTCTGCTCGAACGCATAGCCGAACGCTGCCTGCAAATCAGCGACAGCCGGGAGGCGACCAAAGCGAAACAGCTCGGCACCCTCATTGACCGGCACGGCATGATCCTGGCCTTCGACTCGGCGCTCATCACCCTGCAAATCATCCGCAAAAAACTCAAGGCGCTGGGTTACGGCCGCAAAAGCATGATCGTGACCGGCAGCACGGGCAACACCAAAAAAATCCTCAAGAAAAACTTCGCCCTCGACGCCAAAGACATCCAAATGGCGGCCCTGTGCAGCGACGCGCTTTCCGAGGGCGTAAACCTGCAGCGGGCTTCGGCCGTGCTCTTCCTCGACATGCCCTCCGTGATCCGGATTGCCGAACAGCGCATCGGCCGCGTTGACCGCATGGACAGCCCGCACCGGGAGGTGACCGTGTACTGGCCCGACGACGCGCCCGTGTTCCGGCTGCGTACCGACCGGAGCTTCTTTTTCAGGCATCACCTCGTGCAGGAGCTGATCGGCAGCAACATCAGTCCGCCCGAAAAGCTGCTCGACGAATACAGCCGCGAGAGCGAAGAAACGCTGGATGCCGACACCCTCATCAGCAGTTTTGAGGAACAGCAGCGCACGGAAAGCTCCTGGGAAGGTTTCGAGGATGCCTTCACGGTCATCCGCCGGCTCGTAAGCGGGGAGCGCCCGCTGATTCCGGCGGACGTTTTTGAGGAGGTCCGCCGCACACCGGTCACCGACGGCCCCTGGCTGAGCGTAGTAGAAACCGACCGGCCCTTCATCTTCATGGCCGTTCGGGGGAGTCAGCAAACGGCCCCGTACTGGCTGCTGCGCCGGCACAAGCGCGGAAATCCGGCTGAGGCGAACGGCACGGAGAGCGAACGGGCACCGGCGGTATTGGGGGATGCGGAACAGGACCTGAGCCAGATTGCGCCCTTCCTGCGGAAAGTGCTGCCGGGGAGCAGTCCGGCCGAATTTTACACCAACAGCGAAGCCGAGCAGCTGCTTGCCGGCAACATCGCCTGGCTGGACTCGCACGAGCGGGAAACCCTGCCCAACAAAAAAAGAAATGCCCTTGATCAGCTGGAGTCCCTGGTAAGCAAATGGGACCGCAGGCTGCGCAAGGGCATGATAAAGGTAAAGGAGAATAAAGAGGCAAATTTTGGTTCTGGTGCCGAAAATTCAGATTCGGAATTAGCTGCTAAGGATGGTTCTTTTTCGGGGGATGTGCTTCCGGGCCGAACCGAAGCGCCGGAGTCGGACAGGACAAAAGCCAAAACGAAACCCACAAAGAAGCAGATTACCCTGGTTGATGCTGATTTTGAGAAGGCCGTGCGGAAGCTTCACCGGCTGTTTCAGCAGAAATCCCGATCCAACGCGGGAGGTGCGGCCGCAGCGGCGTATGGCAGCAGCGGAACGGGCGATGAATCCGGCTTCGCGGGCACCGCAGCGGAGCAGCCGGACTGGTACGAGCTCGCCAACCGCTGGCTCGACCTCGCGCAGCCAATGCTGATTGCCTGGCTCGAGCGCGAGAAACGCCGGCGCAAATACCGGGAAATCCGCCTCACCAACCTCACCCCTCACCTGACCTTACACCCGCCTTCAGGAGAACAACTCCTCACCCTCCTCGAAAACCTCCCCCGGATCGAACCCGCCCGAAACCGCATCGTCGCCGCGATAATCGGCGTGGGGAGGAGTGCAAAGTCACAAAACGAAAATGCAGACGAGAAATCAGAATAATTTACGAGAGAAATTACGAGATTTTTTTTCGATGGATGTGCCCCGTGACCTAAATAATCTTCGACGCGTACATTGACAATATAAATGAGATTGAGATTGAGATTGAGATTGAGATTGAGGTTGAGGTTGAGGTTGAGATTCAGATTCAGCGAAGGTTGAAATTAACGTTGGCAATCACCGGAAATGTGGCCTGCCGCTTACATGCACAACAGCTTCCGAAACCGACCCCAGCGGGGTCGCATGTTTATAGCTCCGTAGCAAAACCAACAAGATTCGCCCCCAAC
The DNA here is from genome assembly GCA_020832405.1 of Balneolales bacterium. Taxonomy (GTDB): domain Bacteria; phylum Bacteroidota; class Rhodothermia; order Balneolales; family Cyclonatronaceae; genus Cyclonatronum. The sequence continues at coordinate 3,980 of JAFIET010000141.1, forward strand.
GGGATCGCACGTAGGGAGGCCTCATTGGGGCTATATACATGAAATCCCTCCGGGATTTTTCCTGTCGGAGGAAGGTGTTACCCGGAGCACAAGCCTTCACCGGCAGATGGTTTTTACTACATGGAAATTTTTCAAAACCTACTTTCCCGGCGGAGCGGGCAATAATACGAAACCGGAAAGATCTGGATTGGTAATATTTGATGGAGGCATCAAAAACGCAGAAGCCAATCCGCACTGATCCCGACTTACGTCCCAACGCGTCCACATATATATAGTCTCGAACAAAGCTGCAATCGCAGGAAATCCCCTCACCACACTAATCCCGAAGACCGCCATCCTCTACTACATGCAGATCGGCCTGACGGTGCACGATGCGCCACC
>JAFIET010000142.1 GCA_020832405.1 Balneolales bacterium
TCCTCCCTAATCAATCCGCTGCAGGCTTGCGGAGCGGGCAAAGTCCCCGCCGCGTGCTACAAGCTCATCATAGGTGCCCTGTTCTGCCACTTTTCCGTCGCGGATCATATAAATCTTATCCGCATTTCGAATGGTTGAGAGGCGGTGAGCCACGATGATGAGGGTGAGTTTGCCTTTGAGGCTTTCAATGCTCTGCCTTATGATGTGCTCCGATTCGGAGTCGAGCGCACTTGTTGCCTCATCGAGTATCAGTACGCGCGGCTGCTTGAAGAGCTCCCGCGCAATACACAGCCGCTGCTTCTGCCCGCCTGAAAGGCGTGTGCCCCGGTCGCCGACTTCCGTGTCGAAGCCGTCAGGCATGTTCTCAATAAAATCAAGGGCATGGGCGGCTTTGGCAGCATCCCGCAACCGCTGCGCAAGCACCGGATCTTTTTTGTAGTCGCCATCCCACATACAGATGTTGTTTGCAACGGTATCATCAAAAATTACGCTCTCCTGCGATACATATCCGATCTGCTGCCGCCAGGCCGCCACCCGGACTTGGGCGCTGTCTGTGCCGTCTATCAGCATACGGCCCTGCTGCGGGCGGTGCAGCATCATGATCAGATCCACCAAAGTGGACTTCCCGGAACCGGATTCTCCCACAAATGCCACGGTTTTATTTGCTCCTATACGCAGGTTCAGGCCCTTCAGCACCGGCTGCATGCGGAAACCCTGCTCCTGATCCTGCTCCTGATCCCCGGCCTCAAGCGGTTCTTTTCCGCCCGGGCCCGCAACCGCATCCGGAAGGCTTTCGTACTGAAACGGCATTTCGCCCGTAAGTCCATCCTCCGGTTTAGTACCCTTCGCCCCGCCTTCCGCTGCTCCGGCTTCCGTCCCGCTGCCTTCTTTCTGACGTTTCACACGATAGGAAAAACAGATATCCTGTAGGGTGATGGCATCTTTCAGCGGACCAGGACTTACCGTACCGTCCGTGAGCTGATTATCGCGCAGGTTTTTCATCTCTTTCTCAACTACCTCAACCGAACCCGTATGCCCTACCACCCCCATCCAGGAACTCTGAAGCGACATTAACTGTCCGAAGGCACGGTGAATCAGAATGAGGGATACGATTATGGGGGCAATGGCCGCTTCAAATACGGTAATCTGCACCACCATTATGCCCAGTACCATGGCCACTGAAAGCGGCTCACGGATGGCACCCATAATTGAAGAAAGGGTGCCGATTTTTCCGAGATACCCGACCAGCACCCGAATGCTTCGCACCACCCGGTTTAGCGGCAGATGCAGCCGTGAGGTTGCCGAAAGGTACTTGAAACCCTGCATGGTCTGTACCAGCTGCGTGTTCAGAACCGTGTATTCGGCAGTTGTTTTGCGGGACAGGTTGCGCACATAGCCGTTCAGCGGACGAAAAACGATCAGATACAGGCCGCCGCCGGCCGCGGCCATAAGCGTAAACTGCCAGGAGATCATAAAGGAAAACAGCAGGTAAACCGCTGTCTGAATCAGCAGCACGTTAAAATCCTTGAACGAAAAAAAGCCGTTAATCAGCTCGTAAATCTGACTGATGATTACATTGATGTAGTAGCCCGTGTTGTTTTCACTGTAATAGGCGTAGCTCAGGTTTTCGTAGTGTGCAAGCATGCGCACGCGGATTTCCTCCTGAAGCCTCACCGACATCATGACGGCATAGAAACTTGCCCCAAAGGTCACAAAGCCTTTGAGCACAAAAACGCCCATGAGCAGCAGCAGAATACCCGGAATTGAATCCTGAACCCCGAAAAACGACACGAAATCATACATCATCCGCATAATCAGGCCGGCATCTTCGCCTGTTGCCGTGCGGGGCTCCGTGGCATCAAAAATCTCAACCAGCGGCAGCAGCAGCGCAATCCCGAAAGATGCCATAACCACAACCATCAGGCTCAGCAGGAAAATGATGTACATCTTCCTGCCGATATACTTACGGTAGATGCCGTGCAGCTTCAGATATTCTTCAAAAAAGGCAGACAAAAAGGTTCAGAATTTTGAAATAAACGGAAGCACGGGAGCAGAAAACCGCCGCCCGGCAGTTTCAGCAAATACCTCCGGAATAAAAATAAGACGTTGCGTGTTAACGGCCCATTAACGGTCAATTTACGCTTTTAATCAGCCGATGGATCCGCTTCGGGAGCCAGGTTATCAGCTGCCCTGCTCGCCAGGTGAAGGAGCTCCGGAGCCTGTGAAAACTGTTTGCAATGTGATAATGCGACTGATTTTCAAATCCGCTCAGGGCAAAATCAGGATGCATTACCACCCGGAAGCTGTACCCCTGATCCCATGCAATATAAACAGGCATCCGCTCAATAGCATGTGCCAGCGTGCCGTCAGCCGCGATAGGCTCCTCCGGAAAATCTTCGGGCTGCAAGCCTAAATCAAACAGCGGCTGAAGGGCTTTCGGCCGGTACCAGAACATCGAGCCGTAGGGCATCACCGGCAACTCGTGTGCTTCAAAGCGGAATTCTTTTTTAAGGCCCATCCGCTCCCAGAGCATTTTCATGGTACTGTGGTTTACATCACCCAACAAAGAAAGCAAGCGTTTCCGGAATACGACCGGTGCGTCAGTTATGACTACGCCAAGCCCGGCATCCTGCTCCATGTGATGCAATATTTCATCCATCGGCAAAACGAGGGAGCTGAGCAGCTCATCGTGCCAGCAGCCGCCAAAATACCCGAGGCGGTTGATGGTTTTTTTGGTATGAAAATGACCCGCAACATCATACGCTGACAGCACATCCGAAAGCTGAAGCCACGGAAGGATATCCCGGCCCCGGTTGGGCATAACGCGTACTTCTGCAAGCGTAAGCTGAGGCGCATGCCCGGCAATCAGGCTCGAAAGAAGAACTTTCTTTTCAGGCGTGTCTGTGGTGATGTAGAGATCGAAGGGGTACCGTACACGGGCCAGCTGCGGCAACAGTTCTTCAAACAGATCCGGATAAAATACGTGAAAATGCACCGCAACCCGCAGTTTGGGTCTTGCGCTGACTTCTTTTGCCTGCACCGCTCCGCTGCCGTTGGTTTGTAACAGCGGCAGCAGGTGATCAGCCACATGGATTGAGGCATGCGGAGGGTAATTTTGCATAATGCAGGCCTCGAGCAGCTGTATGTCGTAATCGGTGCGGGCGGCAAGCACCCGCTTCAGATATTTGGGATACTCAAAAAGCGGAAGGCTTTTTATCCGGATGAAGGGGGACCTTTTCTCAATCAGAATATCCGGATGGCACAGACTGATATCGGGAAGCAGTCGTATGCCGCGGTCCGTTTCCGTCGGGATGAAAACTTCACATGAAAAACCTGCTTTCAGCAGGATGTCCGTCAGCCGCGCTTCCTCCGGTACCATAGCCTTAGCCTGCCCCGCTTCAGGTTTCCCGAAGGTCAGCTGCTCCCAAAAGGAGCGAAAGGCTTCACTTCGCGCTGCGGTTTTCTGAAAGACCATGAAATACGACTGCAAGTACCGCAAGCTGTTCTGCCCCTTTACGGGCACGACGGACTTAGGCATCGCTGCCAGACCTTCAGCCGCTGCATCCTGCCGGGCCTGCGTAATCCCCCAAAAGTCAGCACCTGTTGCCTCCATCTCCTCCAAAACAGGAAGAATGGGGAAAAGCGGCCCCAGGCAGCTGTCATTCATCAGGGTGATGCTGTCATAAGCTTCAAAAAAAGCCGGGCCTTTTTCCAGCAGGCCAAACCGCCAGGCCCCGAAATCCTTCCCCGGCCCCTCAAAAAAAAGCACCTCATCACAAACAGCAAGCAACCGCTGCGTATCAGCCTGCCCAAGCGCACTCCCTGAGATCACGATCCGCGTTTCATAAGACTCCTGAAGTGCTTCGAGCCAATGAAGCACATACGCAGAAAGCTCATCATACTTATTATAATGTGCAAACAATAAAATGCGGCGCATCAGCAGATTGAATTAGGAAAAAAACCAAATTAGCGAAAAAAAAACAACTACACCCCCGTCATCCAGGAAAGGCACGCACGGGATAAATTAACAGACAACTCAGACAGCTCAACCAAGGGCACGCCGTCCCCCGGTCCGTCCTCCTCGCTTAGACCTCACCCCAACCCCTCTCCTGAAAATACCACGAAGCCTTACGGATTTTTTCTTCAGGAGAGGGGCTTTTTATTTCGAGGCAGTTTAGGGTTTGGGGCGTAAGCCTATACATCCGCCAAAAGCTAAAAGCCAAAAGCTAAAAGCCAAAAGCTAAAAGCCAAAAGCCGTCCCTCCCCTCACCGTAGCGGGAAACGGCACCCTGAAGGCTCCTCGCTTAGACCTCACCCCAACCCCTCTCCTGAAAAAACCACGA
>JAFIET010000143.1 GCA_020832405.1 Balneolales bacterium
CACAGCAGACTGCGATGCTCACGGAGTTCCCCCCCAAAAAAAAGCGCGCGGCCTGGCTTGCAGGTGTGATTTCAGCTTGCGGTTTGTTTTGGAAAAGTACGAGCTTGTGGCAGGCGTTTAGGGTGGTTTAAGGACGAATGGTCAGAATTTGGGGATAAATGGCAGGATGTTTCTCCCTGCGGCTGACACGTTTCGGGGGTGTTTGGGTGTTGTTGTCAGTACGGGTGAAAATTCGGCACGGCCCCGCTTTTGGAATAGATTTGGAAACACATCCATCGAAAAGGAAAAAACACCATTTAAGACCATCTCAGAAAAATGAATCTGAACAAATTTACCATCAAAGCACAGGAAGCGCTGCAGGCGGCGTTTCAGAAGGCGGCTGACCTGCAGCAGCAGGCCGTTGAGCCGGATCACATCCTCGCGGCCCTGCTCGACGACAAAGAGAGCATCACCCGTACGCTGCTCAAAAAGGCGGGCATCGACCCGGCCTACATCACCCAAAAACTAAACGAATATCTCGCAAAACTCCCGACGGTGAAGGGCGCCTCCGTTTCGGGTCAGTATCCCGGAAATGATGCCAAGGCGCTGCTGGATTCGGCTGCCAAACTCGCCTCCAAAATGGGCGACGACTACATCAGCTCTGAGCACATCCTGCTCGGTATTATGGACCACAACTTTCAGGCGTCGCGCCTGCTCAAAGATCAGGGCCTCACCAAAGATCAGGTGATGACCGTGCTCAAAGAAGTGCGCGGCAGCAGCCGTGTGGACGACCCCAACGCCGAAAGCCGGTATCAGTCGCTGCAAAAATACACCCGCGACCTGAACGAGCTCGCCGAGCGCAACAAGCTCGACCCCGTAATCGGGCGCGATCAGGAAATCCGCCGGGTGATGCAGATCCTGAACCGCCGCACCAAAAACAACCCCGTGCTGATCGGCGAGCCCGGCGTGGGTAAAACCGCCATTGCCGAAGGGCTGGCGCTGCGCATCGTAACCGGCGACGTGCCCGAAGACCTCAAGAGCAAGCGGATTTTCTCCCTCGATATGGGCGCGCTCATTGCCGGGGCCAAGTACCGCGGCGAATTCGAAGACCGCCTCAAAGCGGTGGTGAAGGAAGTGACCGAAGCTGCCGGGGAAATCATCCTGTTTATTGATGAAATCCACACGCTGGTCGGCGCCGGTGCCTCTGAAGGCGCGATGGATGCCGCCAACATCCTCAAACCGGCCCTTGCGCGCGGTGAGCTGCGGGCGATTGGCGCAACGACCCTCACCGAGTACCGCAAGTTTATCGAAAAAGACAAGGCCCTCGAGCGGCGCCTGCAAACCGTGTTTGTGGGCGAGCCCAGCCCGGAGGATACCATTTCCATCCTGCGCGGGCTCAAGGAGCGCTACGAGCTGCATCACGGGGTGCGGATTACCGACGCGGCCATCATTTCGGCGGCGGAGCTCTCGCACCGCTACATCGCCGACCGCTTTCTGCCGGACAAAGCCATTGACCTGATCGACGAGGCGGCGTCGCGGCTGCGCATCCAAATCGACTCCCTGCCCGAAGAACTCGACACCATCGAGCGGCAGATTCGTCAGCTGGAGATCGAGCGGGAAGCCATCAAACGCGAAAACGACACCGCAAAACTCGAAGCCATCGCCCGCGAGCTTGCGGCCCTCAACGAAAAGCAGAACAGCCTCAAAGCGCACTGGTCGGCCGAGCGGGAGCTCATCAAAAAGACGCAGGAGCTCAAGCAGGCTGTCGAAACTGCCAAACTCGAGGCCGAGCGGGCCGAGCGTGCCGGCAATTACGAGAAAGTGGCCGAACTGCGGTACGGCACGGTCACGCAGCTGGAGCGCGACCTGCAGCAGACCAAGGAGCAGCTGGCGGTGCTTCAGAAAGACAAGGCCATGCTCAAAGAAGAAGTGGATTCGGAGGAAATCGCCGACATCGTGAGCCGCTGGACTGGCATCCCGGTCAGCAAGATGCTGCAAAGCGAGCGGCAGAAGCTCATCATGATGGAAGAGCACCTGCACAAACGCGTGATTGGTCAGGATCCCGCCATCGAAGCCGTCTCCAACGCGGTGCGCCGTTCGCGTGCCGGCCTGCAGGATGAAGGCCGCCCGGTCGGCTCGTTCATCTTCCTCGGGTCAACCGGTGTGGGCAAAACCGAGCTGGCCCGCAGCCTGGCCGACTACCTCTTTGATGACGAAAACGCCATGGTGCGCATCGACATGAGCGAGTACATGGAGCGGCACAGCGTGAGCCGCCTCATCGGCGCGCCTCCGGGCTACGTGGGCTACGACGAAGGCGGTCAGCTTACCGAAGCCGTGCGCCGCAAGCCCTACTCGGTGGTGCTGTTAGACGAAATCGAGAAAGCCCATGCCGATGTGTTCAACGTGCTCTTGCAGGTGCTCGATGAAGGCCGCCTCACCGATAACAAGGGCGTAACCGTAAACTTCACGAACACCATCATCATCATGACGAGCAATATCGGCTCGCACCTGATTCAGCAGCGGATTGAGCAGAAGGGCGGCGAGCTCGATGAGCCGGAGTACGAGCGGCTGCAAAACGAGCTCTACGCGCAGCTCAAGCAGACCATCCGGCCGGAGTTCCTCAACCGCATCGACGATGTAATTGTGTTCCATCCGCTGGGCCGGGAGCATCTGCGCAAAGTGGTGGATATTCAGCTCGACCGCGTGCACCGCATGCTGGCCAAAAACGGCGTAGAAGTGCGGGTGCCCAACACCGTGAAAGACTGGCTGGCCGCGCGCGGCTACGACCCGACCTTCGGTGCAAGGCCGCTGAAGCGCCTCATTCAGAAGGAAGTCGTGAACGAGCTGGCCCGGCTGCTCATCCGCCGGAGCGGCGACGAAAAGGCCCTGTTCGACGTGCACCTCAGCAAGAGCCGCGACGGACTCGAGTTCGCCGAGGTAATCGAAGATGTGGAGGCCTGGGTGGAGTAAGGCCAACCCAGGCTTCACCCGGCGCTAACGCAAACGAAAGTAACGCGGGCAATCCGAAAGCTGTTAACGGCAGCCATTCGGGTTGTCCGCGTTTTTTTGTGCGGCAATGCAACGGGCAAAAGCAACAAGAACCGCGCGTGACCCATAAACCCGGCAGCTCAGGCATTTCCCGCCTCTTTTATTTTTTGGGGGGGAACTCCGTGCACATCACGGTCTTTCGTGCTTCTTCCGGCACCCCAAATCGGCGGAGAACCCCTTGCTTTTTGTTGTAGGCGCTTCGTGCCCCGAAGCAATCCCAACTCCGGAAACAGGGCACTACCCCAGGCTTGTGCCGGCCCCGTTTTTATGTTTGGGAGGGGAGGCCCCGGCCTCGCGGCGGTAGATTACGCGGCCAACCCGCTGAATATGAGCCAGCAAATCAGGGTTTTGAATGTCCTCAAGATGTTGCAAATCAACGAAGTAGGGAAAGTCACTTTCCTCAAACGCACTTAGTATATCGCCCGTGATATGGCGGCTTACAGGTTTGCCGGTGATTACCAGATCAGCATCGCTGCGCTCATTTGCGGTACCTTTGGCCCGGGAGCCGTAGAGCACAACTTCTCCGACTTCCGGAAACCGGCTGAAAATTTCCCGAAGCAGGCTGAGGTGTTTGGGCGGGAGTCCGCTTACCGTGTTCATAAATCCTGAGCTAAGTTATCGCGCAGCTGCCGGAACAGCGGAAGGTAGATTTGCTGAACATCCGGCAGGGTTTTCACCAGCAGGGTAGCGTCGTAGGTGTGGGTGAGGAGGTTGCGGTCGTTAATCATCCTAAGCCAGGGTTCTGCATCATCCAGATATTTCGCCTGCCACGCCTGCCGGATTATCCCTTTTGGAGAAAGCTGCTGAAGCACAAAGCCGTCGTGCTCCATCTTGTCCTTCAGGGTTTTCCAGGCGAGTTCGGTTGTGAGTTCAAACCGTTGAATAAAACCTTCTTTTTCCAGGAGAGAAAGTTCATCAAGTTCAGCCGCTGCGAGCTGATTAAGCAGGTTAACGGCCTTTGTGAAATTTTGGAATCGCTGTTTCCATCTGATGTCTTTGCTCATTTTGAATAAGTGATGCGGAATGATGGATTGGGTTTAAGCTCTGATTAAATTAGTGATAAGATAGTATGTACTCAAAGGGCTGATGTGTTATAAAAAAAAGCCCCTGCGTTTCCACAGGAGCTTTAAGCTTAAACTTGGTTACGTTCCCTTTCGGAAAGAGGCTTTACCAAGCATCACGCTGAAATATAGCGGTTTTGATAAAAATGATGATAGAGGAATTGCGGATCATGCTTAGGCGGTCAATTAAACCTGAATAATCTTTGATTCCAT
>JAFIET010000037.1 GCA_020832405.1 Balneolales bacterium
ACCCCGAAAAAAAAGCCCCTCTCCTGAAGACCATGCCCGTAAGGCCTCGTGGTACTTTCAGGAGAGGGGTTGGGGTGAGGTCCGCCGACATAATGGCACGCGGATCGGGCGGATCGGGCCGGATTTACGCGGATTGTTTGTTGATGTAGAATTCAAACCTCCAAGGTTTTAAAAACCCTGGAGGTTTTTCTGACCGCACGGCTCCGGAGGCGCCAAAGCTTTGCAGCAACCGCCTCAGCCACCCCTACGCCCCTGTTGCCGGTTTCGTGCAACATCAATACATTGAACCATTCCACATTCACATGATAAAAATTATTGAAAGGCAAATTTTATGGGGCAGCAGTCGGGACGGAAACGGTTGGCGGATTCGGTGGTCTGGATTACCGGGGCATCTTCGGGGATTGGCGAGGCCATGGCGTATGATTTCAGCAGGATGGGGGCGCGGCTGATTTTGTCGGCGCGGAGGTCCGGGGAGCTGGAACGGGTGAAGAAAAACTGCGAAGGCGACCCCGGCAGGGTGCAGCTGCTCCCGCTTGATCTGTCTGATACCGGCAGCCTCCGGCAAAAAGCGGCGGAGGCCATCGCGTTTTGGGGCGAGGTGGATGTGCTCATCAACAACGGCGGCATAAGTCAGCGGGCGCTTGCGGCCGAGGCCGATCTCAGCGTAATCCGCCGCATCATGGAGGTCAACTTTTTCGGTACTGTTGCCCTCACGCAGGCCATCCTCCCGCACTTCATCGCGCGGAAATCGGGCTACGTGGTGGTGGTGAGCAGCGTGATGGGCAAAATCGGCACCAAATTCCGCTCAACCTACGCGGCCTCCAAGCACGCGCTGCAGGGCTGGTTCGACTGCCTCCGACAGGAGATGTACGAGCATCAGGTGGATGTAACCCTTGTGTGCCCCGGTTTCGTGAAAACAAGCATCACCCTCAATTCCGTTACGGCCGACGGCAAAACCTACGGGCAGATGGGCGAAGGACAAAGCAAGGCGATGAGCGCCGAGACCTTTAGCCGAAAGCTCATCCCCAAGTTAGAGAAGCGCAAGCCCGAAATTTTTATCGGCGGCCCCGAAATTGCAGCGGTGTGGGTCAAGCGGCTCAGCCCGGGGCTTCTGAACGCCATCCTCAGGCGCACCAAAGTAACCTGACCAACCTCCAATCCGGTGCCCGACCGACCACTGAAGCTGATCATGCCCGGAAACACATCACTCTAAAAAAGCATTTGAGGAAGGTTTTTCGGGTGATGTGCTTCCGGATGGCCGCTATTTCCGCAGCCATAGCCAAACCAGGGGCCGGCAGCAGGGGCTTATTCGCCGGACGGGATTTCAGCCCGTAAACCGGCAAGGAAGGTTTCGGGCGGGCATAGAAACTTTGTATTTTGGGTGATGTTAAATTTCCCTTTAGGGGCGTTTGCTACGTGCTTCCCGAATCTCATCCGTAACTTATTTTGAAAATGAAAAGTCATCTTCGTTTAACTGTAAATCAGACCTGGCGCTCCCTTTTTCCGGCTGTGATGCTGGTGTTCCTGTTGTGGCAGACCGGCTGCGTGGCTCTCGAGCAAAACCCTGTTTCGGGTACTACCCGGGCCTTCGCTTATACCTGGGAGCAGGAAATTCAGATCGGGCGCGATGTAGATCAGGAAATTGTGGCTGAGTTCAGCATCTATGACAATCCCGAGCTTGAGGCTTACATTGTAGAACTTTCAGAGCTCATTCTTGCCCAAAGTCATCTTCGCAGGCCGGATGCGCCTGCGCAGTTCCGAAATACCGAGTTTACCTTCCGGCTGCTCGACAGCGATGTCGTTAACGCTTTTGCCCTGCCCGGCGGCTTTGTTTATTTCACCCGCGGCCTGCTTTCCCACATGAATAACGAGGCGCAGCTGGCAGTCGTAATTGGCCACGAAATCGGGCACGTTGCGGCCCGGCATGCCTCGCAGCGCATGCTGCAGCAGCAAATCGGGCAGATGGTTCTGGTTGGCGGCGCCATTGCGGGTCAGGAGCTTTTCGGCGTGTCCGCTGAAAATATCATGAATCTGGGCGGTACGGCGGCACAGTTGCTGTTTCTGAGCCACAGCCGCGATCACGAGCGCGAAAGCGACCGCCTTGGCGTCGAGTATGCAGCGAAGGCCGGTTTTGATGCTTCCGAAGGCTCTGCTTTTTTTCGTTCACTGCAGCGGCTGAGCGCACAGCACGGCGGCGGCATCCCCACTTTTATGTCATCCCACCCCGATCCGGGTCAGCGGGAGCAGAGCATGCACACGCTTTCGCAGCAGTGGCGCGATCAGGGTTTTGAGCAGACCCGCCGCAACGAGCGCCGTTTTATGGAAATGATCGACGGCATGTCGATTGGCGAAAATCCCCGCAACGGATTTGTAAGGGACGGCACATTTTATCACCCTGACCTCGCTTTTCAGTACCCGGTGCCATCCGGCTGGAATGTGCAGAACATGCCGAATCAGGTTGTGATGTTCGATGGCGATCAGCAAGGCATCAGCATTTTCACCATTGCGTCGGATGCCTCGAATGCGCGTCAGGCGGTGGATCAGTTTACGGGTCAGGACGGCATCACTGTGGAATCGTCAGGTACGCAGAATGTAGGGAGCATTCGCGGGTACCGTGCCATTGCTACGGCTGCCACGCAGGACGGCACCGAGCTTAAAATCATGATTCAGGGCCTCGAGCACAACGGAAACGTGTACCGCTTCCTGAATTACTCGCCCGCTGCGCGCTATGAGAGCTATGAATCGGCTTTCGCGCAAATCGTGAACGGTTTCCGCACCCTCACAGATCAGTCCATACTGAGCATTCAGCCGACCCGGCTTCAGATTGTTACGGCCGACCGTGTTGGGCCGTTTAGCAGTTTTCTGCCCGGGCAGCTGCCTCCGGGCTTTACCGCTGAAAGTTTTGCCATCATGAATCAGGTTGAGCTGGATGAAACCATCACCCGCGGTCAGCGCCTCAAACTGCCGCGGCCTTAAAGGCACAAAGCGGGCTCAGGCCCGGAAACACATCCACCGATAAAAACAAAAAAACAAGACAAAATTGGCTGTACAACAGAAAGAGGGGTTCCGGGCCGACGTTGCGCTCCTGACCGAGCGCCGCTACGATGCTTCGGAAGCTGCGCCTGACGACTGGTACCTGGCGAATATGCTGCGGGATGATGCCCTGCTTCAGGAAGCGCTGAAAAAACGCGGACTGAGCTCGGTCCGTATCGACTGGGCCCGGCCCGAAGTGGATTGGTCGTTGTTTCGCTGCGCGGTTTTTCGCACAACCTGGGATTATTACGAGCGGGCCGCCGAGTTTTCGGCCTGGCTCGACCGTGTGCAGCATCACACGCTGCTGCTGAATCCGCCGGAGATGATTCGCTGGAATATGGACAAACATTACCTTGCCGATCTCGAGGCTAAGGGCGTCAATATTGTGCCGTCGGTTTTTATGGAAACGGGCTCTGATCCCGCGGAGATGGCCGGGCTGATGCAGCAGCAGGGCTGGGCGGAAGCTGTCGTGAAGCCTTGCGTATCGGGCGGGGCCTGGCACACCTACCGCGTGAACGCCGGAAATGCGCCGGAAGTAGCCGATAAAATCCGCCCTGTGCTGGCAAAGCAGAGTTTCATTCTGCAGCCCTTCATGCAGTCGATTGTGGACACGGGCGAGGATACCCTGATGGTGCTGAACGGCACCTATACCCATGCCGTGCGGAAGTGCGCGGCCAAGGGTGATTTTCGTGTGCAGGACGACTGGGGCGGCACGGTTCAGGCCTATGAGCCGGAACCGGCGCAGATCGCGCTGGCCGAGCAGGCAATGGCTGCGGTGAGTCCGCAGCCGGTGTACGGCCGGGCCGACATGGTGCGCGATGCACACGGTAACTGGGCCATCATGGAGCTCGAACTGCTGGAACCTGAGCTTTGGATCCGCTATCATCCGCCATCAGCTGAGCCTTTTGCGGAAGCGATTGCTGTGGCGCTAAACCGCCCGGTTGGATAGCCGGTTATTCAGGACCGGACCGGAATGGCGGGTAAATTGCACGCGGATTGCGCGGTTTTTTTTTGGAAGTTGTTTTAGCACAATGCAAACCCACCGGGGGGATTTTGAAACCCCGGTGGGTTGAATCATTTTTTCTTTCCCCTTCAGAAGCGCCAGTTCAGCTCAAGGAAGAAGCGGCGGCCGGGTTCGGTGAGTTTGAAGCCTTCTTCATTTACCGCCGGGTTGATGTTCCGGTTCAGGTGTTCTGAGTAGGCTTCGTCAAAGAGGTTGCGCACGCCGGCGTTAAGGGTGAGGCTGCTCAGCACCCGGGTCCGCAGGCCGAGGTCGGCGAGCCAGAAGCCGTCGGTTTTTTGTTCGCCGAAACCGGTGTCGATACGATCCTGTGTGAGCACCCGCCGCAGGCCAATTTCGGGCATAACCCGGCTGCTGAACAAGCCTGTTAGGGTAAGGCGGCTTTCAAAAGGCGGTATTTCCGCAACGGCGCTGCCGTCAGCGGTGTATTCGGAGTACGTATAGGCGGCACTCAGCCGGGCGCGCGCAACGGATGGCAGCCTGTATTCTGCAACGGCTTCGAAACCGGCTGTAAATACATCACCCCGGTTCTGAAACTCCATTACGCCCGGTGCCTCCGCCATGGGCTGCAGGTTTTCGTTTAGTACGCCGCCGATGTAATCCTGCATGAGGGCTGCGAAACTGTTGAGCTGCACGTTCAGGGCGCCGTCGGTGCTGCGGCTGCGGAACACAAGATCGAGCTGATTGGTGGCTTCCGGTTTCAGGTTCGGGTTGCCGGCGTACTCAAAAGCGCTGCGGCCGATGGCCAGGAAGTTGATGAAGCGCTCGGTGACATCCGGACTCCGCACCCCGCGACCGGCATACAGGCTGATGCCCGTGTTTGCGCTCAGCTCACGGCTCACACCGCCGCTCAGGCTCACATTAATATGTTCGCTTGCGGTATCGGTGCCCGCAAAACGGGGCGCAAGGTTCCGCGCTTCAGCGGTGTTGTAGTCGAGGCGGAAGCCTGCTGAAACCGTCCACGATTCATAGAAGTAATCAACGCCGGCAAAAAAGCCGGTATTTTGGATGATGGCATCCTGCCACAAATTGTAGGTCATGCTGTTTCCGGCATTGGGCCCGGCCTTAAGTTCAACAAACCGGGTGCCATCTATCTGCTGATTCGAGTAGGATGCGTTGAGGGTCCAGCGCAGTGTGTTCAGCATGCCGCCGGCTTCGGTTTGCAGCCCCCAGCTTTCAGTTTCCGCCAGGGCGACGGCATCCCGCATGGCGAAGTTGTCGCGCTCGTGGTTGTTCATTTCGTGATCAACAAAGCTGTAGTAGGCATCGAAACTGAGCCCGCTGAAGCCCGCTATGTCAGCCGGATTCCAGCTGTAACCGCCTTTGAGTTTGAAGGTGTCGTCCATGGCCATATCCATGGGCAGTGCCGGGAAATCGGCGTTTCGCACGTACGACTGAGAGAAGCCTGCATGCAGCTGATGCCCTTCGAACGGGCGGAAGTAAATCTCGGCCCCGAAATCACTGCTTTCGAAACCGGCCGGAACTTTGATGCCGTCGCCGCCGGTGTAATCGTTGGTAGCCGACAGTCCGCCGCTGAGCATGAGGTCATATCGGGCGTTGCCCAGGTGCAGCCGCGCATCGGTGATGCGGTTGCCCGTGTTGCTTTCAAGGGCAAGGCGCACATCACCCTGCACCCTGAATTGCGGGCTTGTCTCTGGTTTGTGCCGGATGAAATCGACCGTGCCGCCAAAAGCGGGACCAAAGCGAAGGGCGTGCGGACCGTGGTGGATTTCGACCCGTTCGATGTCGCTGAGGCGGATGTGTGAGGTGGGCGGATCCATACGGTTGGGGCAGGCGGCCGCGCTTGAGGCAACGCCGTCAACACGAATGTTGAGGCGGCTGCCGCTGTGGCCCCTAACAACGGGATCGATGCCGAAGCCGCCGCGCCTCACGCCGGAAACATTTTCCGCTTCGCGCAGGAAGGCACCCGAATCGATGGGCGTGAAGGCTGCCTCGCTGATATCAAGGCCGTTTTTAGGACGCCCGACGGTGTGATGCGCCACAACCGAGACAGGGCTCATGTTGAGGCGCACCGGGTCGAGCAGCAGTTCGGCGGGCAGCTCTGAGAGCGCCGCGAAGTTCACACTCAGGCTGCGGAAGCCAACATGCGAAACTTCGAGCGTGCCCGAAGTGAAGCCGGCCGGGAAGTGAAGCGAAAAGCTGCCGTCGGCCGCGCTAACGGCATGCACACCCGTGCTGCCTGTAACGCGAATGTGCGCATTCTGAAGCAGATGGCCGGTTTTGGCACAGCGCACGATGCCGCGATAGGTTTCATTTTCGGTTTGGGCGCTTAGTGCAGCTGCATCATCAGCGGCAGCAAAAGTGCCGGAGGGAGTAGCCACAAGGCTGAGCCCGAGGAGGGGCAAAGCCACAAGCAGCATTTTTAATAGCTTGAATTTATTGGTGTTAAAGTCTTCCATCGTAAAAAAATATTTCAAATGAGAGGTCGCATGAATAGCCGGCAGGGAACACGGATCCTGCATCATAGCCGTACCAACGGCATGATTTGGGTCCCCAAACCGGGATCTGATTGTGAGCGGGCCGCGCAGCTCCGGCACCTGATTACGGCTTGTTTGCCAGAATCGGGCTGATGCCTGTTTTCGAATCCGGACGCACTTCACCCGTGAAATTGCGGAATCTCAGCCGGGAAGGCTGATGCGGGGTGATGCGATTCTTGCCGGAAACAGGGTTCAGCGGAGCAAGACGCGGCTGTCTTCAGGCGACGGGAGGATGGAAGACCTCATCGGGGAAGGCGGGATGGGTCTGCATTAGGTGGAAGCTTTGGCAAAGCCTGCGGAATTCGGGCGCTGCCGGCTCAGGAGAGCTGAGCAGGGTCACTTTATCGAGCGGCTTTATCAGGCCGTCGGTTTGGGCCGGGTCGCTGTGACCGCAGCTGCACATTTGGGCACTGTGGCCTTTGGCAAGTTTGGTTTCGGACTGCGCATCCGGGGCATCCTGTGCATCCTGCGTATCAGCACTGCCAGAGCAGCAGTCCGCTGCCTGAGCTGCATCAGCGGAAATCAGGGAGGGCGCAAGCAAGGGGATGCCGGCGGAGTTGAGCTGTGATGTGCCGGCATTGGTGCCCGGTTCAGCGTCCGGTTCGGAATCGGTGTGGGCACATCCGCAGGAAGTTCCGCAGGTACAGAGGATGTTGCTGCAGCCGTTACCGGCGAACTTCGCACCCACAAACAAACCCACACGGTTCACCTCTGCCACTGAAAACAACAGCGTAAATACAAGGGTGATGCGGAGAAGGTTTTGGAGAAGCTTCAAAACAAAGGGACTCTGACTGAGGAAAGTTTAGCTCTACAAATTTACTCAATCAAAATATTAATCTCATATAAAGATTAGATTAATCGGCTTGTTCAGCGTTTTCCTGAATTCCGCCTGAACGGCCCTGATTTTTTCTGCCCGGGTACAGGCTGTTGTAGGCGTCGAGTACCAGCTGCGGGGGCTTCACCGGGCGGCCGTTTTGCATAAACACGGATGATATTTTGCCTATGGTCATGATTTGGCCGTCAGATACCCGCTCAATTTCCTGATAAAAAACGAAGCGGACGCCCTGCTGCTCGGCGGCAACCTTCACCCTGAAGCGGTCGCCTGAACGCAGCGGACGTTTGTAGTCTATCTCCACTTTATGCACGACCCAATCGAAGCCATCGTCGTGCAGCCCCACGAAGCTGAGGTTCAGTTTCCGCAGCAGCTGATGCCGGGCATGTTCAAAATAGTGCTGATAGTTGGCATTGTTCACAATCCCCTGTGCGTCAAGCTCATAGTCGCGCACGTCAAGCTCGATTTCAAAAGGGTAATGGATTTTCTCCATAGCCTGCAAAATTGGTTAACGGTGTTAATGTGCTGAAAGGTACGAATTTGAAATCACAGCACAAACAGCGCGCATCCCAAAAAAGCAGCGCCCGAACATCAGGGGATGCGCCGGCCCTCGATTACGGCTCCGGCCTGATACAGCTTAAGCCGGTCAACAATGCCGGTTTCTGCATTGTTGATGAACTCCATCTGAATATCGAGCTGCCTCAGGAAAAACAAGGTAGGCGTTTCGGGAAAGATTTCGACTTCGGGCTGACCGGTGCCTTGTGCGAAAAGGCGTCCGTTTTCTTTCCGTACACGAATGCTGAAGCCGGGGTAAAGCTCGTAGGTGCCGGTAAAGCGGGTTAGCTCGGCGTCAGAAAGGGAGATCGGGGTGCGCACAACAGGCATATCGAATGACCGGCCGAACACTATTGAAACCACATCCCGCATGATGGGCCCTACATTTGCGGCTTCATAATTAGAGAGGATCACAACCGTGAGGCTGTCAACCGGGAAAAACAGAAAGTTGGAAGCAAAGCCGTTGATGCCGCCGGCGTGCCCGATACTTGGCCGGTTGAGCACCGGGCCCGTACCGAAACCGTGTGCGTAGTTGCCGCTTTGTGGGTCGAGCAGTGCCCGGCGGGCAGCTTCACTGAGGAAACTTTCATCATACATGCGGCTGGTAAATGCGAGCAGGGCATCGCCGGTTGCGATGAGTCCGCCCGCCCCGAGCGGCAGCGACATGTGGATAAAACTGCTTTCAGCGAAGGAACTCAGGTCGGTGTAGCCTTTCACCAGCAGGGGATACTCCTCGTAGGGGCGCTCGTACTGCATGTCTTCAATCTCGAGTTCGTTTTGGATGAAGGCATCGATGGCATCCATAAAACCGAGGCCGGTTTGAGCTTCCATAATTGCGGAAAGCAGGATGAAGCCCGAATTGGAATAGCTGAAGGTGCTGCCCGGCTCACTGCTGAGCGGTAAATCCGAAAAGCGGGCGATGATTTCATCGACGGATTCGGGCAGGTGCAGGGTTTCGGGGAAGTCAGGCAGGGAGGTGTAGTTCGGGATGCCGGAGGTGTGTGCAAGCAGATGCGAAAGGGTGATGCCGGCCCAGTCGGTCTTGCCGGGGAACCAATTCGAAACGGGATCATCCAGGCTGAGGCTGCCCTCCTGAAAACGGCGACCGTACCAGGCTGCAACTACCGGCTTGGTGAGCGAACCGATGCGGAACAGGTTGTACCGCTCAACGGGTCGAAGCCTGCTGAAATCAGCAAAACCCGTGTGCCATACTTCGGTCTGATCATGATGGCGGATGAACACACTGCCCGAAAAACCTGCATTTTCCTGATGGGCCTGTAGGTAGGTTTCAACAGTTTGCTGAACGGTATCGCTCAGGTTTTGTGCTTGTGCTGCGGGCAGCATCAAAACACAAAGAGCGGAAACGAGAAAAAAAACAGGCCTTTGCAGTACGATTAGCAGCTGATTCATATGTAAAAGGCAGTTGGAATTGAAAAAAATACAGCTGACCAGGCACAGTGTAAATCCGGCTGACAGCATTAAAGGCGGGTTGCTGACCGATCCGGTCTTTCCTCAAAAAATATGCTATCCCTGAAACAACTGTTTTCAAATAAGATGAAAGAAGCCTTTTTTTTAGCCGGATGCAAAACCAAAGCTTGTTATTAGGATATCATGCCAATCTAATACTTAAACAGTTCAGAATCAAACAGCTAAGAAAAATAAACACATTGATTATTCGGGGTGAAAGTGCTAAAATCAACATAGAAACTTCACTGAAATGAATCACAATTCCTAAACGGAGACACACCTATGGGGAATGAAAAATTACTTGAAGCAGTAGAGAGCGGCGATTTTGATTCTGTAAAGGCTCAGCTTGAAGCTGGTGCCGACGCCAACACTCAGGATGAACATCAGCGCAATGCCGCTTATAAAGCTTCCAAACACGGACACCTCGCAATTCTGAAGTTACTCAAAGAAAACGGAGCTGATCTCGATCAGCTTGATAACCGACACACCAACGGCCTCTATTGGGCGGCCATGAACGGACATAAAGATATTGTGTTATTCCTGCTCGAAAACGGCGCTTCCTCAGATATTACCGACGATCGCGGCTGGTCAATTATGGACCATGTAGATAGTGCCGGAAATAAAGAAATGCACGAGTTGCTTGTGAGCCATCAGGCATAATTAAATTATTTGATTCTCATTTTTCCCACGTCTGAAAATAATATTTCGGTCAAAACCGATAACTGCCGGCACCTTCTGCAAAGAAAAATAATAATGCAGCGGTCCATTTCATATAAGGTGCAGCTTTAGTAAACCCAACCAATAATCAAAACAGTATGCCCGGACAGCTTTTCTGTCCGGGCTTTTTTTTATCTTACGCCCCTTTATAATTCGGCAAATTACCGGGCTCTGTTTTATCCCTTTTTGTTCGTTTTACTTTCCTCCAAATAGTACCGTAATTTTTATGTCCGCCTCCAAAAAGGTAACCCTCGGGCTTATTCAGACTTCCTCCGTGCATGCGCATGCGCCCAATGTTGAGAAAACCTTCACCCACATCAGAGAAGCAGCTGCCCGCGGGGCACAGGTGATCTGCACGCAGGAGCTGTACACCTCCGATTATTTCTGCCAAACGCACGATGAGGCGCACTTCGATCTTGCCGTTGAAATTCCCGGGGAGCTTACTGCTCAGACCGGTGAGCTTGCCAAAGAGCTGGGCGTTGTGATCATTTCGTCGCTGTTTGAGAAGCGCGCACCGGGCGTATATCACAACACCGCGACGGTACACGACGCCGATGGGAGCATGTTAGGAATCTACCGCAAGATGCACATCCCGGAAGATCCCGGCTTTCATGAAAAATTTTATTTCACACCCGGCGACACCGGTTTCAAAGTTTTTGACACCCGCTTCGGACGCCTCGGCGTGCTGATCTGCTGGGATCAGTGGTTCCCGGAAGCGGCGCGGCTCACGGCCATGCAGGGTGCCGAAATTCTGTTTTACCCCACGGCCATCGGCGTGCTGCCCGACGAGCCTGAAGCCCTCAAACGCGAATTTATGGATGCCTGGGAAATCATGCACCGCAGCCATGCCGTAGCCAACGGCTGTTATGTAGCGGCCGTGAACCGGGTCGGGCAGGAAGGTGACATCCGGTTCTGGGGCGACAGTTTTGTGTCAGGTCCGTTCGGGCAGATGCTCGCGCAGGCCGGCGATCAGCACGAAATTCTGCTCGCGGAGTGCGATCTCAGCCTGATCGAAAAACAGCGCCGTACATGGCCCTTCCTCCGCGACCGTCGCATCGATGCCTACGACGGCCTGCTGAAACGCCTCGGTCGTTGATTCAAATAACATCATTCCTCAAAAAAAGTAACGCTTATGTCATCCCAAACGCCTGCTTCCCTCGGCTTCCGCATGCCTGCCGAGTGGGATAAGCACAGCGGAACCATGCTCAGCTGGCCCTGCAACCCGGAAACCTGGCCCGGCGAGCGCCTCGATCGCGTAGAAAAAGTCTTCACCCGTATCGTGCAGGAAGTCACCAAAAGAGAGCATCTGCATCTCATCATTAATGATGACGCTACCCTTGAGCGTGCCGGGGCCTGCCTCGGCGCGCTGATTCAGGATTCGGCGCGCATCACCCTGCACAAGCGCACGAGCAACGATTTGTGGGCGCGTGACTTCGGCCCGATTTTCGTGCGGAATCAGATCAGCGGAATGTACGCCATCACCGATTGGGAGTACAATGCCTGGGGCGGCAAGTATCCTCCCTTCGACTCTGATAACGGCGTGCCCGGCTGGTTCAGCGCCAAATACGGCATTCAGCGGTTTAAGCCGGGAATCGTGCTTGAGGGCGGCTCCATCGAAACCAACGGCGACGGCGTGATGCTTACGACCGAATCGGTGCTGCTCAACCCGAACCGGAATCCGGAACTCAGCAAGGCGCAGATTGAGCAGTATCTGAAAGACTGGCTGGGTCAGGAAAAAGTGATCTGGCTCAAAAACGGCCTTGCCGGCGATGATACCGACGGGCACATCGACGACCTTAGCCGTTTTCTCGATTCCCGCACCATCATGACCATGGTAACGGATGACAAGGATGATGTGAACTACGAAACCCTTCAGGAAAACTACGAGCTGCTCAAATCCGCAACCGATCAGCGCGGGGAGCCTTTTGAAATCGTGACCGTGCCCATGCCGCAAACGAGAGTGGAGGAAACAACGGTTGACGGCTCCGAGCATGTGCCGGCGAGCTATGCTAACTTTTATTTTGTAAACGGGGCCGTTCTGCTGCCGGTCTATGATCCGCGTTACGACGAGCAGGTCATAACTCTGTTCAAAAAACACCTTCCGGATCATGAAATTGTGGCTATACCCTGCGCCGACCTCGTTTGGGGGCAGGGCAGCATTCACTGCATCAGTCAGCAGCTGTACGGGCTGTAATTTCGGAGGCCGGCGGGTTAACTTTGCCCGACCCGCCGGCCGGCTTTTTCGGGCTTCTGCCGGGATTAATTCCCGGAGGATAGCTTCGATAAATAGGGCAGTTTTTTGTAAATTGCAGGCTTGATACAAAACCGGGTGCAGCGCCCGTTTCGGGAGCTGCCTCAGCACGATACCCGCCTGGCGGCGGGACCGAACTTTTTTGTTAAGCTCAATTTATGACTGCAACCCTCACGCAGGATACCGTTTTTGAAACCGTAATCGGACTTGAAGTTCACGCACAGCTGCTCACCGAAAGCAAGGCTTTTGCTCCGGTGAAGGCCGGCTTCGGCAGCGCACCCAACACCAACATAACGCCCCTCTGCCTCGGGCACCCCGGCACGCTTCCGGTTCTGAATGAAAACCTGGTGCGCTTTATCGTGAAAATGGGCCTGGCAACAAACTGTACCATCGCCCCGAAATCCATCTTCGCCCGTAAAAATTATTTTTACCCCGATTTGCCCAAGGGCTATCAGATTTCACAGTACGAAAATCCCATCTGTCAGAACGGGTGGATAGAAATCGAAGATGAAGCCGGAAATACCCGGAAGATTGGCATCACCCGCATTCACATGGAAGAAGATGCCGGCAAATCGATTCACGATCAGGATCCGCACAACACGCTGGTTGACCTCAACCGGGCTGGAACCCCGCTGATGGAAATCGTTTCGGAGCCTGAGCTCCGCTCACCGGCCGAAGCCTGGGCCTACCTCACCCAAATCCGGCAGATTGTGCGCTATCTCGGCATTTGCGACGGCAATATGGAGGAAGGAAGCCTGCGCTGCGATGCGAACGTCTCCATCCGGCCCAAAGGTCAGCAGGCGTTCGGCACCCGGACCGAGATCAAAAACCTGAACTCATTCCGGAATGTGGAGCGGGCCATTGCGTACGAAGTTGAGCGGCAAAAGCAGCTGCTGCTCAGCGGGGGCGAGGTCGTGCAGCAGACCCTGCTCTGGGATCCGAACCGCATGGAAACGCGTCAGCTGCGCTCCAAAGAGGAGGCGCACGATTACCGCTACTTCCCCGATCCCGATCTGCCGCCGGTTGTTGTAACCGATGCCATGCGGGAGGAAATCCGTGCCGAGCTGCCCGAACTGCCGCGGCAGCGCTCGCAACGGTTTACGGAACAGCTCGGTCTGCCGGCCTACGATGCGCGGCTGCTCACCGAAGAGCGCGAATTTGCCGATTTTTTCGAGGCCCTTTGCGATGCCGGCGCCAACCCGAAGCTCAGCGCCAACCTCATGCTTTCTGAGGTGAAGCGTGTGCTAAACGAGCAAAACCTTTCCATCACCGCATTTCCAGCGGATGCCGCAAAGCTGGCCGGACTCATTCAGCTGCGCTCGGATAACAAAATAAGCTCCTCAGCCATGCAGACCATTTTTAACGAGATGCTGAAGGGCGATGAGGATGCAGAAGCCATTGCCAAAAACCTCAACCTGATTCAGGTATCGGACAGCAGTTTCCTCGAGCCGGTTGTTGATGAGGTGATCAGCAGCCATCCCGAAGAAGCAGAGCGCTTTCGGGCAGGCAACAAAAAGCTGATGGGTTTTTTTGTGGGAGCGGTAATGAAGCAGACCAAAGGCAAGGCCAACCCGCAGCTTGTAACCCAAATGGTGAAAGAAAAACTTGAAGGCTAAGCACAGTATTGAATTTCAAAGGAACATCATCCAACCACTAACTATCTGAAATGATTACCGATCAATCGTTTACAAAACCCGGCCGCAACAGCGCAGCACTGCTGCTGGCGGCCATCCTGCTTTTTATGCCGGTTCTGCTTTTTGCGCAGGGCAGTGCGGGGAGCATGCGCGCCAACATATCAGGCACCATTACCGTTGACCGCAACCTCGACCAGACCGGCGACTTTTCCGGCATCGGTGTTGCCATCGTAAATTTTGATGCGGCAGCCGGCGGGCTCGACACCCTGTTTTATGCCCGCACCGACCGCAGCGGAAACTTTTCCGGCACGGCCCGGTTCAGTGAACGCGACGAGTACGTGATTTCAATTACCCGCAACGAGCGGCTCATTTCGACATCTACCGTAGTGCTTGCCAACGGCGATCATATTACGATTACAGCAGAAATACCGGGTTTCAACGAGAGTTTCAGGGCGCAGTCCCGCGAGAATAATGCCGTGCACGATTACCGCCGGGTTGAACGGAATTTCAACCGGGTTGTGGAATTTATCAGCTCGGGCATGTCGGAGGTTACGCAGGATACCATACCGGTGCTGCTCCGTACCTGGAGCGATTTGTTCTGGTCGGTTAACGAGTTGCACCCCGGCTCTCTCGCCGCCGAGACTTCAACCCTGCGGTCTATCGAAATCATGCAGGGTTGGGATGATGCCCTCGTGCTTCGCCGCGCAAGACAGGGCATAGGCAGCCTTAATCTGTTCAAGTCAGACCGCGCGATTCTGGCCTCAGACGCCCTCCTCCGCCTTGAAGGCATGGATGCTGCAATTGCGTTTGTGGATTCTGTTCAAACGCTGAACATGCGCGAAGAAGACCGCATTTTGCTGCAGATGCGTAAAATTGAAATTCTGGCGCAGTTTAACCAAAACGAGCAGGCGCTGCGCATGCTGCGCGATTTCCGCATTCAGTTCAGCGACGACCCCACCCTGGCGCAGTGGGCTGATTTCTACATGTACGATATCGAAAACCTGGCTCCGGGCATGAAACTGCCCGACTTTGAGCTCCTGCTGCAGGATGAGCGCACCGTAACCAACGATTCCTACACCGGGCGCTATCTGCTGCTTGAAATTGCCAACCTGGCATCTCAGCGCTATCAGGGAGAACATGCGCTGATGCGCTTTCTGTACGAGGATGTGCGCAGCCGCGTGCAGTTCCTCACCCTCCCGACCAACGACAGCCCGATCACCATCAGGGCCTTTTATGATGAGCGTCCGACCGGCTGGCCGGTTGCCAAAGCCCGGCAGGTACACAACGCTGACCTGATTCGCCGGCTTAACGTAATTGTGCAGCCCACCCGAATTCTCGTAGCCCCGGATGGTACCATCGTCAGGAAATATTCGGGCACGGAATTCTCCATCATCGAAAACGACATCCGTCAATTATTAAACCAAACCCCTTAAAAGGATCCTTCATGAGACCATTTTTGATTGCAGGTAACTGGAAAATGCATATGAACGCGGCCGAGACCCGCGCCTATTTCGAAACCTTTAAAGGCCTTGTAAGCGCGGCGCCTAATGGCGTGAGCATGCTGCTTTGTCCGACCTTCACTTCGCTCACAGCTGCGGCTGAGGCTTCAGCAGCCATCACCGGCATGCATATTGGTGCGCAAAATCTGCACTTTGAAGACAAAGGCGCCTTCACAGGCGAAATCACCGCTGAAATGATCAAAGAAACCGGTGCCGATCACGTGATTATCGGTCACTCTGAGCGCCGTCAGTACTACAATGAGACCGACGAAACCGTAAACAAGAAAACCAAAAAAGCCCTTAGCGCAGGCCTTACCCCCGTTGTTTGTGTGGGCGAGTTTCTGGAAGAGCGTAAGAAGGGCATTCACTTCGAAGTCGTTAAAAAGCAGATGGTTGCCGGCTACGAAGGCATTTCTGCCGATGATGCCAAAAAAACCGTTCTGGCTTACGAGCCGGTTTGGGCCATTGGAACCGGCGAAACGGCCTCGCCTGAGCAGGCACAGGAAATGCACGCTTTTATCCGTGCCGAATTCACAGCCCTTTACGGCGCTGATGTGGCTACCAAAATTCCGCTGCTTTACGGCGGAAGCATGAACGCAGCCAATGCCGACGAGCTGCTGTCGCAGGAAGATGTGGACGGCGGACTTATTGGCGGCGCGAGCCTTAAACCGGACAGCTTTCAGCAGATTGTGGGCTTCGCCGGTGAAATCTTCGCCAAAAATGGCTGATTCCGGATCCGGAAAAATGAACGTTTTGCTGATTGGAAGCGGAGGGCGTGAGCATGCGCTGGCATGGGCCCTCTGCAAATCGGCGCGGACCGGCAGCCTGTTTATAGCGCCGGGGAATCCCGGTACGGTCCGCTGCGGCACCAATGTCGCGCTTAATGCCTCTGACCACGCGGCTGTGCTTGCATTTATTGAGGAGCACGAAATCGGCCTCACCGTTGTGGGGCCCGAACAGCCGCTGGTAGAAGGCATCACCGATTTCCTCACGGCGAACGGGAAGCTTGTTTTCGGACCGACACAGGCCGCTGCTCAGCTCGAAGGCAGCAAGAGCTTCGCCAAGGGCATC
Organism: Balneolales bacterium; assembly: GCA_020832405.1. GTDB lineage: Bacteria > Bacteroidota > Rhodothermia > Balneolales > Cyclonatronaceae > Cyclonatronum. The sequence goes on from JAFIET010000037.1 coordinate 16,579, forward strand.
ATGAAAAAATACGGCGTGCCTACCGGCGATTACCTTGTTTTTGAAGGGCACGAGGCCGGTGCCGCCCGTGAGCACATCACCCGAAACAACAGCTGGCCGATGGTGCTGAAAGCCGACGGACTCGCGGCCGGCAAGGGCGTCTTCATCCCGCAAAACCTGGATGAAGCCCTGTGGTCGCTCGATGCCCTGCTCGCTGACGGCCTCTACGGCAAGCCGGGAAGCCGGCTGGTGATCGAAGAATTTCTGAGCGGTGAAGAAGTTTCGGTCTTTGCCGTTTGTGACGGCAAAAATACGCGCATCCTCATGCATGCGCAGGATCACAAGCGCATAGGCGACGGCGATACCGGCCTGAACACCGGCGGCATGGGTGCGTACGGCCCGACCCCGCTGCTCGACGAAGCCGGTCTCGAAGGCGTGCGCCTCACCGTTGTGGAGCCCATGCTGCGCGGCATGGCCGCTGAAGGTTCGCCTTACACCGGCGTGCTCTACTGCGGCCTGATGATGACGCCCGACGGCCCCAAAGTGATTGAGTTCAACTGCCGCTTCGGCGACCCGGAGTGTCAGGTCATTATGCCGGCGCTGCAGTCGGATTTCACCGAGCTGCTTTTGGCCGCCTGCGAAGGCCGGCTCGACTCCTACGAACCCGTAGTTGACACCCAAAGCTGGTACACCTGCCTGGTGCTGGCCTCGGGCGGTTACCCCGGCAGCTATGAAAAGGGCAAGGTGATCAGCGGCATCCCGGCGGAATCGGAGCAGGTACAGGTGTTTCATGCCGGTACCAAAACCGATGAATCCGGGCGGCTCGTTACCAACGGCGGCCGCGTGCTGAATGTCGTGGCCAAAGGCGAAACCCTGGCCGATTCCATAAGGCTTGCCTACGAGGCGGCGGCTCAGATTTCTTTTGAAGGCCTCTACAAACGAACCGATATCGGTGCCAAAGGTCTGGCCCGCTTTTAGGGTGTAACCGCATGATTTTTTTTCGGATGATGGCACCCGGCCGGCTTCCGGTATTGCTGCTTGCTTTGCTGGCCTGGGGCTGCGGCACAACATCGGGTTCGGGCGTAAACGAAACCGGCGAAGGGGCCGAAACGGCCCAAACCGTAGAGGAGGAATTGCCCTGGCCTGTTTTGGTGAGCGGCCTGCGAGATGCGGCGGCCCTTGATGTTGTACCAACCGACGGCCGGATTTTAATCCTTGAGCGTGGCAGGCACCGGTTGCTGGTTATCGGGGATGACGGCACAAGGCTTGACTCCCTCGGAGTTCGCGGCCGCGGTAACTACCGCTTTGATACGCCTGAATCGCTTGATGCCACTAACGGGCTGCAGCTGTTTGTTTCTGACCTCAATAACGGTCGGGTGCAGCAGTTCGACCGGCGGCTGAGCTATCTGAGCAGCATCAAGCCATCGGGTGCAGCCGATTCGGACGGATTTTTTAGGCCGGGTCCGCTGGTAGTAAACACGTTTGGTGAACTTTTTGTAACTGACGCCGACTCCGGAGAGTTGCTGCGTTTCGACCGGAACGGGCGGCTGCTGCAGCGTACCGATCTGCGCGACAGCGAGCTGATGCTCCCGGTAAGGGGCATGCTGGTAAGAGAAGATGTTCTTTTCATTTTAGAGAGTGGCCGCGGGCTGGTGCACGAGCTCGGCTCGCAGGGCAGCTGGCGCAGGTTTATTGCCGGCACTGAAGGCAGCATGGCTGTTGCTGCTGAGCGCGATCTGTTCTGGGTGATAAGTGCCGGAGAGCTTGCAGCCTTCAGCTGGGAAGGGCGGGAAATGCAGCGGTTCAGGCACGGAATTTCTGAACCGGCTACAGGGCTGGCCGCCGGAGTGGAGGCGCTCTATGTTTTAACCGCAACGGCCGTGTACCGCATACCGCGAAGTGCCATTACCGAAGGCTGAAAGGCCACCGGAAATGATATCCCGCATAAATTGATTATATTCTAAAGAGCTTTACTTTACACCGATACGACTTTTCATTATGCTTGGACCCATCATCGGAAAACGAAAATCGCATAAACGCTTTGAGTATAAACCCCGCTATTACAACGAATCGAAAGAGCGGGCAAAACACGCGGGCCACAATATCCGGTTCGAAAGCAAATCAAGCCGCGGGCAGGTGCGCTCTATTTTGCTTTACGCGGCGCTGCTTTTTGGCCTGTTTTTTGTTTTTCTGCAGCTTGGGGCTTAGGGCGTACTGCCAGGCCAGGCTGCTTCACCGGTTTTTTTTCCATCAGCACCTTTACGGATAAATCCTTCAACCCATCCCTTTGACTACTCCTTCAGACAGCGTTATTCATCTGTTACCATCAGAGCTTGCGAACAAAATAGCCGCCGGAGAGGTGGTAGAGCGACCTGCATCGGTGGTGAAAGAGCTGCTCGATAACGCCATTGACTCCGGTGCCGACAGCATCAAAGTGCTGATTCAGCAGTCCGGGCGCAGCATGATTCAGGTTACCGACAATGGTTGCGGTATGTCAAAAGAAGACCTTGTGATGTGTTTCAGGCGGCATGCAACATCCAAAATAAGCAGCGCGGAAGATTTGTATAATATTCACACGCTGGGTTTCCGAGGTGAGGCTATGGCCTCGGTTGCCTCGGTTGCACAGGTTAACATCAAAACCCGGCGCATACAGGATGAAAGCGGCTGGGAGCATGAGGTTCGCGGCGGGCAGGAGAAAGAGCCGGTACCGGCTGCCACGCAGGCGGGTACAAGCGTAACGGTACGCAATCTTTTTTTTAACGTACCGGCGCGGCGGGCTTTCCTGAAAACTGATGCAACCGAGCTGCGGCACATCATCATTGCTGTACAGCAGGCTGCACTGGCCCATCCTGAAATCGCATTTGAGTTCTCTGACGAAAAAGAAAATATTTACCGGCTGCCATCCGGGTCACTTGCAGACCGTATAGCCGGCATCTACGGTAAATCATACCGGGCCAGCCTGCTGCCTGTGGAAGAATCAACCAGCCTGTTCACCCTTCGCGGGTATCTGATTGATCCCAAAATGGCCAAGAAAAACAGGGGCGAGCAGTTTTTGTTTGTAAACGGAAGGCCGTTCATGCACAGGCATCTCAACTACATTATTCAGAATGTTTATTCATCCTGGATCGGAAAAGAAATGTACCCCTTTTATGCGCTCTACTATGAGCTGGAGCCGGGAAAAATTGATGTAAATGTGCATCCCTCGAAGCTCGAAATCAAGTTTGAAGATGAGCGAAGCGTGGCCGCCTTCACAAGGTCAATCATTACGCGTTCATTGAATGAGCGGTTTAATGTGCCTGATGCATCTTTTGATGAAACCGGGGAGCGCCCTCCCCGGCAGCCGTTTACCTTTCCGGAGGGTTTCGGGGGAGGCAGCGGCAGCAGTTTGCCCGGCAACCGGGGCGGCAGCTGGCCTGACCGTTTCGGTACCGACAGTGACCGCAGAACTTTTGGAAATAAAGGCTTCAACGGCAACGAGATGATGGAAAAACTTTATCCTTCGGGAATTTCTGAACAGCTGGGGGGCACAGCCGGTTTCGGGCAGGCTGAAGGAGAGCAGGCAGCCTCACGCAGTGCGCAACCGGCTGAAAAAGTGTACGACAAACACCGCGGCTACTGGCAGCTGCACGATCAGTACATTATTTCACAGACCCGCTCGGGTATGTTCATTATCGATCAGTATGCGGCACACACCCGCATCATTTTTGAGCGGGCCACCAACAGTGCCGAAGCCGGCCTTCCGGGCACACAGCAGCTGCTGTTTCCGCAAATAATTGATTTTTCTGCTTCCGATTTTGCTTTATTGAAGGATGTGCTGCCAACCCTTAGAAAAATCGGATTCAATATTCAGCTGATGAGCGGTAATTCTGCGCAGGTGCTTGGCGTACCTGCTGAACTTACCAAAATAGATGAGAAGCCCATCATCGAAAGTATTTTGCAAGATTTTCAGAATATGGGTAACACGAGCGGCCTTGACCCGAAGGAAAAGCTGTTGTTTGCCTATGCTACCAAAGCGGCTATACCAAGAGGACGAAAACTTAATTTTCCGGAGATGGAAGCCCTCATAGACCAGCTTTTTGCGTGCAGCAATCCTTTCTTTGACCCGGTTAACAGACCAACGACAGTCTTTATCCCTCTGGACGACATACACAAGCGGTTCCGGTAACAGAGTTTTTGCTGGCTGAATGTATCACCGCCGAAAATAGTTTTCTTAGCAACATCTGAAAACGAAATCTCTGCACGGTATGGCTTCTTTCGCAATTATTGAATTCGGACTGCTCATAATCGCTTTGGTATTGACCTGGCTGCACGTTAACTGGCTCAAAAACCGAAAAGGACGGGTAAGTACTGAAGAACAGCTTAACAGCATGTTCAATCATGAATGGAACGGAAAGGATGAAGATGAAATCTATGCCTGGTACCGGGTTCGCTTTAAAGTGATGCAGCTGGAAAACGACGGCAGCCGCCGCAATCAAAAACTTGAGCGGATTGAAGCGTACATCCGCAGGCTGAGCAGCCGGCCCATGCGCTCCGCAGCTTACGTTACCCAAAAAGGAGAACTGGAAAATGCCGGCGATAACAACGACCCCGGCTTAGGGGTATTCACCAGCTGAATGCAGTTTTTCCTTACCGGCATTGGCATTAAGGATGCGCTGCCACAGCAGCCGGAAAGATTCTGACTCCCGCCCGCGCTCAACCCTAAGGCGGATACGCTCAACCACAAAATCTGTGTCTATTTCGCTCCGGCTCAGGGTATAGGAGAAAGCATAAGGCGATGAAACCTCATCTGAAAACTCAGCTACACGGCCAAAACGGAGATCGTTAAACAGAAATCCGGTTTCGGTTTCTTCTATTTTGTAGAAACCTTCACTCACCCAGCGCAGCCGCTGTACCGGGCTTTTTCCGTGATAGGGAGCTAAGAGGTGATGGTTTCCCTCAACCTCTTCCAGTGCAATTACCTGCTGACCGTCTATCACTGAAAAGTAACCCACAACGTAGCGGTCTTCACCCCGCAGCTGAGCGATTCCGCGCCATAAAAGATTGTTGAACAGCGTAGGTTTGATGTCAGTTTTTGCTGCCTCATAACCCTGCTGCTTAAAAGCAGCGTGAAAAGCCCGTTCCACCTGTGTTTTATTCACTACTGTGAAAGCAAGGTAAGCTGTTGCCAGGAAAATGGCGGCCGTACTTATATAAAGGCGCCGCCGGTGATCTGTGCGGGCGATGAGCAGCCATGAAACGCCAATCAGCAGTGGCAGCGTAAAAAGAGGATCGATTACGGAAATGGTGCTCAGGGCAATGGCATCCGGGATGAAAGGCAGAAAAAGCTGTGTGCCATACGAAGTAAAACTGTCGAGCAGGGTATGGGTGAGCTGAGCAAGAAACACGAGCAGGGTCCATTGCTGCCAGTTTGCCGTATGTTTATGGTTTCTGTGAATACGGTTTATGAGCCATCCGTAAAGAGGCGAAGTTGCGATGATGAACAGCAGGCTGTGGGTAATACCCCGGTGAAAAATTAATTTATCAAGGTCAGACATAAAGGCCCCGGCCAGCACGTCGATATCCGGTGCAGTGGCTGCTACGGCTCCCCAAAGCATGGCTTTTTTGCCTGCATAACGGCCCAGTACGGCTTCCCCTATGGCAGCGCCGAGGAGGATGTGGGTGAGTGAATCCATAATAAAATGAGGGTGTGATGATGAACAGCTTAAAAGCTTACATGATTGACTGGAAGGTCTTGTAATTCAGGAACCTTAAATCAAAATTGATTATTTTTCGCAGGAATAATTCAAACGGGTGATGGTTTTCGGGACGCATCACCTATCAAAATAAACTAAAATACCGACTATGCCATCATTCGACGCTGTTAACGAAATTGACCTACAGGAAGTAGATAACGCCATCAATAACACCATGAAAGAAATCCGGACCCGTTACGATTTTCGGGATTCGAATGCGGAAGTTGAGTTTAACCGCAAAACCAAACTGATTTCTGTGCAGGTTGAAGACAATATGAAGCTTCGCGCCGTGCGTGATATGCTGGTAGCAAACTTCATCAAGCGCAAGCTGAGCCCGAAAAGCATGGAATTTAAGGAAGAAGAAGGCACCTCACACGGAGGCCTGCGGCAAACAGTTGTACTTAAGGAAGGCATTGATAAAGAGAACGCCAAAAAAATTGTGAAGCTGGTGAAAGACAGCAAGATTAAAGTGCAGGCGGCTGTACACGACGACAAGGTGCGGGTAACCGGAAAGAAAATTGACGATTTGCAGGAAGTGATGGCCTTAATTAAAGGCTCAGAGCTTGAGCTTCCAATACAGTTTAATAATATGAAAAGTTAGTTACGGCCTTCTTAAAACGGAATCCCTACCGAGTACATAATCATCAGTGGATTCCGCTGGCTGCCCATAATGGCCGCCTGCATCGGGGCAATGCGTGTGTTAACCCCAAAACCCAGGCCCCAGCCAACCCGAAGGGGTGTTTTCCTGAAATTGGTTTCATCAAGCCGTTCGGTGCTGCCAACACTTGTGCGTACCGATACGAAATACTCGGGCAAAAACTCATATCGCAGCCCGGTCTGAAAAATCCGGATATTGTTCGAGCTGATTTCATCAACCCTGAAGCCCGGATACTCAGGATAGCCGCCAAAGCGAAAACGCCAGTGCAGAGGGAGTTCAGCGCGGGTTGAGGTTCCGATACGTGCAGATGTAAGCAGTACAAGTTCCTCCCGGATCTCAAAATATCCCTGCCAGGAAGCAAATGCCTGAAAGAAATTGACGGCGGTATCGAGTATATCAACTGACTGAGATGCTTCAATGTTAAGCTGATGCCCCTTTTTGGTGAAGGTTACCCGGTCGGTATTGTCAAAATCGAAACGTGTAATGATCTGGCTGATGCTCGTTGAGCCAAACGGGAAAACTACTTCTCCTACCCGCGTATTGATATTAAAAAACTCCTGCCTGAGGCCAACTGAAACCATGGACTGATTATCCATGTGGGGTACAAACATGCCTTCAAGAAAAAAGGAATTCGTATTAAAAGTTGAAACCCGGTTTCCGGCGTTGTTGAATTCATCGATTTGGTACAGGCTGTAGTTTGCTCTTAAGGCCAGCGCGTTGTTGTACTCGCTGCGCAGGTAGTTAAAGAAACGGATATCAACCGATGGCTCTTCACCCAGTTTGAAGTTTGCCCGGGTTACCGAACTGGCGTAGAACATATTCCGGAACGTAGTATTGAGCAGCAGCGAAGCCCGGCGGTAGTTGTCATAATAGAAACCAAATCGGAACATATCCTGAACACGCTCAACGGCAACCAATTCAAGAATAAAAGCATCTTCGGCATTATCATAATCGTGATCGGGTACCAGCCGGAAACTGATGCTGTTAAAAAACTGGGTTCCGTACACGTTTTCGATACCAAGCTGAATATCCTGCTTGCTCAGCATATTACCGGGCTGCAGCATGAAGCGGCTCAGTGTGTTCAGTTCTGAAGCTGATTGAACACCTATAAGCCGGATGTCAGAAATGTAGTAGCGCATTGGTTCTTCAATCATGCGCGGCACCCTTGTCGGGCCTCCTCTTATTTCATTAATTGAATGTGCGAGTGCACTCAGCTCATCATAGCGCGAGCGGGCCAGCTCTTCACCCAAACGAATGAGGTCAGCAGCTGATTCAAAATCGAGTACGCCAAAATCGGTGATACGGCTGTCCTGGAAGTTATAATCAGCCAGTGATTGTGATTGCTCAATACTTTTATAGATCTGAAAAGAAACAGTCTGATCGAGAATATCGATGATGTTAAACAGCTGGTCGGCTGACCTTAGCGGATCGCTGACATTTACAGCGAGTACGATATCTGCTCCAAGTTCGAGGGCTTCTTCGACCGGCAGGTTTCTGACTACGCCGCCATCAACCAAAACACGCCCGTTTATTTGTTTGGGCATAAATGCGGTGGGGATGGAGATACTCGCCCGGATGGCTTCCGAGGGAAATCCTTCTGTAATCACTATGGCTTCACCGGTTTCCAGATCAGTTGCAACACAGGCAAACGGAATGGGGAAATCCAGGAAGTTCTGTTCGCCTGGGTAGCGCCAGCTAAGCTGATTCAGCAGGAGCTCGATGCGGTGCCCGGCTACTACGCCGGCAGGCAGGGTGATAGCACGGCCTACGATGGGGAGGGTGAGCAGGTACAGGCCGTCCCAGGCTTTTTCTTCCATGGGGATGTGCCTTCTGCGAATGGTATCGCTAAAGAGGTCGTCCCAGTTAAGGCTCATGGTGAGCTCTTCGAGTTGTTCGGTTGTATAACCCATCGCGTAAAGCCCGCCCACAAGTGCACCCATGCTCGTGCCGGTGATGTAATCGATGGGCAGGCCGATTTCTTCCAGAACTTTAATGAAGCCGAGATGTGCGAAACCTTTTGCGCCGCCGCCGCTTAGAGCGAGCCCTATGCGTGTTTCGGCAGTGATTTCGGTATCGGGCAGCCGGTCGCCGTTTTTCTGATCGGTTGCAGCGGAGTATCCGGCAGCCATAACAGAAGAAAAGAGCAACAGCGTGGTCAGCGATCCTGCAAGGAGGCCAAACAGCTTAAGTTGTCGCATAAAGGTATAAATTCAGCGTAATGCGGTTTGTAATGACCGGCCACTATCAGCTAAGCTTAGCTAAGTTCTTTTTGAAGAATAATTGTAAGTGTACGATCGAAATGAGGGGTAACAACCGGGATAAACTGTTCTTTGGTCATAATCTGATAAAGCATAGCATAATTTCGATACATCTCAAGGCGCACATCATCAGGCAGTACAGGCATTTCCTGACCAGGCTGCCCCGTGAACCCCCGCTCACGCAGCCAATCGCGTATAAATTCTTTTGAAAGCTGATAGGGTGTTCTGCCTTCAGCGCGAAGTTCATCAAATCTGGATTTGTAATAATACCGGGATGAATCCGGCGTGTGGATTTCGTCGATTAGGGTGATCGTGCTCCCATAAAAACCAAATTCATATTTGGTATCAGCAAGGATCAGGCCTCGGGAATCAGCAATTTGAGATCCTTTTTCAAACAGAAGTAGGGCCGTCTTGCTGATTTTATCCCAAACGGGAGCCGTGAGCATGCCGCTTGCAATGATATCATCTGCAGAAATATCTTCATCATGGCCGGCCTCCGCTTTTGTAGTTGGTGTGATGAGGGGCTTTGGAAAGCGGTCGAACTGTTTCAGGCCGTCGGGCATTTTTTCACCGCAGATGGTACGGATACCTTTCTTATACAGCCGCCATGCATGCCCGGTAAGATAGCCCCGAACCACTACTTCAACGGGGATTGGCTCGCATTTCTTCGCTATCGTGATGTTGGGATGGGGGACCTGAATCAGGTGTGTTGGCACAATACCCTCAACCTGACGCAATGACCATGCGGCCATTAGGTTGAGAATCTGACCTTTACAGGGAATAGTCTCCCCCAGAATATGGTCATAAGCAGAAATACGGTCAGTAGCTACGATGGCAAGTTTGTTATCGGGCAACTGATAAACGTCTCTCACTTTTCCTCTGCGGGGTTCGTCAAAACCTTCGGCAGAGGTCAGCTTAATTGAGCGGGTGAGTAGTTTCGAAATGTTCACTTTCGCGCTTTTGTTGATTTACGGGCAATGAGTTCAGGTTCAATTATCGTTTGCTTGAGCTTGATGTTCTTATCTTTGTAACGCTCGGAAAGCCGCTGAATGGACCTGATACCTACATCATACATGGCCTGATCGATGGTGGAAAGATTCAGGTATTTGGAAATTTTGATATTGTCGTAACCCAAAATGGCGACATCCTCCGGTACGGAGAGGCCGAGTTCGCTGAGGGCATGCATTGCACCAATGGCCTGCGCGTCGTTCGAGCAGAACAGCGCATCGGGAATGGCGTTACGCTCCTTGAGAATTTTGATCGCTTCATATCCGGCTTCTTCGCTGAAACCGGCATGTTTACGGGTGATGCCGCTAACAAGCATATCTTCGTTAAGGTTAACTCCGCCTTCTTTGAGTGCATCCCGGAAGCCTCTTTCTCTTTCATCAGAAATACTCGATTTGGTATGCGACCGGATAAAACCAATATTGCGGAATCCGTTTTCCACAAGATGCTTTCCGGCAATAAATCCGCCTTTGTAGTTATCCCAGTAGAAATAATCATAACCGGGATGATTCGCACCTACCAGTATCACCGGGATATCATAATCCTGCAGACGTTTATGAACCTTCTCGTTAATATCAATCGAAAAAACAACAAGCCCGTCGGGGATCCCGCGGTCAATGAAGCGTTTAAAATTTTCTTCCGGATCCTCAGAACCTGTATTGTAAATAATGAAATCAAGGTCAAGCTTGCTGATTTCATCTTTAACGCCTTTAAGAACTTCGTTAAAGAAGGGAGTTGTAAAGGTTGGTACGGCAACTGCTATAATCTGAGGCTGCCGCCTGGCAAGCATTCGGGCACTTACCTGCGGGTGAAAATCAAGTTTATCAATAGAAGCCTGCACCTTATTTTTGGTTTCTTCTGAGACATAAGGTGAATCATTTAACACACGTGAAACAGTTGAAATAGCTACTCCTGCTTCCTTGGCTACATCGTAAATGGTGATTTTTTTTGCCATATGGTTGATAGGGATATACTAAGTTTAGGAACCTGCTGAGAAAAATTGGCCGATTGTCTGAAAGTGTTTAATTGAGATTCCTGAAGGTAAGAGTTAATAATCGTTTTACTTTTCAGCCTGGCATTGTGCAGTACGAACAAAAGGTTTCGGTCAGAAATCCAAAAAAATACGTTCTGCAACAAACAGCAGAAGCTGAGATAGTTGATTTGTTTCGAATTTAAACGTGCCTGTTTTAATCGTAAAATAGGTTTATGAGCGTGTTGCTAACTCAGAATTTAAGTAATTGAAGGCTCATTCCCATGTTTTATTATTGTTACTGTAAAATATAGGAGCCAAATCGTTGCTGATGTTTAGAAGAGGCCGGTATTGAAGGGTAAGCCTCAGATCAGGCCGTTCAAAACAGCCGTGGCTTACATTCAAGAACAAAAAAAGTGCCCTGCCGAGCAGGTGTTTAAAAAAAAATCGGAACTGAGCTTCATTAAAGGTATTATTATGCTGTACAGGAACGTTATTGCCACCGTTCAGATTCTGTTACTATGACTCATTTCTACTGCTTCCTAACTACTTTAAGACTACCGATGTCTTGCTATGAATTATATACTTAAGCTTCCATATACAATTATAAGGCCGGTTTATGAGCGTACGTCCCTGCACACGTCTGTAATAAATGAAGTAACCGGTACAGAGTTACGGCAGGCTTACACGCACTGCCGGCTGATCACAAGAGAATATGCCAAAACCTTTTACATGGCAACGAGGCTTCTTCCTAATAAAAAGCAAAGATCAATTTTTGCAATTTATGCGCTCTGCCGGTTTATCGATGATCTCGTGGATGAAGCTGAAGACCTGGTAATGAAAAAACAGCTGAACCCTGAGCAGATTGTTCAGATGCTCGAAAGCTGGAAAGATAAGCTTCAGCGAACCTACAACGGGGAGGTAATTGAACATCCGATTCTGCTTGCTATGTCCGATACGCTCAGGCAATACCACATTCCCATTGAGCTCACTTTTGAGCTTATGGAGGGTGTTTGCATGGACCTGACCAAAAACCGGTATGAAAATTTCGATGAGCTGTACACCTACAGCTACAAAGTAGCTTCGGTGGTTGGTTTAATGGTTAGTGAAGTGTTTGGCTATAAAGACAAAAAGGCACTCAAACACGCGGTTGCGCTGGGAATAGCGATGCAGCTGACCAATATTCTCAGGGATATTGGGGAAGACCTCAGCCGCGATCGTATTTACCTGCCACAGGATGAGCTTCTGCAGTTCGGGATTACTGAAGCCGATTTGTTTGAACACCGTAATGACGACAAGTTTAAAGCATTCATGGAGTTTCAGATACAGCGCGCAGAACGATATTATGAAGATGCAGATAAGGGCATCCCCATGCTTTCGCGCGACAGCCATTACCCAGTAGCGATGGCGCGTTTGAACTACAGCAAAATTCTGAACCGAATCCGTGATAATGATTATCAGGTGTTCACTCAGCGCGCTTACCTTAGTACGGCCGAAAAACTATCCATCATCCCCAAAATCTGGTGGCGCAGAAAAAGCTGAGCTAAATTATTTCGGTTTCGCAAAAAAGCGCTTTTCTGAATAAAAATGATTGGTTAATACTGTTTATTTTCGTTTATCTTTAAGTCGTTGCCCTTACCGGCAACGGCTTTTTTATTATGAGCTGTATCCTAAACTGAAAAGCAAGACGCCGGCTAAAAGAAACCGGAACATATGCAGTTACCTGATATCCTCCAATTTGCTGTTACTAAAAAGTTTACAATCGGATATAATGGCAATTCGGCTTTTCTGAAAACAAAATATAATATTTAAAACCAGGCAATTTACCCGACACTCAAGCTGTCAATCGTCAATCAACCAACCCTATTAAATTTATCTTCGTCATGAAATACGTAACCGAAACCTGGAACAGCCCAAGTCTGGGTGCTGATGTTGTAGTTCGTATTTACGGTACCGGCGGTACGCCTGTGCTGTTTTTTAACAGTTTATGTGATGCTGCCGATACAGACGCCGAATTTCTGGAAAGCATTGCATTTCAGATTGATAACCGTCTGAATATGGTAATTACCCTCGAAAAGCCTGATTACAGGCTCATTTTTGATGAAACGGAAGATCCGCGCCGCAGGCTTATTGAGTTTCTTCATGTCGAAAGCTTTGTGATTGATGAACTCATCCCAAGAATAAAGAAACTTGCCGGTAACGACTTTATCATTGTGGCCGGTGCAGGACACGGCGGTTATCTTGCCCTGAATATGCTGCTGCGGCATCCTTCAAAATTTGACAAGTGCATTTCAATCGGCGGAAAGTACGATATGCGTCCGCATTTCGATGGTGCGGCAGATGAAGACTTTTACTACAATAACCCGATCGAATACCTGCCCCATCTTTCAGATGAGTTTTACCTGGCCGATCTCCGTAAAACGGATATCAGGATAGCAACTTATCCCGGTGATGACTTTTACGAGGACGCAGAATCAATCTCAGATTTTCTCGATAACCGAGGGATTTCCCATCAGTTTGATGTCTTTCATGATCACTCAGAAAGCGATTATGAAACACATAAAAAACTGTTTGCCAACCATATTCCTTAAGTAAAAAAGAGAAATTCTTATTTTAAGGTAGTATATTCGAATATGTGTGTATAAAGCAGCCACACAGCATTTTGATAGTATTTAAATGGTTAAGCGGCTGTTCCGGATGGCTTTATATCCTTCAGTTTCCACGTAAATTATTAAACAAGCATTAACCTTATGCCTGAGATTAAGAAAGTATTGATTGCGAACCGCGGTGAAATCGCCGTTCGCGTAATTCGCAGCTGCCGGCAGCTCGGCATCAAAACAGTTGCCGTTTATTCTGAAGTTGATGCGGGTATGCCGCATGTGCAGCTTGCCGACGAAGGGGTTTGTCTTGGTGAAGCCGCCTCTTCGAAGAGCTATCTTGTGATGGAAAAAATCCTGGAAGCTGCCCGCGTTACCGGGGCAGATGCCATCCATCCCGGTTACGGCTTTCTGAGCGAAAACTCCGTTTTTGCCCGCAAATGCCGCGAAAACGATATCATTTTCATAGGCCCTACACCCGAAGCCATCGAAGCTATGGGCGATAAAACCAAGGCCCGCGAGCTGATGGAAGCCAACAAGGTGCCGCTGCCTCCGGGCACGGCTACCGCCCTGAAGGATGTTGCCGAGGCCGAGCGCGTTGCGGAGGAAATCGGCTATCCGGTTATGATTAAAGCTGCTGCCGGCGGCGGTGGCAAAGGGATGCGGATTGTTCATAAGAAAGAGGATTTCACATCAAGCATCCGCACTGCCAAGTCGGAGGCCATGAGTGCTTTCGGCGACGACCGCGTGTATGTCGAGAAATACCTCGAAAACCCGCGCCATATTGAGTTTCAGATTATAGCCGATACGCACGGAAACGTGCTGCATGTGTTCGACCGGGAGTGCTCGGTGCAGCGCCGGCATCAGAAAGTGGTGGAAGAAGCCCCGAGCCCGTTTCTCGATGATGAGATGCGTGCTGCCATGGCCGATGTGGCCGTAAAAGCCGCGCAAAGCTGCGGCTACGTGGGCGCCGGTACGGTTGAGTTCCTCGCCGACAAGCACCGGAATTTCTACTTCCTTGAAATGAATACCCGCCTGCAGGTGGAGCATCCGGTAACGGAGTTTATTACCGGTCTCGATCTCGTTGCCCTTCAGCTGCTCGTAGCCGAAGGCAAAAAGCTGCCGCTGAAGCAGTCTGACATCACCATTAAAGGCCATGCGATGGAGTGCCGGATCTGCGCCGAAGACCCCGAGGAAAACTTCATGCCAAGCACGGGCTACCTCAAGCGGTTCAAACTGCCCTCCGGACCAGGCGTACGTGTGGATGCCGGTATCGAAGCGGGTCAGTCGGTCACCATCAACTACGATCCGCTCCTCGCCAAGCTCGTTACCTACGGCAAAGACCGTGACGAAGCCATCCGCCGGATGCGGGTTGCGCTCGAAGAGTTCCAGATCGACGGCTGCAAAACGACTATCCCGTTCTGCCATTTCACCATGGAGCACCCGGTATTCAATTCCGGAACCTACGACACGCACTTCATTCAGAATTATTACAAACCAGCCGAGCTTCGGATGAATGAGGATGTTTCCCACCTTGCTGCGGCACTGCTGCATGAGCACTTTGTGCCGGATGTGCACGCAACGGTACCCATGAACGGCAAGAAAAAAGATCCCGATTTTGATGAAATGGCGCACGCCAGTTCATTGTGGTGGCGCAACAGACGTTCATAGCCGAAGTGATTTTAATCGTAGCCTGTTTTGTCTGATTCCCCCAAGCCACATGATTTGCTTAGCCGACTTGGTACGGAGCAGATTAACCCGCAAACCCGCGAAATCGACCTTGCTTCTCCGCTCGAAATTGCGGAGCTGATGAATGCACAGGACGAGCTCGTGGCAAAGGCAGTAGGCAGGCAAAAGCATGCCATTGCAGCAGCCATTGAGCAGGTTTCGCAGTCTTTTAAACAGGGCGGCCGTCTCGTTTATGCCGGTTCCGGCACGAGCGGCCGCCTTGGTATTTTAGATGCCTCAGAGTGCCCGCCCACTTTCGGAAGCCCGCCCGAAATGGTGCAGGGACTTATTGCCGGCGGCCCCGAAGCAATGTTCCGGGCACAGGAGGGCGCCGAAGACAGCCCCGAACAGGGCGCAGCCGATGTGCGGAATCTGAATCTTGGCCCGCACGATACCCTTTGCGGACTCGCAGCAAGCGGCCGCACCCCCTACGTGCTTGGCGCCATGGCCGAAGCCCGGCAGCGCGGCGCCGCAACCGTTTTCGTCTGCTGTGTTAAGCCCGAACATCTCCCCGAAGGCCTGCTGACCGACATCCTCATAGCTGTAGAGGTTGGCCCCGAGGTTATCGCCGGCAGCACCCGCCTGAAAAGCGGCACCGCGCAAAAAATGGTCTGCAATATGATCACCACCGGGGCCATGATCCGCCTCGGCAAAGTCTGGCAGAACGTGATGGTCGATTTGCAGCTCACCAATCAAAAGCTTCACGAACGGGCACGCCGCATTTTGATGACTTACGGCGGGGTTTCCTATGATGAAGCTGTTAGCCTGCTGCAGCAAACCAACGGACACGTGAAAACCGCTTTGCTGATGGCACTCGGTAATTTCAGCGAAGCAGAAGCCCGGCTGCAACTCAAACGGGCTAACGGATTTATCCGGAAAGCCTTAACTTCCCAGGAAAAAAACTCAGATGAATAAACTGCTTAGTGCCCTGCTTTGGCTCGTTTACGGAATTTCCTTTGTGCTTTCGTTTCTGTTTGCGTTTTTCGTGAGGGTTTTCACCTTCCCGTTCGATCCGCATCACCGCTACCCCAATGCGGTAATGATGTTTTTTGGGAAATCGATCATGGTGCTTAATCCGTTTTGGAAGCGTCACTATTACGGCCTTGAAAAGCTCAGTAATTCCAAAGGCATGATCCGGATTGCCAACCATCAGAGTTTTCTGGATATGCCGCTGATGGCAACCCTGCCTGTTGAGATGAAGTGGGTTTCCAAAAAAGAGCTGTTTAAGCTCCCCATCGTGGGCTGGCTGATGCACCTTGCCGGGCATATTTCGGTGGACCGCGGATCGAAAGGCGCCGCCAGATCCCTGCAAAAAATGATTGCCCCGATTGAAGACGGCACAAGCGTGATGATTTTCCCCGAGGGCACCCGCTCCCGCGACGGTAACATCAAGCCGTTTAAAAAGGGAGCTTTTCACGCCTCGGTGGATAACGGTTTTCTTGTTCAGCCCATCGTGATGGAGGGCACGTTTTCCTGCATTAAGCCCGATACCTGGGAAATGAACCTGCGCGGCGATCTGCACGTGTCCGTGCTCGATCCGGTTGACCCCGCTGATTTTGATTCCGTTGATGAAATGACGGCACACGTGCACAAGCTGGTTTCAGACGAGTTCCTGCGGCTCAAAAGTCTGAACAGCGCCGGCAAACGATAAACGCTCCCGCTTGCGTTGATGCATTCCATGAACCGGAACGTCATCATCATATTTGGCCATAGCCTAACCTATCATCAGCGGGTGAAATGCGCCCTTGTTGCAGCACTGCTCATAAGCCTGCTCATTTTCCGGTTTGCCGACTGGCGCTCTGATGAAAAAATGATGAGCGGCATGATTTGGGATGAGCTGGTAATAGACGAGATCGCCATAACCGTACAGGCAGAAGCCCTCCCGCCGCCGCCTCGACCGCGATTTGCCCCGCCGGAAGTCAGCGATGTCGTGATCGAAGACGAGCTTGACCTCCCCGAGTTCGATTTGTTTCCGGATTTTGACGGCTTCGAAGCCCCGCAGCAGGCACAGCAGGGCGTTGTCGGAAACCCCGACCGGCCGGCGCGTGTTCGCCGCATCGTTGAAGCCGTTACCCCGCAGCAGGCCCGCGACCTCGGCTTTCAGGTAGAAGTACAGGTCACCCTGCTCGTAAATGAAGAAGGCCGCGTTGACGAAGTTACGATCTCCGCCATACACCTCCTTTACCCCGACGGCACCCGCGAGCAGGTACAGTCCATTGGCTACGGCATCATGGAAGAAAGTATCCGCGCGGCGAGCAGCTGGGTATTTATGCCCGCACAACACAACGGCGAGGCAGTGCCGGCCTATTCAAGACACCGCTTTTTGTTTTAGAAGGGGATAGCAGGTCCGGCGCTCTTACTTAAAAAAACCGCATACTGCCACATAAGCCATTATTTTTTTGGATAAACTCCGTGCACATCAAGGTCAGCAGTGTCAGCTCCTGACACCCCAAATCGGCGGATAAGCCCTTGCTTTTTGGTTTCGGCGCAAAGTGCTGATTGCGGAAGCTGACAAATAAAAAGCCCGACCTGAGTATGCTTACACTCAGGCCGGGCTTTTTGTTTTGCGGAGAAGGAGGGATTCGAACCCTCGGTACCCGGTTAGGGCACACTCGCTTTCCAGGCGAGCCCATTCGACCGCTCTGGCACCTCTCCATTGGTCGAATCAAATTGAATCAAGATTTCAAATATACGGCAAGAGTGCGCCTGTTTCAAGCCCAAGTTATCCACAGAAAATCCTGTGTGAAGCAACGCGCTTAGCCGGACTGCGCTGCGCGCCGGTGTCTGTATCCCGCATTCCTGTTGTGAAAGCTTTGACGTACAGCTTAGCATTTTTTAGCATATCCCGTGTTTTATATTGGTTTTTTTTCTGCAATTTCAGCCTTTAGTATATTTCCTCGTGTAAACCTCTGAACCTAATAATTAGCGTATGAATCAGCTACTACGAAATATCGGGCTCAGCCTGCTGCTGTCCGCCTTTGTTTTTTCTGCACAACCGGCTACGGCCCAATCTATCGATGAGCCAACGGTCGATATGGAAATGGTCGCCAAGTTTATTGAAGAAGGCATTGAGCGTTCTGAGATTATGGCGAAGGCGAGCTACCTCACCGATGTGATCGGGCCCCGCCTCACCAATTCCCCGCAAATGTACCGCGCCAACGAATGGGCCGCGGAAGTGATGGAAGGCTTCGGTCTTCAGAATGTGTATCAGCACGAGTGGGGGCCGTTTGGCCGTGGCTGGGAGCTTACCCGCTTTGCGATGCACGCCCAAAGCGAGCAGACTTATTTTCCGATAATTGCCTATCCGAAAGCCTGGTCGCCGGGTTACGACGGGCCGGTTTCCGGTGAGGTTGTATTTCTGGAAATTACTGAGGAGAAAAACTTCGACTACTGGCGCGGCAAGCTCAGCGGCAAGTTTGTAATGATCGCCGAGCCCGCACAGCCGCAACTGCACTGGGATGCCATCGCACGCCGCCATACCGACGAAAGCCTGCTCCGCCTTGCCAACGCAACACAGCGCATCGCAAGCGGTCAGCAGGGTGGTCAGACACCCAACGCGGCCTTTATTGCGCGACAGCAGGCCGCTTACGAGCGTGCACAGTTCCTGATGGAGGAGCGCCCGCTTGCCATCCTCGATGAAAGCTACCGCGGCTGGAGCGGTCAGGTTGCCATTTCCGGTGCTACGCTTCCCGCGGCTCCGGGCACACCCTGGGCCGAGCGTCCGCGTCCGCACGAGGTAGATGCCCCGACCCCGGTTCCGCAAATTTCGCTGGCCCGTGAGCATTACGGCCGCATCTACCGCATGCTTCAGCACGGCAAAACCGTAGAGCTGGAAATGGACCTGCGTGTACGGTTTCAGGATGAAAACCTGATGGGCTGGAACACCATTGGCGAAATTCCCGGCACGGACCCTGATCTGAAAGATGAATTTGTGGTTATTGGTGCTCACATGGACAGCTGGCACACAGGTACCGGCGCGACCGATAACGCCGCCGGCTCCGTTGTTATGCTCGAAGCCATGCGCATTTTGCAGGCCGCCGGCGTTCAGCCGCGCCGCACCATTAAAATCGCCCTCTGGAGCGGTGAAGAGCAGGGCCTGATCGGGTCCCGCGAGTTCGTGGAAACCTACCTCGCCCGTCCCGAAGGTAACCCCGGTGCGCCTACATCCATCACCCGCCTTGACGGCTACGACAAGTTCTCGGCCTACTACAACGTGGATAACGGCGGCGGACAAATCCGTGGTATTTACTTGCAGCAGAACGATGCCGTCCGCAATCTGTTCCGCACCTGGCTGCTTCCGTTCGCCGAGTGGGGTACCGAAACCGTATCCTGGGCGAATACCGGCTCAACCGATCACGTCGTTTTCGACCGCGTGGGTCTGCCCGGCTTCCAGTTCATTCAGGATCCGCTCGAGTACTTCACGCTCAGCCATCACTCCAATATGGATACCTACGAGCGCCTCGTGCCGCAGGATCTGATGCGAAACGCGGTAATCGTAGCGACCTTCGCCTACCATACCGCCATGCTCGATGAGCGCCTCCCGCGCAAACCGGGTCCGGAGCTTACGGCCAACTAAGCATTTCATAAGGGCTGGGTGCCATCACCCATGACTTCCCCGAAACATAAAAAAGCCTGCCTGAATTTTGTTCGGGCAGGCTTTTTGTGTTTATCTGCTTTTGCGGTTACTGCCAGCAATTCGGAGGATTGGGACGGATTCCGGTGATGTAATTATGCTGCGAAAAAAAGCAGGGGACCGGCCGTTGGCCCGGGAGTTCTGAACTTTCACGGATGACCGTGATGCGCACGGAGTTTCCCCCCCAAAAATAATGTGACTCAGAGATGGCGGGAGGCCGGGTTTTGGGGTGAATTGTTGCGCTGCTTAGTCGGGGCGCTTGGGATTGAGCGGGCGCAGGGTGATTTCATCAATCAGGAAATTATCCGGAGTTTCGAGGATGTGCACGATGGTGGAGGCTACGTCTTCGGCCTGCATCATGTTAGGATGCGCGCTTGACCCGGCGAGGTCGAAGAACTCGGTCGCAATGGAGCCAGGGAACACGCAGGTCACTTTGATGGCGTCGTAGCGCAGCTCCTTGAAGAGGGCATCGGAAAAGCCGCGGAGGCCGAACTTGGTTACGTTGTAGCCCGAAATGGTTGGATTGCCCATCAGGCCGGCTACGGATGCGATATTGATGATGTGGCAGTGCGCCGGGTTGGCCTTCATCAGCGGCACGATTTTGCGGGTGAGGTAGAAAACCCCGTTCAGGTTCACGTTCATCATGCTGTGCCAGTCGTCGAGGCTGAGGTCTTCCACGTTGCCGAATTTGCCGAGTCCGGCATTGTTGATGAGCGCATCGGGGTAATTCTCAGCACTGAAGGTAGTATCGACCCACGTACTAACCGCGGGCTCATCGGTGATATCGAGCACCACGGGGTGGAAGCTGTCGCCCAGCATTTCCTGCAGCTGCTGCAGGCGGTCCTGCCGGCGGGCGATGCCGTACACAATGCCACCTTTTTCGGTGATGGCTTTTGCAAATGCAGCGCCGATACCGCTGCTTGCCCCCGTAATGATAACTTTCTTGCCTGTGAGATTCATAAACTCAGATTTTGGTGAACAGTTAAGGAATTTGATTATGCCCTGATAACATCACCCTGAAGCCCAATCGTTT
>JAFIET010000144.1 GCA_020832405.1 Balneolales bacterium
CTGCGTGTGCTTGTTCAGCGCGAAAAGCAGAAACGCATCCGCAATTACAGAGGCAAACTCAGCTGGGAAGGCGATCTCGATGAGATGCGGGAAAGCAAGCTATGAGCTATGGTCGTTTGTGATACTTCTGTCTGGATTGATTACTTCAACGGTCGCCCGGGGGCGGTCGTTGACCTTTTGGACGAGCTGCTGGAAAGCGAACTCATCCTGATGCCGGATATCATCCTGCTTGAGCTGCTGCAGGGCTTTCGGTCGGACCGGGATTACCGCACCGCAAAAGCACTGCTTGCGCCTTTGCCGAAAGCTGCCGCGCTTACGCCGGAGCGGGCGGCCCGGTATGCCCTCTATTTCAGGAAGCTTCGCCAAAAAGGAATCACCATCCGCAAAACCAATGATATTGTGATTGGCGGGTTTTGTATTGAAAACCGGCTGCCGCTGCTGCACAATGACCGCGATTTTGATCTGATGGCATCGGTGCTCCCCCTGCACATCATAAATCCCACCTAACCCAAACACCTTGCCATGACCCTCCTCAGCATCATCGGCGGTCAGCCGGCACCCAATCTGCTGGCGTTCTTGCAGCTCAGGCCCTCGCAGCTCGTGCTCATTCATACCGAAGATTCGGTCAAGCAGGCAGAGGATTTTCGGGGCCTGCTGCTCACCGAATACGGCCTTAGTGACGGAGCTGTACGCCTGCGGGAGTTCCCGGCTACGGACCCAGCTCAGATTCAGCAAAAGGCGGCAGCCCTTGCCGCGGAGCTTTGTTCAGACGGGGAGGCCTGCTGTCTGAACTATACCGGCGGGCCCAAGCCGCTTGCGGTGCAGCTGTATCTCGCGTTCCGCGATGCCGGTGCGGAGCTGCTTTATGTAGATACGCAGGAAGAGCGGATGTGGCGCACAGCCGGTGCCGTGCATACCGAAATACCGTTTTCGTTTCAGCTGCGGGTGAAGGAGGTGCTTTTTCTTAAGGGCACTGCTATTAAAGAAATAGGCAAATTGGAAACACTAAAGAAGCGCCTGCCACTTTGCCGCTGGCTGGCCGAAAACCGGGAAACCGATGGGGTGAAATCCCTGCTTTCCGGCGCAGCAGCCTTCCGGAACGCGCCGGTGTACAAAACCCCGGACTGGCGCCCGAATCTGGAAGCGGGTCCGCTGACTGTTTTCACGGATGCCGTTAACCCGACGCAGCTGGAGGTCAGCTTCGCAGGGCAGCTGTTTCCGCAAAAGAAGCGCACCTACTGGGCGGAGGTCTTTGCCGGCGGCTGGCTGGAGGACCTGGTCTGCAGCTGGCTGAGCGAAACCGGCGAATACGATGATGTGCAGGCCAACGTGAAAATCCGTCCGGACTCCGGAACCGAGAAACAGCGCGGCAGCAAAATGGAGGATACCGTCAAAAATGAAATCGATGTGATGGCTGTCAAAAATGCGGTCCCCCTCTTTGCGGAATGCAAGGCCGGCCGGGTAGATCAGAAAGCCATCACCAACCTCTTCAGTATCATGGAAACCTACGGCCCCCGCTACCGTCAGGGCGCGCTGATCAGCTGGTATCCCGTAACCAACACAGTACTGCTCGAAAAACTCCGCGACTACGGCATCAGCCTCATTCAGGGCCCCGGCCTCAACCAAATAGAGCGGGAGGTGAAGGGGCTGTGGGAAAGGATTGTGGTGCGGGTGTGAAGATAAATTTCTGTACCTTTTGTAGTGAAATCTTCTAAACCTATCTCCGAATCAATGAAAGAAAAACTTACACTGCTGATTGACAAAGAGACCCTCGAACGCACACGCAGGCAGGCAAGATTAAAGGGCATCAGCCTCTCTCAAATGGTAGAAGACTACCTGCAAAAAGCTTCTGCTGCACAGGAAGAGATACATCATCCTGATAATTCAGTCTTGGATGAAATTTTAGGATGCATAACCCTCGATGAGCGTAAAACTGATAAAGAGCAAATTGAAAATGCGCGGGCAAGTCGGTTTGAAATTGCTATTGTATAGCTGTCTTAGTATTTGTCTTAAAAATATTACGTATTTCTTTGAAAATGTAGTTAGTTCTCGGCAGAAGGTATATGTGCTATTTTTTTAGGCTTAATGTGAATAAATATCAATAATTAATTTAGGTGCACGAATGGGTAAACTATTGGCAATTTCTTTTTTAGGCACAACTTCGTATGAGGTGACCACCTATATCATCGATAAAAAGCATTATCAAGAAAGGTATATTCAAAAGGCCATAAATGATCATTACAAGCCTGAAAAGCATTTCATTTTTGCGACCACATTTGCAATGGAAAAGCACAGGCAGGGGATGATAGATTGTGGTTTTCAAGTGCAGGATTTTGTTCCTATACCTGACGGAAAGTCCGAGTCAGAGCTTTGGGACTTATTTGGAAAAGTTGTTAAGCAGGTTCCGGAGGGAAGTCGTCTTGTGGTTGATGTAACGCACGGGTTCAGGATACAGCCTATGGTAGCACTCGCAGTTGTGGTCTTTCTGCGCTTTCAAAAAAATGTGAGGGTCGAAGCAATCAGGTATGGCTTGTTTGAAAAAGGCAGCGAAACCAACGAAGTGCTTGATATTACGTCGTTTCTTGACATCATTGACTGGACTTTTGGTATCAGGCGCCTTATCGAAAAGGGGGATGGATCTGATCTTGCAGATATTTTGAAAAATCTGCATGGCAGAAGCTATAAGAACAATGAGCTTCACAAGGCAAAAGGGCTTACTAATTTTGGAAGTTATGTGAATGGAATTATGCAGTCGCTCTCGGTTGTAAGGCCTCTTGAAGTGATGCAGCAAGCATCACGGGCTCGAACCATGACCGATGAATTGAAATTGGATCTGCAAATGATGCCCCACACGCAGCCGTTGCAGCTTTTTGCGGAAGAAATACTTCAAAAGCTTGATGAGTACGCGGCTCCTGTGTCTGACATTTCAGCTATTTACAGCAAACAAGGGATTCAGGCACAGCTTGCTATGATAGATCATTATCTGGAAGTAAATCAGTATCAGCAGGCCTTAACACTGATCAATGAATTGCTTATTGGTTTGGCGCTCGTCCTGCACAGTGAAGAGACTGTAAAGCCTAATAAGCGCAAACAAATGAGTGACAGACTTCATGCAATCCGAAAGGATATTTTTATAGGAAAAATTGAACAATGGGAACCCGAGATTGTTGAGATAATTAAACTGTCTTCAGACTACAGAAATGATGTAAATCACGCAGGCATGAGAGACGACCCTAAAAGTGCCGGCGCCATTATAAAGCAAACAAGCCAATTGGCAGAGAAAACCCGACGGTTCGTAGAGAAGCATATTCCGGGTTTTGAACAGGATCAAGTTGTTATTAGTAAGCTTTTGAAAAATATAAAGATAATTGAATTAAGAGATCATCTTCCGGAAATGCTCGATCAGGTTGAGCAAAACAACGAAACCCTTGTGATCGAACGGGATTCCGGAGAAGGAGCGGTGCTGATTTCTAAGAAAGAATATAATTCGCTGATGGAAACGGTTCATCTGCTTAAGTCAAGGGCTAATGCAACCCGTCTGTACGAGTCTCTTCAGCAAATGGAAAGTGGTGAGGTTCACCGCATCAGCAGAAATGAGTAAAAGCCTCTCAAAAAATAGGATAACATAATTCCCCAACATGCTCCTCAATATCTCCAACCACCCTTTTGCGCAGTGGCCGGAAGCACAGCTGCAAGCCGCCAAAGAGCAGTTTGGTGCCGTTAGCGACCTGACGCATCCCGCCATTGATCCACAGGCAGATACAGACGAAGTGCTCCAAACCGCCGAATCGTATTACCTCAAAGTCAGAAAGATCGCCCCCCATGCCGTGCACATCATGGGAGAGCAGACCTTTTGTTACGCCCTTGTCCGGCAGCTGCAGCAGTGCGGCATCCCCTGTTATGCAAGCACAACCCGCCGGCAGGCCGTACGGATCAGCGAAACGGAAATCCGCCGCACCTTTGAATTTGTGCAGTTCCGGGCATATCCCGCATCAGGGGTTTAACTTAGCGCCCTTCGCGACACCCTTCGCGTCCTTTGCGTTTAAACGCTATGGGCGGCAGACGGCGGACCGCCGACCGCAGACCGCCGGAATTTGACAGCATCCCCCACAACCGATAATTTCCCCCGCCAAA
>JAFIET010000145.1 GCA_020832405.1 Balneolales bacterium
GGGGCAAACCTCTTCAGTCTTTCCGGTGAAATGCCCGCCTACGATAATATAGTGCTTACCGAAATAGATGCGCAGCAGGGCAAAATCGTGCTCGGCGGTCAGGAGATGTTTCCCGGAGATGTAATGAATGATGAGGACGAGTACACCTTCAGGCGCATTCAGATCCGGGAAACCATCCTTTCTCATTTTGAGAAGGAAATACAACTTTTCCCAAGAGGGATTAAGGTGCTCACCCTGTTTTTTATCGACAGTGTAGAAAAGTACCGGCAGTATGATGGAGAGGGGGAACAGCAGCCCGGCGAGTATGCTGAAATATTTGAGGAGGAATACAACAAGCTCCGCAGCGAACAGCTCGACCTGTTTCGGGAAGAGTATAATAAATATCTGCTTGATACCGACCCCGGCAGGGTTCACCGGGGGTACATGCCTGCCGGTTATTCCGATTATCTGGAACGTGATGAGGCCGAAGCAGTGCATGAAGGTTACTTTTCTATCGATAAAAAGGGCCGGGCGGTTGATCCGAAAGTGAAGCGGGGCAGCGAAAGCTCCGATGATATTTCGGCCTACGACCTTATTATGAAGGACAAAGAACGACTGATGAGTCTTGAAGAGCCGGTTCGCTTTATTTTTTCACACTCTGCCCTGAAGGAAGGCTGGGACAACCCGAACGTGTTTCAGATTTGCGCGCTCAAGAATCCTGAGAGCGGCAGCGAGACCCGCAGGCGTCAGGAAGTGGGGCGGGGCATGCGGCTGTGTGTAGATAACAATGGTCAGCGAATGGATATTGAGTCCGTGGGGGAGCTGGTTCATTCCATCAACAAGCTTACGGTGGTAGCATCAGAAAGCTATGAGGCCTTTGCAAAGGGGCTGCAAAATGAAATTGCGGCATCCCTGAAAGACCGCCCGAAAAAAGTTACCCCGGAGCTGTTTGCAAACAAAGTGGTGCGTGAAGAAAGCGGCAAAGAACAACTGCTGACAAAAGATCAGGCACGTGAGCTGTTGTATGAACTGATGATTCAGAAGGTGGTTGACCGCAAGGGCGACATTACCGAAATCGGGCGGGAACTGATCGAAAAAGATAAGCTGCCGCTGCCTGAGGAGTTTGCCCCCTACCGGGAAGATATCACCAATATCCTCAAGTCGGTGTACACCGGTGAGCCGTTCAGGCCCGAAAATGAGCGGAATACGGTTCGCTTGCAGACGAATCAGAATTTTGCCCGAAAAGAGTTTCAGGAACTTTGGGATAAGATCAGCCTGAAAACCATCTATGAAGTGCGCTTCGATACGGAAAAGCTGGTACAAGACAGCATTGTAAAGATCAACGCAAACCTGAACATACGCGACCGGGTGTATGAGATCGTGTCCGGAGAGCTTGATACGCATACCCGCGAAGAGCTTGAGAGCAATGAAGCCATCAAAGCCGAATCAAGAGGCACGGTTCAGGTCGGCTTCAACCCATCCACAACTGCGGTATATGATATTGTGGGGGAGATTGAATCGCGCACGCACCTCACCCGAAGAAGTATAACCCGTATTCTGAAAGGGCTAAAGCGGGAGAAGTTCCTGCTGCTTAAAAAGAATCCGGAGGTATTTATCGCCCGTTGCAGCGGCTTTATCAATGAAGTAAAAGCCACCCTTATTTTCAGCAACATAGTGTACCACAAAACGGAGCAGCGGCATGATGCCAAAACGGTGTTTTCCAACGACAACACGACGCTCAGAAATGCAGCCGTGCTCAAAAAACACATTTATGATTACCTTGCTACTGACTCTAAAACTGAGGCTGCTTTTGTTAAGGCCCTTGAGGAAAGTACGGAAGTTACGGTATATGCCCGGCTGCCCCGGAGCTTCTACATTACTACGCCGGTAGCCAATTACAGCCCTGACTGGGCTATTGTTTTTGACAAGGAAAAAGTGCGGCACATCTATTTTGTGGCGGAAACCAAAGGCTCTGACTCAGGGCTGGAGCTGCGCGAAATTGAGAAGCTCAAAATACACTGTGCGGGAGAGCACTTTAAGGAAATCAGCGGCAATGAAGTGGTCTTTAAGGCCGTAAGCAGTTTCGAAACGCTGATGGAAGTGGTGCAGATGAAGTGATGAATGCCTATGAAACTCATTGATAACGTAAATACGCGGCTGGCCGACGACCTGAAGCAGGTGGTGCGGAAAGGAAGCAGGCTTTCTATTGCTGCTTCATCGTTTTCTATATATGCCTACGAAGCCCTCAAAAAAGAGCTTGAGCAGATCGAGGAGCTGCGTTTCCTGTTCTCATCTCCCACTTTTATAGAAGAAAACTTCCGGAAAGACAGCCGCCATTTCTACATCCCGCATATCTATAATGAGGTTGATTTGTGTGGCGGTGAGTTTGAGCTTCGTCTGAAAAATCAGCTCAATCAGCGTGCCGTTGCCAAAGAATGCGCCAAATGGGTGAAGCGGAAGGTGGTTTTTAAGTCAAACCGGCATCACAATTTGCCCATCAACGGGCTGGTACACGTAAAAAACGGACCGTATGAAGCCTGTTCTTATTCTAACGTGAGCAGTTTCACCACGGCAGACCTGGGCCTTACACCCCGCAAGGGGTTCCCGACCCTGATTCAAAAATCAGATTATCCCGATAGTGCCGCTTTCCTCGAATGGTTTAATCAGGTGTGGCAGAATGAAGAAGATCTAAAAGACGTAACCCAAAAAGTTCAGGATTTCTTCGAAAGCGCCTACAAGGAAAACAGCCCGGAGTTTATTTACTTCATCACCCTCTACAACATTTTTAATGATTTCCTGGAAGACCTTTCGCTTGATAATCTGCCGAATGATCAGATAGGCTTTAAGGATACCGTTGTATGGAGCAAGCTGTACAACTTTCAGAAAGATGCGGTAATCGGCGGTATTAACAAGCTGGAAAAGTTCAATGGCTGCATCCTTGCCGACAGCGTTGGTTTAGGGAAAACCTTTACGGCGCTGGGGATCATCAAGTATTATGAGATGCGCAATAAAGATGTGCTGGTGCTCTGCCCCAAAAAGCTGGAAGCGAACTGGAACACCTACCGGTACAACGATAAGAATAACATTCTGGCTGGCGACCGCATGCGCTACGACGTGCTGTTCCACACCGATATGTCACGTGATCGGGGCATGAGCAACGGTCGCAATCTGGAAACGGTAAACTGGGGCAACTACGGGTTACTGGTTATTGATGAATCCCACAATTTCCGCAACAACAATGCCCATGCAAACCGGGAGAACCGGTATCAGCGGCTGTTGCGCAAAATTGTGCGGGAGGGCATTGAAACCAAGGTGCTTATGCTGTCGGCAACGCCGGTAAACAACCGTTTCAACGACCTGAAGAATCAGCTTGCCCTGGCCTATGAAGGCAACCCTGAAATCATTGACAGAAAGCTCGATACGGCCAGCGGAATCGATGTGATTTTCAAGCGGGCACAGCAGGCCTTCAACGTATGGTCGCGGGAAGATGCAGAAAACCGCACAACGGAAAGGCTGCTTGATATGCTCGATTTTGACTTCTTTGAAATTCTGGATTCACTCACCATAGCCCGGTCGAGAAAGCATATTACAACCTACTACGATACCTCTGAAATTGGTGAGTTCCCCAAGCGAAACAAACCGCTGTCGGTTCAGAGTCCGTTAACCAAAGACGGAGAGGTTACCTATGTTGAAATTGCCGAACAGCTCACCCTACTTAATCTCTCGGTGTACTCCCCGATAAACTACATCCTGCCCGGCAAGTTGCAGCACTACCGTGACCTTTACGACAATGTGCTGAAATCGACCGGAAGGTTCACCCAAATGGACCGCGAGCGCAGCCTTCTGGTGCTAATGCGCATCAACCTGCTGAAACGCCTTGAAAGCTCGGTCGATTCATTTCGTCTCACCCTTGAGGGCATCATCGAGCAGATTGAAAGCGCCCTGAAAGCTATAGCCAAAGGCAGCGAACTTGATGTGTTTGAAGGTATAGAAGCAAAAGTAGAGGATGAATCCTTCGACTGGGAATCAGATTGGGGGGATGAAGAGCACGTGATTGGTAACAAA
>JAFIET010000146.1 GCA_020832405.1 Balneolales bacterium
GCCGGCAAAAGGCTCCGGCCGGCAACCCTAAGGCTCTGCGCGTTCCCGCTCTTTTTTTTTGGGGAGAAACCCCGTGCGCATCACGGTCTTTCGTGCTTGGGACAGATCCCAAACCAACGGCATGCACCTTGCTTTTTTGTACTCGCCGCACCGGGGCAGCAACACCAGCACCCAAAAAAGAACACCCAAACATATCATCCCGAACAGCGGGGCATGGCGATGAAGCTGTCAGAGCCTAAAAAGTCAGCCCAAACCCACAAAAAAACCAAAAATGTCATCTCGAACAGCGGAACATGGCGATGAGCTCCCCGAAGCTTCTGCAAGCAGCGCAGCCGGGAAACCAACCGAAGCATCATGTGAGAGATCTCCAAAGGCAGAAACTGCCCGGCAGGTCATCAACGCCCCGAAGCCGCCCTCTGTCAGTGCATCAAAGCCCGAAGGTGAATTCCAAGCCCGGAGGGGTTAGATGTTTATAGAAAGCGCGCCCATTCCCCCCAATATCCGGAATGCCGCAGGCATGATGCGACCGTCGGAGACCCCGCAGGGCGTGCAAAATGTAACGTCAGCGCGGGCCGGTACCCGGCCGTATTCCGGCAAAAATCAAATCCGCTTACTCAAGGTTTGTTTTGAATGACTAAAACAAGACATGCATTTTTTGTAAAATAGTTTGTAACTATTGCTTAATATGTTAAAATTGACAGGTAAGCTTAAGGAATCAACACACAAAAACCATGAATTACCTGTCCTGTAACTCCAATGTGTGATTCTGTGAGCTGGTCCGGGCTATGCCCTGAAAATCCAGGATTATCAGACACAAAAATTTTAATCTAAAAGCCTGAATAAATAATCATGGAATATATTGTGTTTACGGTATTCATCTTGATTATGATTACCATTTCTATTCTAAAGAATAAATTATCCGGAAAAACCCAGTTTTATATGAGCCTGATAACCGGTGCAATGTTGATTATTTGGTTTTTTTCGATGGATGGCGGAATACTCTTTTATCAGCTTCTCGTAACCGCTGCTGTTCTTGCTAACTTAATGTGGCAAATATACAGGTTGCGGAAGGGTTCGTCAGTATCAGAACCTGCCGCCTCCTGATGCAGAACGAGGCATAGCCTCATGTGAGAAGATCCCCAAAGGCAGAGAGAGCCGGCAGGTATCGGCAAAAAAATCCGCGTAAAACCGCCTTAATCCGCGTCATCAGCGTGCCATCACCATGCGTGTAGGTCACGTCAGAAGGCGATGCCGAACACAAAGCCGAGCAGCAGGTAAACGGCGATTGAAATTACGAACACCATGATCAGGTTGATGGCGAAGCCGGCCCGCGCCATTTGGGGAATGCTCACGAGTCCGCTGCCGTACACGATGGCGTTGGGCGGGGTTGCGACCGGCAGCATGAAGGCACAGCTCGCGCCTATAGCCGCGGGCACGGCGAGCACCATCGGGTCGTAGCCCATCATGATGGCGACCGAGGCCAGAATGGGCAGGAAGGCCGCTGCGGTAGCCGTGTTGCTCGTGATTTCCGTGAGGAAAATGATGACCGTGAGCGACAGCAGCAGCAGGGCAAAAATCGGAATCCAGTCGAGGTGCGAGATGGAAAGCCCGATCCATTCAGCCAGCCCGGTATCGGTGATGGCCGCCGCCAGGCTGAGGCCGCCACCGAAGAGAATCAGCACTTCCCAGGGCAGGCGCTTGGCGTCTTCCCACTGCAGCACAAACTCGAAGCTGCGGAAATTGACCGGCAGCAGAAACATCAGCACGGCTCCGAAAATTGCGATGCCCGTATCCGAAATATTGGGGATATAAGGCTCAAGCAGCGGACGAAAAATCCACAGCGAAGCAATCATGAGGAAAACGACGCCCACCATTTTCTCGCCCCGGCTCATGGGGCCGGCACTTTTGAGCTCGTCGCGGATTACGGTTTTCCCGCCGGGGATTTCCGTGATGCGGATGGGATACACCACTTTTGTGAGCACGATAAACAAGATAGGCAGTGAAACGATCACAATCGGCAGGCCGAGCATCATCCACTGTGCGAAGCCGATTTCCACGCCGTAGGTATCGAGCATGTAGCCCGCCATGAGGGCGTTGGGCGGGGTACCGATGAGGGTGCCGATCCCGCCGATGTTACACGCATAAGCCAGGCACAGCAGCATCACCATGCCAAAGTTGGTTTGCAGCTCCCCCCGGTTGATGTCCCTGCCGCGCTCCACCAGCCGCACGATCGAGAGTGCGATGGGCAGCATCATCATGGCGGTTGCGGTGTTGCTCACCCACATACTCAGAAAAGCGGCCGCAAGCATGAAACCGATGATCACTGAGGTAGGCTTCACCCCTACAAAAAGCACAATCCGCAGGGCGATGCGGCGGTGCAGGTTGGTTTTTTCAAGGGCGAGCGCGATGATGAAGCCGCCCATAAATAAATAGATGAGCGGGTTGGCGAAGGGCGCGGTTGCCTGACCAATGGTGCTTACCTCCATAATCGGGAACAGCACAATCGGCAGCAGGGCCGTTGCGGGGATGGGCACGGCTTCGGTTACCCACCAAATGGCCATGAACAGGCCGACCGCAGCCACGCGCCAGGCCTCGGTGCTCAGGGCTTCAGGGGCGGGGGCAAGCCACATTATCAGAAAAACGGCAGGGCCGGCAAAGAGCCCGATTTTGTTGCTCAGGTTTTTGATTTTTTCTCTTTGGGATGGGCTCATAAAAGGCTGCCTCCGGCTGAATGTGAGCCCGGGTTGGTTGCCCGTCCGCAGCTTTTGCTACTCCCTTTTTTAAAATCCCTGCTTAAAAGAGCTCTGCCGGACCGGCAGGAAACCCGGTACCGATTTACATCATTAAAATAAGTCCGGAGCGAACCTGCGAAGAATTATTGCTATGCAGATTGAGCCCCGAAACGGTCTCTAAAGATACAAAAAAGCGCTTTCATATACCTGAAAATCTGATATGCATGTTATGTTTTCGGGTGATGGCCTCAGTCCCGGACCCCGGCTTTTTCGCTTACCCGGCTGAGGTGCTCTGCGATGATATCGGCATGCACGATGGAGTTCTCGATAAACCACTTGCTTGTGTTGTACCCGCCGCAGACTACGCCCGCGAGGTACACGCCGCTCCGGGAGCTTTCCATGGTGTGCGGGTTGTAAACGGGCGTGCGGTGCTCATCTTCCTCAAAACCAAGCTGCATCATTTCGAGGAAGCGGAAGCTCGGCTCGTAGCCGGTCATGGCGAGCACAAAATCGTTGGGCAGCCTTACTTCTCCTTCGGGGGTGCTGAGGATGACTTCCTCCTCCCGGATTTCCTTCACCGTGCTGTTAAACCAGCATTTGATGGCGCCCTCTTTGATGCGGTTCATGATGTCGGGCTTCACCCAGTATTTCACGCCCGGCTTGAGTTCCGGATCGCGCACCACCATGCTCACGGCCGAGCCGCAGCGGTAGGTTTCCAGGGCGACATCAACCGCGGAGTTGCCGCCGCCCACAACGAGCACCTTGAGGCCGGCATAGGGGTGCGGCTCGTCGTAGTAGTGTTTCACCTTGGGGAGGTCCTCGCCCGGCACATTCATTTTGTGCGGTATGCCGTAAAACCCGGTTGAGATGATGATTTTCTCCGCCTGATACACGGCTTTGTTGGTCGTAACCCGAAAGGCGCCGTCATGCCCGCTCACTTCCTGCACTTCTTCATAGACATGAACCGGCAGCGCGTAGGCGTCCTTCACACGCCGGTAATATTCAAGCGCCTCGCGCCGCGTAGCTTTCACCCCGTGCGAAATGAAGGGCACCCCGCCGATTTCGAGCCGCTCCGAGGTAGAGAAAAAGGTCATGTTCGTGGGGTAGTGAAAAACGGAATTGACGAGGCAGCCTTTTTCGATGATGAGGAAGGGGATGTCTTTCTTTTTCAGTGCGATGCCGCAGGCGAGTCCGATAGGGCCTGCTCCGATAATGATAACCATAGATTTTGCTGATGAGCGGGATGGGTAAAGTTTTGGAGGAAGTGCGTCTGAGTTGTTCAGAAAACGGGAACTTCTTCCTTTA
>JAFIET010000038.1 GCA_020832405.1 Balneolales bacterium
GATGCCGCTGCCTGAAGAAAAGTTACGGACCTTGCTCTCTTTGATCTGAAAGAGCCCGTTGTTGCGGGTGTAAACCCAGATGGTGCCCTCAGCATCCTCAAACCCGCCCCGCAGTTCTTCATTATCCAAAACAACCTGCCCCCCGATTCTCACAAAAGTTGAGTCGATCAGAATCCGGGATTCATTTACGGTTAAAGTGTGCTCCTGCAAAAAAGGAATCGCCCGGCCTTTCGCGCTGCCAAGCAGGGCAACCTGTTCGCCTATGGCATCCAAACCGGTAAATAAGGGTAGTTCGCTGAGGTTTGTTTGGTCGTGATTGGTAAATGTGAAGCCGTCGAAGGAGCTGAGATTGCCATACGGGCTTGCAACCCAGATCAGGTTTTCTGAGTCAATACCCACACTCATCAGCCGCGTTGAGGATAGGCCTTCCGAATTGAGCTTGTTGAATGTTATAAACTCATACCCGTCAAAGCGGACCAGCCCGTCGAAAGTCGCCATATAAAGAAATCCATCTTCTGCCTGCACAACCTGCCAAACGGCATTCAGCGGCAGACCGTCGGCTATGGTAAATTGTTTTACAATATGCTCGGGTGATGCTTGGGTTGAGAACGGGTTTTGCTGAAACAGAAATACAAGAAAAATCAGGCCTGAAACCATAGGGTCGGCAGTAATTATTTAAAGGAATGCCGTTAAATCCGTGCGCTCTTACAGCTGAATTTTGAACGATTACAATATAAGAGTAAATATGCACTAACGAAGATTGGATTTCTTAAGATCGGCTGTTAGGGAAGCGCTATTTGAGATGTAATGGAACAGCCGGGAGCAATCCGCACAGTGCTTTTAGGAAAAAGTGTTGCGCGTGAGCTTTCATCTTTGCGTATTTCGCAGGGCCTGACGATTGGTGTTTTAGTTTTTGTGCCGTTCGAGCTTGCTGCGAAGGGTGCCGCGCGGCAGGTCCAGCAGTGCGGCTGCCCGGCTGATGTTATGTCCGGTTTGTTCGAGTGCCCAGCTCAGGATCTCTTTCTCCCGTTCGTTCATGTAAGTTTCGTAGGAGGGGTAGCTTTCTGCTGCCTTTTTGTGCGGCGGCTGATTTAATGCGATTCCTCCGGCTGTATCTGTTTCAGGAGCCGTGAGCCGTGCTGCAATGCCGGTATCTCCCGTTGCTATGATGCGCTCAATCAGGTTTTCGAGCTGCCGTACGTTTCCGGGCCAGTTGTAATCACAAAGCTGATCGAAAAAGGCTTCAGGCAGCTCACGCAGCAGCAGTTCTGCTCCCCGCTTTTCAAAAAAGTGCTGCGCCAGTTCCGGTATATCTTCCTTCCTTTCGCGCAGGGGCGGCAGCCGCAGCGGGATGATGTGCAGCCGGTAGTATAAATCTTCCCGGAACTTTTTTTCTTTTACCATCTGCTGCAGATCCACCTTAGTTGCCCCAATGATGCGCACATCAAGTGCAATGCTTTCGGTGCCGCCAACGCGGTAAAACTGACGCTCCTGCAGTATCCGCAGCAGCTTTACCTGCAGGTGGAGGGGGAAGTCGTCGATATCATCAATAAACAGCGTGCCCCCGTTTGCACGCTCAAAATAGCCGGTGTGCCGGCCGGCTGCGCCGGAGAAAGCGCCTTCTTCATGGCCAAAGAGCTCGCTTTCCAGCAGGGTTTCGGGTATGGCGGCGCAGTTTACAGCTACAAAAGGGCCGCTGCTGCGTCGGCTGAAACGGTGCAGGGTTTTGGCGGTAACCTCTTTGCCGGTGCCGCTTTCACCCTGAATTAAAACCGTGTAGTCGTGCACGGCTACGTTCCGCATGGTTTCGGCCAGCTTTCGCATTACAGGCGAACTGCCGATCATGGGTTTGTTTTCAATTTCATCGAGCCGCTTTTTGAGCTGCTCGTTTTCGGAGCGCACCTTTCGGAAACCGTCAATATTCCGAATCAGGATGAGGAATTTTTCGGGGGTCAGCGGCTTGGTCACATAGTCGTAGGCACCCTGTTTGAGTGCCTGAACCGCCGTTTCTACGCTCGCGTAGGCGGTAATCACAATTACTTCGCAGTCGGGATTCGCTGATTTGGCAGCTTTCAGTACCTGCATCCCGTCGCGGCGCGGCAGCCGCAGGTCGGTGATAACCACATCGAAGCCGGCATCCTGCTGCAGCAGCCTTATGCCGGCTTCGCCCTCAGCTGCGGTTTCTGTGCTGTGCCCTTCTTTGCGCAGCAGGTCAGAGAGGGTTTTTCGGGTGATGTTTTCGTCTTCAACGATCAGAATCTTCATGTCTGTTCAAAGGCAGGGTGATGGTGAATTGGGTATAGGCGCCAGGCTTGCTTTCCGCACGTATTTCGCCGCCGTGCGCGCTTACGATGCCGTGCGTTACCGACAGGCCGAGGCCGGTGCCTTTTCCGGTTTCTTTGGTTGTGAAAAAGGGCTCAAAAATGAGGCTGAGTTCTTCCTCCGTTATGCCGCAACCGTTGTCCCAAACGGAAATCCGGAAATGCGAGTCGCCGGCTGTGCCCGTCTCAATCCGGATTTTGCCCCCTTCAGAAACCGCATCGAGGCTGTTGAGCATCAGGTTCATGAGCATTTCCTGAATTTGCCCCGGATCGGCCTTGAGTTTTGGGAGCGGGTCTTGGTGAACAACTTCTGTTTCGATCTGCTTTTCGCGGATCCGGTAATCGAGCAGGTCGAGCACCAGCTGAATGTGCCGCTGAAGGTTAAGCGGCTCATCTGTTTTTTGCCGCTGCCTTGAGTAACCCAGCAGTTTGGTAACTACGGTTTCAATCTGAGTAAGCCCTTCGCTTATGAGCGTTAGGTATTCCTGCGTCTGTGCTTCGTTGCTGATGTCCTGCTGTATGCCGTACACGCAGAAGCGCAGCCCGTTCAGCGGGTTGTTTACTTCGTGCGCCACGCCCGATGCAAGCCGCCCGATGGAGGCGAGCTTCTCTGCATGAAAAACCTGCTTCTGCGCCTGCTCAAGCTGCTGCCGCGAATCCTGCAGGCGCTGTTTGAGCTTTTCAAAATGCTCGATGAGGTAGCCGATTTCGTCGCTTCGGGGTTTGAGCTGCGTCGGACCGGTACGGTCAAGGTCGATTTTATCAACCTCTGCGACAAAATCCCGCAGGGATGCAAGAATCCGGTTGATCAGAAAATAGAGAATGGCCAGGGTGATGATGATGGCCAGCAGGGTAAGGATTAGCAGCAGGAAAAAGGAGTTGCTGATCTGTGTGCGCACCGCAGAGCTGTCGAAGCCGATGAGTACGCTTCCCCAGCGTTTTTCGCCGATTTGCAGCGGCTGAAAAGCCTCCAGAATCCAGCTTTCTCCATCCCGGTATATGCGGGTGTGGGTTTGCCGCGCCTGCAGGATACCGGTTACCGCTTCATCTTGTACCCGCATTCCGTATTCGGAAAGATTGCTGTGGGCAATTACCAGGTTGTTGTTGTTGAGGATGCTGATGTAGCGCACGCCGTCCACATTTTCGAGGAAATTCTGAATATGCGTCTCCAGCAGTTCGCCCCCGAGATGCTGCCGGTTTTCGGCATTAATGAGAATTTCGGTAACGGGTATGGAAAAAGACCTCACAAACGATTTGGCACTTTCCTGCTGCTGATTCAGAATGAGGATGCGCCACTGTAGCAGCGCTCCGGTGGAGATCAGCACCATCAGCACGGAAATGACCAGCCCCGTAACGGCAATAATCCGGAATTTAATGCTGGACCGGAACCAGTTTGGCTTTCCTTTTTTGCGGTTTTTAACCATGGCTTCAGGGGGTAATCAGGTGCAGGTAGTCTTCGGTGGCAGCAGTTGTGAAGCCGAAGCTGAACTCGGGGTCCCAGCTGTTAAGCAGCCTTTTATGCTCCGGGTTGGCGGGGTTAAGCGGCAGCAGCAGCCGTGTAAAAAGGTCGCTGAGCTCCTGCTGCCTCTGCCCGGCCGCAACTACCAGGGGTGAACCGGGAACCGGCTCTGATTTGGCAATGATTCGGATGCCGCGGCCTTCAAACTCACGGGCGACCCGGTCTTTAACGGCTCCGGCATCGTAGTTGCCCCGCATCACCTCATAAATAACAGTGTGGTGATGCTGCAGGAAATCAATATTTGCCAGGGTGTAATCAGAGAGAACGGGTCCGTTGGCGGAACTGCTCAGCAGCCAGTTTCCGGAAAAGGAATCTTCAGAGGGAAGGGCAAGCCTGCTGTAGTGAAGGTCTTCAAGACTCAGGTAAAGGGAGCCTTCCCGCACTACTACAACCGAATAGAAAAAGGGCTCACCATTTTCATTGAGCGGCTTAAGGACCGGAATTAAATCAACTGAATTACGGGAGTCTGCAAAAATGTAGGAACCTAAAAAGGCTGCCTGAACATCACCGGCAGCAAGCTGATGAACCGTTGAGCGGTAGGAGCGGCTGGTTACCAGTTCAAAATAGAACTCTGAATGGCCGGTGAGGTAATCCATCAGCGGCTGATACCCGCGGTACAGCACGTTCGAGGGGAAGCGCGAAACAACGCCGATCCGAATGGTATCAGCCGGAGCTGCTGCGGGTTCCGTAAAAGTTACTGCAACGGAAGGGTACGGGCTGCTGATATCCAGAATTCGGGTGTGCAGCATGCTGCTCAGCCATGCGAGCGCCAGCAGTACGGTTGCTGTGTACAGGATTAACCGGAGTTTTGCCATAAATCAGAATTGCCGTTACGGGTAAGGGAAAAAGTTTATGCATTGCTGTGGTATAAGCTACCCTGCAATATTCATACCTCAATATTTGAAATTTAAGTAAGCGATTTTCCGGCTTGTATTCAAGCATTTGGCCTGGCGGGTGGCGAAATTTAGCCGGTAGTGGCGGAATTTCGCCGGTAAGGTGGCGGGATTTCACCGGTTTTGCCGGGTAGGAAAAAAAATACGCTAAAAAAAGGCGTTTAAAGGCTGTTAGGGAGGGGGGAGGTACAAAGCCGCGACTTTGGCACGCATGTTGAATATTGAATAGCGCTATTAGATTATGATAGTACTTCAACTTCAACAAACCTTTTAAAAAAATGAGCAAACAAGAATTAAAAATCGGTGAGCAGTCAAAGCCGAGATTTGAATTCAGGACCTTCGGACAGGATTTTGAGGCTGCCCGCTTTCGTATGGCGCGGCTTTCTGTACCGGTACCCGAAAAAGTCTGGGAACGGCAATCAGCCGAAATTTACATTCTGTCGCGCACCAACGATATCAACAATACCAAAATCCGCGACGGTAAAATGGATATCAAAACCTATGTACAAACGGTTGACGGCCTGGAGCAGTGGAATCCGCTGATGAAAGGCGAATTTCCGATGCAGCGGGAAATGCTGGAGAAAGAAGTAATACCCGCATTTCAGGTTGAAATGACATTGCCGGATCAGCAGGCATTTACCCTTGATGAGTTCATTGCCCTGGTGAATGCCCATCCGGAGCTTCAGGCTGTAGATGTGGTGAAGCAGCGTTTCGGCTACATGGTAAACAACACCATTTGTGAGTTCGGGTATGTGCTCATTAACGGAGCCAAAGTGTGCACCATCAACTCGGAATCAACTGAAGTTGAGGATATCAAAAAGACCCTGGCCGATACCGGTCTGCAAGGTGTAGAGAACATCAACTACCTGCAGGCCATCAAAAGAGTGATTGGCATGATCCGCAAACCCCTGGCAAACTAACCGGAGCACATATGGCTAAAGAAATTGAACGTAAGTTTTTGGTGAAGGGTGATTTCAAGAGCGCTGCCGAGAAGCAGATGCGCATCACCCAGGGCTACCTTTCATCTGTACCGGAGCGGACAGTGCGGGTGCGGATTAAAGGGGAGAAGGGCTTCATCACCATTAAGGGGATCGGAAGCAGCAGCGGAGCAAGCCGCTACGAGTGGGAAAAAGAGATACCCGTGAGCGAAGTAAACGAGCTTCTCGAAATCTGCGAGCCGGGCGTGATCGACAAAACCCGCTATCAGGTTCCCTTCGGCGGACTCACCTTCGAAGTTGATGAATTTTACGGTGATAACGACGGCCTCACGGTAGCAGAAGTGGAGCTCTCTTCTGAAGATCAGGCCTTTGACAAGCCCGAATGGCTTGGCGAGGAAGTTACCGGAGATGTGAAGTACTACAACTCCATGCTCATGAAAAATCCATACAAAAACTGGTAGCCGCTTCGGCTGTTCAGTGCTGAACAAAACCGCCAAAGAAAATGACGGAAACAAAGAAATCTGCATTTATTGATGCCAACGGAAAGGAATACGACCCGCTCGACATGCGGAATTATTCCATTGAAAAACTGCCGAACCGGCAAAAGAGTAAAATCGAAACCCTTATGGCCGCTTTTGGTGCCCCGGTTGCGATTCTCGCCTTTATCGGGCTGGCGTTTTTTACCAACCTTCCGTACCTGCAGAATATCGATGCCCTTAGCCTGCAGTCTGAACAGGCTCTGAGAATGTTCACAGAGCTTGGTCCGGAACAGTTTATCCGCAACAATCATTATATGCTGGCTATTTTTGCGGCCGCCATTATTCTTTGGCTTACAGCAGCGATCCCGAATTATCTGGTATCGCTCATTCTCATTATATCCCTGGTGCTAACCGGGGTGCTGCCTGAACGGGTTGCCTACGCGCAGCTTGGGCACCCGGTCATGTGGCTCAACATTATGTCGTTCGTGCTGGCGAGTATGCTCGTAGCAACGGGCGTTGCCAAGCGTTTTGCACTGTGGTTTATCCTGAAGTTCGGCAAAAACGCAGGCACCATTTTTATCAGCTTCATCGCCATCAATACGCTGCTTTCGGCCTTCATTTCAGCAACAACAGCCAAAGCAGCAATCCTGCTGCCCATTTTTATGGTTATTGCAGCCGTGTATGGTGCCGACGGCGGCGACAAGAAAACCAATTTCGGCCGCAGCATTGTGCTTCAGAACCTGCTGAATATCAACCTCGGGGCAGGCGCATTTGTAACCGGCTCAGGAGCAAACCTGCTTGCGGCGGCACTCATCAGCGGTGCTATTGAAGGCAACGTTTATTTTTCTGACTGGATGTTTGCCATGTTCCCCACTATGGTGGGCATGATGTTCATCGGGTATTTTGTGGCGATGCGCATCTTCTTCCCCCTTGAGAAAAAAGAACAGCGGCCGCAGATTAAAGGAGGGATGCAGCGCCTTGAAGAAGAATACAAGAAGCTCGGCCCCATCAGCTATCAGGAAATCAAAACGATTGTCATTTTTGTGCTTATTCTCGCGCTGTGGTCAACCGACCGCATACACGGGGTTAGCGCAACGGCTATTGCCTTTGTGGGGGCCATCATCGCCCTGCTTCCGCGCTACGGCATCGTAAGCTGGAACGACGTTGACATCCCCTGGCACCTTATGCTGTTCTCTGCGGGGGCGTACACCCTCGGAGCCGGCTTCAACTACACCGACCTGCCGTCGCTCACGGTAAACGCCTTTTTCGACAGCCTGGGCATCGGAAACGAAACCGATTTCTGGATGCTCTACCTGCTGCTCACGGGGGTGATGTGTTTCAGTGCGCTCATCTTTCAGTCGAAAACCATGCGCACCATGATTTTCATCCCGATTGCGATCGGTGTTGCACAGCGCTTCGATTTCAGCGTGATAAGTCTGGCACTGCCAACAGCCTTTATGATTGAATACGTATGGGTGCTTTACTTCAACAGCAAGCCGGCAGCCCTGCTGTACGAAACCGACCGCTACGACCTGAAAGATGCCTTCAAATTTGGAATCACGATGATGGTGATCGGCTACCTGTTGAACATCGTACTTGGTGAAACCTGGTTCAGATGGCTGGGCATTACCCCCGACGGCGTTTTCGGAATCTTTTAAACAAAACATTTATCCTAAACCATTGAGCCCATGATACAGCTGTTTGGAAGTCATAAGCAGATAGAAACCGAAATTGATGAATTTCTTGATCAGATCATCGGCGGGGGGCTGCTGTTTAAAAAGGGCATAAAGTTTTATCTCGACGGCCGTTTTGAAGAGTTTGAGCAGCGGCTCGCAGAGTTAATTGAGCTCGAAAAGCGTGCCGATCACCTGCGGCGCGATATCGAAACGAAGCTCTACACCAAAACCCTCATCCCGGAGTTCCGGGGCGATGTTCTCGGGCTGCTTGAACACTCCGATGCCGTACTGAATCAGATTTCGGATACCCTGCTCGAGTTTTCAGTCGAAAAACCTGAAACCCTCGACGACCTGCGCGACCTCAAGCACGAGCTGGCCAAAAATGCCATAAAAGCCTCCGAATTTATGGTGAAGTCGATACGGTGTTACTTCCGGGATCTAAGCGCGGTTCGCGATAATATCAAGCAGGTGCACTTCTCGCGCGAAGAAACCAACCGCCTGAGCGAAAAATACAAGCGTGAAATTTTCAGCCGTAAAGAACTCCGGCTCAGCCATAAAATGCATCTGCGCTACTTTGCCCGCAGCATTGAAAACATTGCCGATGATGCTGAAGACCTCTGCGACCGCCTGGCTATCGCAGCAATTAAAAGATACATTTAACGGATTGTACTGATGGAATGGATTTATTTGCTTAGCGGGCTGTTTCTGGGCTGGTCGCTGGGTGCCAACGACGCCGCCAATATTTTTGGCACCGCCGTGGGTTCCCGGATGGTCACCTTCAGAACGGCTGCCCTGGTATCAACTGTATTTGTGATACTGGGCGCCGTTATAAGCGGCGGAGGTACAACCGAAACACTCGGTCAGCTGGGCGCGGTGAATGCCCTGGCCGGTTCATTCACCGTAGCACTAATGGCGGGATTGAGTGTTGCCATCATGACCAACATGAAGTTGCCGGTTTCCACATCGCAGGCTGTGGTAGGCGCCATTCTGGGCTGGAATTTCTTCACCGGTTCCCCCACTGATTACGGCAAGCTGCTTGAAATTGTGGGCACCTGGTTTTTTTCGCCCATACTGGCCGGCGGTTTTGCAATCGGACTGTATCTGCTGGCCAAGCGCTGGCTGGGCAACGCGCGCATCCACATGCTGCAGATGGATGCCTGGACCCGCCTCGGCCTTATTGTGGTTGGTGCTTTCGGAGCCTACAGCCTCGGGGCCAATAATATTGCAAATGTGATGGGTATGTTTGTTTTTGCGGCGCCCTTCGATTCGTTCTCCGTGTACGGCTTCTTCGAATTCAGCGGCACGCAGCAGCTTTTCCTGCTGGGTTCGGTATCCATCGGGGTTGGTATTTTCACCTACTCCTATAAAGTGATGACAACTGTGGGCAACGACATTTTCCGGCTCACCCCGATTCTTGCGCTAATTGTGGTATTGGCCAAATCGCTCGTGCTGTTCATTTTTGCTTCACAGGGGCTTGAGCGGATCCTGCTCAGCCTTGGCCTTCCTACGCTGCCGCTCGTGCCGGTTTCAAGCTCACAGGCCATCATCGGAGCCATCATCGGGGTAGCGCTTGTGAAAAGCCGCTCCAACATCAACTTTGCTGTGGTGGGCAGAATTGCTACCGGTTGGGTCATCACGCCAATAATTGCAGCGGCGATGTGTTACGTTGCCCTGTTTTTCGTGCAAAACGTATTTGAACAGCAGGTAGTTGACCGCGAGCAGCAGCAACAGCAAACAAGCCTGATTACACCCGCTGCAGAAATTCTTCAATTTAATAACCCGGATCAGCTGCTTCAGGCCGGTTCTCTGGCGGATATGCTTCCCGCAGGAGAGTAAGCCCGCAGCAGGCTGTTGCCGTATCCTTCAAAAAATAAGACATGTAGGTGTGCAAACATTATGAAAACGAACGTGATACTGATGGTTTTAGGTGCTTGTTTATTCTGTACCGGTTTATTTGCCGGCAGTGTTGAGGCACGTCAGATTGATACAACTCAGGTACACTCGGCCATTATGAACCCCGGTGAAGTGCGGGAAGGAATTCTCGTTTACGAAGATCCCTCCGGCGACTGGTATATCTGGTCGGATCACCGGCTCTACTGGGATGCTGCGTTTTACATGGGGGATAACCCCAATCAGGAAACCCTGCCCATGACCAACGGAGCTATGCTTCGCCGGGGTATCATTCAGTTTAAAGCTACCATGTACCGCGATTGGGAAGCTTACATCGATCTGAACGCCTCTCAGGGTGATGCGCTCACCCCGCGAGATATG
Source organism: Balneolales bacterium (assembly GCA_020832405.1). GTDB lineage: Bacteria > Bacteroidota > Rhodothermia > Balneolales > Cyclonatronaceae > Cyclonatronum. The sequence goes on from JAFIET010000038.1 coordinate 10,098, forward strand.
TGGGTAGCAAGGCACTTTCGCGGAGACTTCCACAATTTCTACATTCAGGCCGGTAATTTTAAGGAAGCTACCGGTATTGAGCGCCTTACAAGCTCAAGGCTGATAACATTTATGGAGCGAGGCGGCGACGGCATTTTTGAAGACGGCCGACGTAAAGGAATCGCCCTTACCTACTTTAACCCCCACATGTGGGTGCAGGCAGGCAGCTGGGGTCAGGAAATTGATCAGCGGCGCTTCACGCAGGATAATGAAGCCTGGGGCTTCAACGGCCGTGTTGCCTATACACCGATCCGCCAGGACCGCCGCATTGTGCATATTGGTGCCTGGGCCTCTGTGAGACCACCTGATGCCGACAACAACAGCCGCGTGCGTTTGCGCGGCCGCCCCGAAAGCCGCATCGCAAGCAACGACTCGCAGCGGTTCCTCAATACCGGGCAGATTTCTGATGTGGACAATTACACAAGATACGGCCTGGAACTCGGCACCGTGCTTGGTTCGCTTCAGGTTCAGGGCGAATACAAGACCTTTAATGTTAACCGTAAAAACGACCTGCCAAACCCTTCTTTCTGGAGTGGCTATGTAAAAGCTTCCTATTTCCTTACAGGCGAATCAAGAGGTTATTTTGCCGATGAAGGCGAATTTGGCAACTTCGACCATCCCCGGAATCCATGGGGTGCCGTTCAGCTTGCGCTGCGCTACAGCCGTACCAACCTCAACGACAAAAGCGCCGATATTTTGGGCGGAGATCAGGAAGTGATTACCCTGGGGCTCAATTATTTTGCGACCCGCTACATCCGGTTTTACTTCAATTACGCCTTTGTGCGCTCCGATGAAAATGCAAACGGTGCCGGGAGCCTCGTGCCCTTCAACTATAACTACTTCCAGACCCGCATGATGGTGCGCCTGCCCTAAAACAGACCTTTGCGGCTGCGGCTCGTTTAGGGCCGCTGCCGCCCTCTTTTTTTCCTCATTCAAATTTTTGCTGTCATGAAATACTTTAAATATCTGAGCCCGCTTTTGGTTTTGCTGATGCTGCTTTCCTGCGTGGATACCAGCATGAATGTTCCGGATCCTAACCCCGACCCCGACCCTGACCCGCTGCCGGGCTCGGAGGCGTTGGTGTATTTCTGGTTTTTTGGAGGCGATATTCCCAACAACATTGAGCTCGAGCGTGTTGATGCAACTTTTCCCGCCGGAAATGAAGCTTTTCTAAGCTTTATATCGGCCCTCGACGGCTACCCGGATACCGGGCGCAAAGCTTCCATGGAGCGCAGAAATGCCCCTACTGACCTCAACTACCGGCCGCAGGGTAACGGCGGGCGCGAATATCAGGAGGGGGAGATGCGCGCCATACAGATCCGCGCTCCCTTTACCGGTCCAAACGGCGAAAACACCATGATTTTCCACGCACCAAGTTCTGGATTCAGGGATCTGGTCTTTTCTCTGGCCGCTAAAGATGAAGGGTCGGCTGAAGCGCTTGTTTTTGACTACAGTGTTTCAGGTTCGGGAAACTGGACCAATGAGGGACTCGCACAGCCGGTGCAAAATCTCGAAACTGATGTTTACCGGCTGTTTGTGGTCGATTTTTCTGAGATTGAAGCCGTTAACGACAATCCGGAATTCAAAATCCGGGTTCGGTTTGACGGGCCCTCACGCGATGAAGATAACGGTACCCGGGTTACATTTAATAACATAGCTCTCGACGGGGTTTCGCTGTCTGTTTCAGAAGCAAGCGCGCTTAGCTTCTCAGATGTAAATAACGGGGAAGCAGTATTTGCCGGCGAACCCTTCAGCGTACTTGTGCAGACCGTTGGCGAAGACGGGCGTCCCGTTGAAGCTGATAGCGACACATCCGTTTTCCTTACCCTTGCAAGCGGAACAGGCAGTCTTTCCGGTACATTGGAAGGCACAGTAGCCGCCGGCGAAAGTGCCGTGCGCATAAACGGCCTGCTATACGATACGGTGGAAGAGGGCGTAAGCATTGAAGCTGCATCCGGGGGGCTTGCATCTGCGGTATCAGAGACCTTTGCGGTGCAGTCCCGAACCTTTACCGTAAGTTTATCAGTCAATCCGGTTGGGGCTGGCACGGTTGAAGGGGCTGGTTCGTATGCGGCGGGTGAGCAGGTAACCATTAAAGCTATACCCAACGCCGGCTTTTCATTCCTGATCTGGACTGAAGGAGATGAAGGGGATGTGTTCAGTACCACGGCCGAGCAAACCTTTGAAATGCCTGAAAGGAACCTTACCGTTATCGCAAATTTCATCGGGGAAGCCGAAGCTGAGACCATTACGCGCTGGACCTTCGACGGAACCCTCGACGCTGCTGAAGGCGCCGGAACAGCACAGCTCATCGGAGGCACTGAAACGCATTCAACAACCGTCGAAAGCGGCTGGCGGATGACGGCTTTTCCGGAGCAGTTTACGGCATCAGGAACCGCAGGAGTTGAGTTTATGGCCGGTACCGCCGGTTTCTTCGACATACAGGTGAGCATGGGCCATCGTGCCTCGGGTACCATGAGCCGCTGGGCCGAATTTCAGTACACAACCGACGGCGGGGCAAGCTGGCAGCGCTATGGTGATAATAACGCGGCATTATCACCACATGACACCGTAACCGAGTACCTGCTTGATTTCAGCGATGTTGCGGGCGTTTCAGACAATCCTGACTTTGGCGTCAGAATCGTTTCGGTTTTCTCGCCCGTGGCCTTTAACCCCGAAGAACCTGACGAAAACTTCGCCGCGAACACCGCCTACCATCGCGCAAGAACTGAGGGCACTGGCGGCGGCGCTTACTCCGGCGGCGGGAACTGGCGTTTTCTGGATGTTACCGTAACAGGCAAAAGCCGATAAATTAAATACACTCCGGAACACACGGTTCCGGCAGAATGACTTGTAAGGAGCACTTCATGCGCGTAAACGCTGACGGAGCATCCACTGGGTGTGGCATTACGCTGCTGAATGTGCTCTTTACCTGATAATTCGTTTCGTGCTGTCCAAGAACCGCAATAATTCGGTTTTGGGCAGCACTTTTTTATTCCCGAAAAGCCTCACCGGCATCCCAAATGCCCAAACACAAAATTTATGTTCAGAAGACTCAATTATACCCTCTCCGCACTTCTGTTTCTGTTTGTGCTGCACACAGCTATGGTACAGAACCCGGCGGTTGCCGCTGTAACCGATGAACCCCTTGCTGATGATCTCAGGGCACGTTTCAAGGGAGAATCTTTCAGCCTGGGCATCCTGCTTCAGACCCAGGCTTACTTTTCGTACCGTGACAGTGATTTCAACGGCGGGCGCAGCTGGGATTTGGGCTCAACGCGGATAGATTTTCGCGGCACGGTTGACCGCGACTTCACCTACAGGGTTCGCGTGTATTATTTAAGTCAGCAGCAAAGTATAGATGCACGTGTGGGCTATCGTTTTTCGGAAAACACCGAACTGGTAGCCGGTGCATTTAAGCCCTATTTGAGCCGGGAACTTGACCCGAGCCCCGGACGAACTGACTTTGTGAGGCGAGCCCGCTATGTAAGCGCAATGATGAACAGCCTCGAAGTGGGAACAAGCCTGCTTGGTAAAGCCGGCCCTGTCGGCTACCGCCTCGGTATATACAACGGAACCGGTGTACAGGGCATGAGAGGCAATACCGATAACCGGTTTCTTTACACCGCGAGGGCTTTCACCACTTTCGAGCTGAACGGCAGCCCGCTTGTGATAGGCGCAAGCGGAGCTCTGAATCAGTCGCCGGCCGCACGGGTAGGCAACACCGGCCTTACAAGCAAAGCTAACCGCTACCTCTACGGTGCTTTTGCCGATTACAGGGCTGAACATTTTTTTGTGGCTGCTGAGTGGGCACAAACCTTTTTTGATGCCCCGGAATATGCGAACCGGCAGGAAACCATCACCGGGTTTCACGCCACAATCGGTTATAAGGCCGGCCGCCGGCACGAGCTGCTGGCCCGCTGGGATTACCTCAGTTTCGATCTTCATAAAAACCCGCGCGACCGCCTGCTTGCCGGGCTCAACTACTACCCCACAAGCCTCATTACCTTTCGCCTGAACGTAGTTTTTGAGCCGGACTCACAAGCCGGTTCACAAGCCGGTGTCGCAGCGGTTTTTCAGTACATGTTTTAGGCAGGCTAACGGCAAAAAAAGGGGGGCGGGCAGCAGTCCGAATGTTTAAGATGACATCATACTGTCATCAAATACTTGTTGCGAAAGGGTCTTACAGCAGGGTAGAGAAGGAGCCCCTCAGGGCCTTCAGAAAGCAAGTATAAGCACTGTATGTTTATCAGTATTTGTACCTGTGTGCCGGGTGGGGCGCAGGTGAGATGAACACTTCATTCCGCTTCACCCTATAAAAAAGCTATACAAAGCGTGTTAATTTTAAAAAACAATGTTGGGGTTAGAAATTGGGTTTAGTACTCATTTGGAAGCGTTTTTCCGTACTGTAAGCGCTTTAAAAGCGCTTTTTTAAGGCTTGTATATAGGATGTATATCTTGTTTCAGGTATGCCTGCGGCTTACTATAGCGCCTGACCCCGGGTGCGGATCGGTTTTGTAACCATGAATTGAAGACTGCCGCCTCTCCCGGCTGCCGGGCCTGGATTCGATTGGAACAGATCCTTCTGACAAAATGCGCGGCGGTCATCAAATAAAATCCTGATGTCTAAACCAACGAACATGATTAGATTGAAACAGTTTATGATCCTGCTGAGCTTGCTGCTGATCGGTTTTTCCGCCAGTGCAATTGCTCAGGAACGAGTGATCGTACAGGAAGATCCGGACGGCTGGAGGCTTCTTGTTGACGGTGAGCCCTTAATGGTAAACGGTATGAACTGGGATTATTTCCCGATTGGTACCAATTACGAATACGATTTTTGGGGACAACCCACAAGATTTATTCAGAATGCCCTTAACTATGAAATGGGGCTGCTGCAAAATATGGGCGTAAACGCGATTCGTGTTTACACCGGTATTACCCCGGAATGGGTTGAGTACATTTATGACAATTTCGGCATTTATACCATGCTCAACCATTCATTTGGCCGCTACGGTGTGATGCTGAACGACGGCTGGATGGCCAATACAGAGTACGCTGACCCCCGCGTTCAGGAGCTGCTTCTTCGCGAGGTAACGGAAATGGTTGAGGAATTCCACGGTACCCGCGGATTACTTCTGTACCTGCTTGGTAACGAAAACAACTACGGGCTTTTCTGGGGCGGCGCTGAAACGGAAGATATCCCGGTTGTTGACCGTGAATCAACCACTCGTGCCCGTGCGATGTACCAGCTGTTTAACGATGCAGCCCTTGCCATGAAAGAAATTGCCCAGGACCGCCCGATTGCTATGGCAAACGGTGATCTCCTGTTCATGGACCTCGTGGTTCAGTACATGCCTGATATGGACATTTTCGGTGCCAATGTGTACCGTGGCGAAACCTTCACGGATCTTTACGACCGTGTAGCTGCCGAGTACGGCAAGCCCGTTCTTCTTACCGAGTTTGGTTCTGATGCTTTTAACGCGAGAACCAACCAGGAAGATCAGCTGATGCAGGCACACTTCAAGCACCTCAACTGGTTAGACATCTATCAGAATGCTGCCGGCCTTGGCCGTGCCAACAACTCTATTGGTGGTTTTACCTTCCAGTGGAGCGATGGTTGGTGGAAATTAGGCCAGACAACTGATCTTGATGTACACAATACAGGCGCTTCGTGGGCTAACGGCGGCTACTGGTGGGATTATCAGGAAGGTGAAAACAACATGAACGAAGAGTGGTTCGGTATTATGGCCAAAGGCCCGACCGATGCTGCCGGTCATTTTGAGCTCTTCCCCCGTGCCGCATACTACGTTCTGCAGCGTGCCCACCAGCTTGATGTGTATGCACCGGGTACTACGCTGGAAAGTGTTACCGAGCATTTCAATCAGATTAACCTGATGAACGCTGTACTCCAGGCCCGTGGTGACCGTGCTGCTTTGCAGGTTGAGCGCATCTCCGGCATCCGTCTGAGCCGCTTTACAGCCGATTTTACCACCTTCAATACAGGTGGAGATAAAATCACAACCCCTGAAAGTGCTGACCCCAATACCCGTCAGTTCCCCAACGAAAGGGGTTTCGACCATATGCAATCGTTCTACATCGGCATTGAAGCTGAGCCATCTCCGGATATGCGTGCTGAGGTGCAGTTCAATGTTCTTGCAAACGTAGCCCAAAACCCGATTGATGAAATTTTCTACGAAAACCGCGGCCGGCCTGCAGAAGTCCTTACTCCGGATGGCATTACCATGCTTGAGGATGTAAACCGTCTTAAAGTGTACAGCGCAAGCTACAGCTGGAACCACCGCTACTTCGATCTCGATGGTTTCTACCGCACCGGCCGCTATCACTGGGGCTACGAAGGCGACTTCTTCGGTTTGTACCCTGAAGCCAACTACGGCGATCAGATCGATATCTACAACGGTATTGCACCCTTTGGCTTTGAAATGGCAGGCCGCCGTCAGTTCGACGGTCTCAAATTCGCTTTTGGTCCGCAGCTGTGGTGGGGAGCCAACCCGGCTTTCCTTCTGAAATATCGCTACCGTCCGGGCCCGTGGGATATGGCTGCCATCTATCATGAAGACATCGCGCGCCAGGGTATGGCAGAAAGCTCATTTGCGATTCCGCAGCCCAAAACACGCCGCGTAACTTTTGCAGCAGGCCGCGATATCGGTCCCTTAGGTGTGGAAGCAGGCGTTATTTGGGCAGGTCAGCCCCTGAACGGCCGTGAATTCCAGCTTGTACGCGACGGTAATGTGTATGTGGATGAAATCAAGCCGGAAGACAACTGGGGCGGTAAACTTAAGCTTACCTACCAGCGCGGAAACTTTAACTGGTACGCACAGTCAGCCGTGATGGGTCTTGTTGCCCAGGGTGGTTACGACCAAACCATGACTTTCACCGGCTGGCACCTCAAAGACAGCGGCAGCGGTAACCAGTACAACGTACTTACCGGTTTCGCCTACCAGCTGGGTAACTTCCAGATTGCACCGAACTTCCTGTGGCAGCAGCCGATTGAAGGCCCTGTAACAGCTGAAGCCGGCGGAGCAGCCCGCCCGAGAAACATCCTTGATGATCCGTTTGTAGTGCGCGCCAACCGTGAAATGGTTGCCGGTGAGCTTCTGATCACCTTCGACCCCACCCCGGCCACCTACATGTTCGACTGGAACAACGATTACCGCGAAGATGCCCCGTTTGCAGCAAGTGTTGGTTTTATCTACCGCCACCTGCCAACCACACAGGATGCAGCTATCGGTATTCTGCCTGACGGCCGTACAACCTTCGCTTTCCCCGGTGCACCACCGGCAAAAGACCTCTGGGAAGTACACGCACGTATCGTTTCCCGCATGAGCCCTGATCTCGGCATGATTGCACGCCTCTACGGCGGCGATGCTCAGGCCAACGGCAGCGACCCGCGCACGGTAAGCCGCTACGGTGGTGATCTCCGTGTGATTTACCGCAACATTATGCTCAACTCATTTGTGCGCGTTAACGATTGGGGCCCTTACGACTACCATCGTGACTTTAACCTTACCTTCCCGCTTCAGCTCATGGCAGATGTTTCGATGTCGCTTGGCGAGCAGGACTGGTTCAACATGCCACGCACCCGCCTCGGTGTACGCGGTACCTACCGCACTCTGGATGAGTTCTCGCCGCGCTACGCACCTGCATTCATGGAAGATCCGAGCGGGCAGATCGTTCCAAACCCGGTTGCACCAGGTTTTGGAAATGGCAACGAGTGGGAATTCAGAACCTACATTCAGATCAACCTCTAAAGAATCTTAATTGACAATCAGCATGATGAAATTAGTCATAGATAACACAAAATACGCTTTAGCGGCAGCTTTGCTGCTGTTGCTGGGTGTTTCCGCATGTGAGCGTTCTGTTGACGGTTTACCGGAGCCGGAACTTACCTCTAACCCTGAAGTCTTTATAGACAGCTTCACCCCCGGGCTTGAGTATTACCCGTATGAAGGTTCCGTGCAAAACGCGTTCAGCGTTGATACCAATACCTTCTTCGGGAACAGAGGCGCTTCAATGCGCTTCGACATCCCGAATGTAGGCGACCCTCTTGGTGCATTTGCAGGCGCTATTTTCAGAGATGATTTTGGCGGAAGAAACCTCACTTCCTACAATGCCCTTACCTTCTATGCCAAAGCCACCAAAGCCGCAACTATTAACGATATTGGTTTTGGCCAGGATTTCCTTGGCAACAGCTACGAAGTTTCAAGAAGGAACCTCAGAATCACTACCAACTGGCGCAAGTACACCATTCCGATTCCGGATCCGTCAGCTCTTTCAGCAAGTCAGGGTTTGTTCTGGTACGCTGAAGGCCCCGAAAACGGCGACGGCTACACTTTCTGGATCGACAACCTGAAGTATGAAAACCTTGAAAACATGGCCCAGCCGCGTCCGGCTATTTTTAATGGCGAGGAACTGTCACAGATTGGCTTTATCGGTTCTGGTGCACAGGTTACAGGTTTAACTTACACCGCCAATCTGCCCGACGGTCAGGATGTGACTGTAACGGCAGCTCCGGCTTACTACCGCTTCGCAAGCAGCAACACCGGTGTTGCTACCGTTGATGCAAACGGCCGCATTACGGTTGTTGGTGAAGGTGATGCTACCATCTCTGCAACGCTTGCCGGTGTTCCGGCCGCAGGTTCACTGAAAATCGAGTCTCAGGGAGAATTCATTTTCGCCCCGACTCCGACTCAGGCTCCTGAAAACGTAATCTCCATTTTCAGCGATGTGTATGAGAACGTCCCTGTTGATTTCTACAACGGATTTTACGAGCCATTCCAGACCACAACCTCTAACGATTTCCAGGTTGACGGCGACAACATTCTCGGATACGAAAACTTCAACTTTGTTGGAATCGAATTCAGACAGAATGTGCCGACCATTGATGCAACTGGCATGACGCATTTGTCGCTTCACATCTTCCTGCCTAACGATGTTCCTCCGGGATCGGCCTTCAGAGCAAGAATTGTGAACAATGTAGGCGGAAATGAATCAAGCGCGTCTGCTACTGTTTTTGCAAACAGCGGTGTGCCGAGGCTGGTATCGGGCGAGTGGGTGCATGTACTTGTGCCGCTTACCGGTATGGCTGACAGATCTAATCTGGGACAAATCGTCTTCGATTCAGATCAGGGACCTGCGCTTCAGGGTGCTACCATCTGGGTAGATAACATCTTCCTGTACAATGCCAACGCAGGCAATTAATTTATTCACTGCGCATAAACCAAAATTATGAGATTTGCTCTGATTTTAATGAGCGCGTTTTGTATTGCTGCCCCCCTCTTTTGGGGGTGCAGCGATCAAAATGATGCTGAAGAAGATCGTTTTCCTACCCTGGTGTGGAGCGATGAGTTTGACACCGACGGAACCATAAACCCGGATAACTGGATTTTTGATATCGGTACCGGCGCCGAACAGGGTATCCCCGGCTGGGGCAACAACGAGCTGCAGTACTATACCGACCGCCCCGAAAATGTTAAGGTTGAAGGCGGGATGCTGCATATCACTGCCCGTCGCGAAGCTTTTCAGGGTTCCGCTTTTACCTCCGGGAAAATTCTGACCCGCGGACTTTTCGAAACGACCTTCGGCCGTTTTGAAGCAAGCATCAAACTTCCTTTCGGGCAGGGCATCTGGCCTGCTTTCTGGCTGCTGGGTGACGATTCTGACGGAACCGTGATATGGCCGCAAATTGGCGAAATTGACATCATGGAGTATCGTGGTCAGCAACCGACCATTATTCATGGCAGCGTGCACGGGCCCGGTTATTCAGCCGGAAATGCTGTCACCAAAACCTATCAGCTTAGCGGATCGAGATTTGATACCAAATTCCACGTTTTTGCAATTGAATGGGGTCCTGATTTTATAGATTTTTTTGTTGATGATGTACTCTATAATACCATCACCCCGGCAGATGTAGGAAATAACGAGTGGGTTTTCAACGATAATAAGTTTTATATCATCCTTAATGTAGCAGTTGGCGGTACTTTCGTAGGTTCACCCAACAATAACACACCGTTTCCGCAAACAATGCTCGTAGATTATGTGAGAGTTTACTCCAGGTAATTGCCCTGATTGTAAACCCCTTTTTTTGAATTACGTGTTTAATAAATCCTAAAATAAATTCTTAATACCTTGTCAATCTCAACCGAACATTTTCAGAACGGGAAGTGGTTTAAAATCTCCGATTACGATGCCATGCGTCCGTTTTTTATGAGCATTGTGAGCGATTCCAATCACTGGATGTTTATTTCCAGCAACGGAGGTCTTACCGCCGGGCGGAAAAACAGCGATTACGCCCTGTTCCCTTATTACACAGATGACAAAGTCACCGAATCAGCTGATATTACCGGCAGCAAGACGATTTTCCAGGTACAGCATAACGGAGGCCTTCGGGTTTGGGAACCCTTCTCGGAGCGTCAGGCCGGTTTATGGCAGCTAAGCCGGAATTTGTACAAGAGCTTTAGCGGTAACAAAATTCTGTTTGAAGAGATCAATCACGACCTTGGGCTCACATTCCGGTATCAGTGGAACTCAAGCAATCTTTACGGATTCGTACGTAAGAGCGAGCTGCTAAATACTTCCGGTGAAAAGCGTGTGCTGAACGTACTCGACGGCATTCAGAACATCCTCCCGTACGGCGTTGAGCCTGACACACAAACCGCGGCAAGCAACCTTGTTGATGCCTACAAGCGCAGTGAAATCGTACCCGGATCAAACCTCGGTATTTATGCCCTCAGCGCCATTATTGTTGACAAAGCCGAGCCGAGCGAAGCCCTGAAAGCTAATGTTGCCTTTTCACTTGGGTTCGAAAATCCGGTTTGTCTCGCCTCTTCACTTCAGCTCAATACTTTCCGGAAAGGGCAGATGATTACCGGTGAAGACGACGTGAAGGGTGAAAAAGGTGCCTATTTTGTCTGTGACCGCCTCACCCTTGAAGCCGGTGCTTCCAAAAACTGGCTGATCGTTGCAAACGTAAATCAAAATTATGCGCAGCTTGTATCTCTCAGTCACGAAATTCAGAACGACGCGGGACTTGAAGCCAAGCTGGAAGCCGATATTGAACAGGGTACCGAAAAGCTGCGTGCCCTGGTAGCCGGAGCTGACGGCCTGCGCCTGAGTGCAGATAACCTGAAAGACGCCCGCCATTTTTCGAATGTATTGTTCAACATCATGCGTGGCGGTACCTTCGATCATAATTATCAGATTGAGCGCGGCGACCTTAGCCGCTATCTCGAAAACGCGAACAAAGCCGTATTTAATAAACGCGAGCAAAAGCTCGCAGCCCTGCCGCATACCTTCGACAAGCCGCAGCTTGACGCCCTCATTTCAGAGAGCACGGATCCGGATTTCAGCCGTTTGCTTTGCGAGTACCTCCCCCTGAAATTCAGCCGCAGGCACGGCGACCCAAGCCGCCCGTGGAACTACTTCTCCATCAATACAAACAGCGAGCTCGACGGTTCCAAAATTCTCGATTACCAGGGTAACTGGCGCGATATTTTCCAGAACTGGGAAGCACTCGTACATGCCTACCCGAATTTCATCGAAGGCATGATTTTCAAATTCCTGAACACTTCTACCTTCGACGGATACAACCCTTACCGCGTAACCAAAGACGGATTCGACTGGGAAACCATCGAGCCCGATAACCCCTGGTCGTATATCGGCTATTGGGGCGATCATCAGATTATTTACCTGCTTAAGTTTCTCGAATTTTACAAAACCCGCCATGACAATGGCTTTGACTCCCTGTTTGAGAACAGCAGCTTCGTTTACGCACATGTTCCGTACCGGATTAAACCTTACGAACAAATCGCACAGGACCCCAAAAACACCATCGATTTTGATGAGGCCGCTGATGCTGCCATCCGCAAGGCGGTAGAAGAACAGGGTGCTGACGGGGCACTGCTCAGAAACGAAACCGGTGACATTCACCGGGTCAGCTTTCTTGAAAAAATACTGGCAACAACCCTTGCCAAGGTATCCAACTTCATTCCCGAAGCCGGTATTTGGATGAACACGCAGCGGCCGGAGTGGAATGATGCCAACAATGCGCTGGTCGGCAACGGGGTTTCTATGGTAACGCTCTGCTACCTGCGCCGCTTTCTTGCCTTTTTTGAACAGGTATTCGAAAGCAGTAAGCTGGATAAGGCAGAAGTTTCGGAGGAAATACTGGTCTTTTTCCAAAGCGTAGCACAGGTGCTGGAAGAGCAAAAACCGATGCTTGAGGGCACTGTTGATGATGCAGCCCGCCTGCGTATTACGGAAGCTCTGGGCAAAGCCGGCAGCATTTACCGCGTAAAGGTATATGAAAGCGGGTTTAGCGGCAAAAAAGGTGAGCTTACCAAGGCTGAGCTGGCTCAGTTTACCCGCACAGCGCGTCTGTTTATGGAGCATGCCATCAAAGCCAACCGTCGGGCCGATAAGCTCTATAACGCTTATAACATCATGACACTCGATGAAAACGGTATTTCTATAGGCCACTTGGATGAGATGCTCGAGGGGCAGGTTGCTGTACTCAGCTCCGGCTTCCTTAGTGCCGAAGAAAGCGTAGAGGTGCTTGATGCCATGCGCAAGAGCGCGCTCTACAGAGCCGATCAGAACAGCTACATGCTCTATCCGAACAAGCAGCTGCCACGCTTTCTCGAGAAAAACATCATCCCGAATGAGCTGGTTAAAACTTCACCGCTGCTCGAAAAACTGCTCGCCGACGGAAACCTTCAGATTGTAAACCGCGACATTCTCGGCGGGGTGCATTTTAACGGAAACTTCCGCAATGCAGCTGATGTGAAGGCTGCCCTCAGCGACCTTAGCAAAGGTCCCTACGCAGCACTTGCAGAAACAGACGGACCGGCTGTTCTGCGCATCTTTGAACAGGTGTTCAATCACAAAGCTTTCACCGGCCGCTCCGGTACCTTCTTTGCGTATGAAGGTTTGGGATCGATTTACTGGCACATGGTATCCAAACTTTATCTTGCGGTTTGGGAAGTTTGTGATCGTGCTGCAGCGACTGAGGCAACTGAAGACGCTCAATCAAGGCTTGCAGCTCATTTTTACGGCGTAGCCGACGGTATTGGCGTGCATAAGCCGCCAAAGGTGTACGGTGCTTTCCCTACCGACGCCTATTCCCACACGCCCTGGCACCGGGGCGCACAACAGCCCGGCATGACGGGGCAGGTGAAGGAAGATATACTCGCAACCATTGGCGAGCTTGGGGTATCCGTAACTGACGGCGCCCTGAATTTCACCCCCCGATTGCTTAGAAAGGCAGAGTTCACTCAAGGCGCTCATACGTTCACTTTCGTGGATGTAAATCAGCAGCAGGCACAGATTCAGGTGCCGGCAAAAGCCCTGTGTTTTTCTTACTGCCAGGTACCCGTACTGTACTGTATAGCCGAAACCGATAAGGTTGAGGTAACACTTAGCGCAGGCCGTTCCGAAGTTTCTGACGGACTGCGTATCGGCTCAGCGATGAGTAAGCTGGTTTTTGACCGGACCGGTGATGTGAAGCAAATAACGGTGCATCTCCGTGAGGCGCACCTCAAATAACTTAACCCGCCCATTCATGAAAAAACTTTTTTTCCCGATACTGTTAACAACATTAGTACTGCTAATGGCATCCTGCTCTTCCCAACCAAAGCATGATTTTTCAGGCATCACGATAACCGCAGCCGAGATTTTAGGCAACCCTGAGTATCAGGCTATTTCTTATGGCGGCTACCGTGAAATTACGCGCGACATTCAGCCGACTATCCCTCAGCTGAAAGAAGATATGCGCATTCTCTCAGCTATGGGCGTCAGAATCCTTCGGACCTACAACGTGCATTACGATGAAGCGGCAAACCTGCTGCAGGCCATCCGCGAAATGCGGCAGGAAGATCCCGGCTTCGAAATGTATGTGATGCTTGGTGCCTGGATCGACGCCAAAAACTCATGGACGGATGAGCCGGAGCGCATCCGCGATCAGGATGCACCCCGCAACGCAGTGGAAATAGCACGTGCTGTGGAACTAACGCAACAGTATCCCGAAATCGTCAAAATTATCGCAGTTGGTAATGAAGCAATGGTACACTGGGCCGCTGAATACTATGTAGAGCCCGTTATCATTCTCAATTGGGTGAATCACCTGCAGGAGCTCAAGGCACAGGGCGAATTGCCGGAAACACTCTGGATTACCTCATCAGACGATTTCGCTTCATGGGGAGGCGGCGGTGAAGAATATCACACCGACGACCTTAATGCACTCATCGAAGCGGTCGATTTTATTTCGATGCACACTTACCCCATGCACAATACGCATTACAACCCGCAGTTCTGGGGCGTACGCGATAATGAGGTGAACCTGAGTGACAGCGAAAAAATCCATCTTGCAATGGACCGTGCCATGAACCTGGCAAAAAAACACTACAATGATGTTGTTGCCTACATGCACAGCATTGGCGTGGATAAACCGGTTCATATCGGTGAAACCGGATGGGCTACCATATCAAACGAGCACTACGGCGAAGGCGGTGCCAACGCCATCGATGAGTACAAATCCGCTCGTTTTTACCATGATATGCGCAACTGGAGCAATGAAAACAACATCACCGTTTTCTATTTCGAAGCATTTGATGAACAATGGAAAGATGCCGGCAATCCGCTCGGTTCGGAAAACCATTTCGGACTGATCAACCTTCAGGGGCAGGCCAAATTCATGCTTTGGGATCTTGTGGATGAGGGTATCTTCGAGGGGCTTACCCGCGACGGGCAACCCATCACCAAAACCTTCGGCGGCGATATAGATGCCCTGATGGAGACAGTGCTTGTGCCGCCAACCGACCGTGAAATACGTGCCCGGCTTGCGGAGCGCGAGTAGAACGCAAACAAAGTGAGTAATTGCCGGGCTCAGAAGCTCTGTTGAGGGGGCGGGCCCGGCATTTCATTCCTGATTCGACATAACATCCTTCATAAGCATCCTGCCGGAGGATAGGGCCGAAGCCCTTGCAGGATGATGGTATAAAACATCCTAAAATCAGAATAATGTCAGCAATGCAAACACCTGCCAAAGACAGGGTACCTTTACTGCAAAAAGCAGCATTCGGATCCGGTCATCTGGTTAATAACCTTTTGCCCGGAGCACTGGGCGTATTTTCCTTCTTCCTGCTCACGGCTTTTGGCATGGACCCATTCCTGGCAGGATTGCTGGGAGGGTTGCCCCGGCTTTTCGACGCCATAACCGACCCCATTATGGGGTACATCTCAGACAATACGAAATCAAGCTATGGCCGCCGCCGTCCTTACATTTTTATAGGGGCTATTGCCAGCGGTTTGCTGTTTATGCTTTTGTGGCAGCTTGATCCTGACGCTTCACAGGCGTACAACTTCTGGTATTTCATGCTGTTTTCGCTGATTTACCTGATCGGGAACACCATGTTTTCAACCCCGCTGATTGGTCTTGGCTATGAAATGACTTTCGATTACAACGAGCGTACCCGACTTATGGGGTTCTCCCAAACGGTCGGGCAGATAGCCTGGATGATTGTACCCTGGTTTTGGGTACTTATTGCAAATCCCGATTTGTTTGAAACACAGGCGCAGGGTGTACATCAGCTGGCAATTATTGTAGGCCTGAGCTGTATGTTTTTTGGCATAATGCCTGCCATTTTTTGCCGTGAAGTAGATCAGGCCAACCTGTCGAACAGGGCTGATCTCACCTTCAAAGCAATTTTTAAAAACCTCAAAGAGCTGATTGCCAACATGAAGCTGATTGCCCAAAACCAGCCTTTTGCGCGGCTTTGCGGTGCAACCTTCCTGGTGTTTAACGGTTTTCAGATGGTAGCCTCTTTCAGTTTCTTTATTATCGTGTTTTACATGTTTAACGGCGACTACGGTATGGCGGGAACATGGCCGGCATGGTTTTCTACGGTAAGTGCTTTTGCGACGGCCTTCCTGATTATCCCGATAGTAACATGGCTGGCCAACAGATATGGTAAGCGCAAGGCGTTCATCATTTCAACAGCGCTTTCTATGGTTGGCTATCTGCTTAAATGGTGGGGCTTCAGCCCGGAAAACCCCTGGCTCATTTTTATGCCAATTCCGTTTATGGTATTTGGTATCGGCGGCTTGTTCACGCTTATGATGAGTATGACAGCCGACGTTTGTGACCTTGATGAGCTTAAAAACGGTATGCCGCGTAAAGAAGGTACCTTCGGTGCGATTTACTGGTGGATGGTGAAACTTGGGCAGGGTATTGCCCTTGTATTGGGAGGGCTGGTTCTTAAGCTGGTCGGTTTTGATCCTGAACTTTCAGTTCAGACAACCGCAACGCTTACCAATCTGCGCCTTGCGGATATCCTTATTCCGGCCTTTACTGCCGGTCTGGCCATCTGGGTGATGTGGGGATACGACCTCACCGAACAAAAGGCCCGGGATATTAAGGATGAGCTTGTAAGAAGAAGAGGTGAGCTGTAAACCTCAAAAGAGAAGTACTTTGTAAGTTCACATTTCAGTTAATTTTATCAGTTAGAAATAAGTATATGTCATTCAGAGAAGAAAGATTTTTAAGCTATGCCTCCGTAGGAGCGCAGGATCGTACCGGTTACATGGAAAGCCTTCCGGCTGAAGACCTTAACTGCCTTTTCATGGAAATCATGCAAAACGGCATTCACGGGCTCTGTTTCAGCCTGTATGAAGACGGTCAGAAACCGGGTGATGTTATTGGTGAGGCCCAAATAAGACGCCGTATGGAAATCATCAAGCCTTACTCAGGCTGGGTTCGCTCCTTTTCCTGTATCGAAGGCAATGAACTGATCCCGAAAATCGCCAAAGAACTGGGCGTTAAAACCCTTGTCGGTGCCTGGCTCGGGCACGATAAAGAGAAAAACCGCGAAGAAATCGACGCGCTTATCGAGCTTGGAAAGCAGGGTTTCGTAGATATCGCAGCCGTCGGCAATGAGGTACTCTACCGTAAGGACCTCACCGAAGAAGAGCTGCTGGCCTACATCCGCGAAGTGAAAGAAGCCCTGCCTGATATCCCCGTAGGTTATGTAGATGCCTACTACGAATTCGTGCAGCGCCCTGCTATTGCCGAAATCAGCGATGTCATTTTATGCAACTGCTACCCCTACTGGGAAGGCACCGCTTTCGAGCACAGCTTCGGCCACATGCGCCACATGTTTGAGCTTGGCGTGCAGGCAGGCAAAGGCAAACGCGTGATCATCACCGAAACCGGCTGGCCAAGTAAGGGTGAAGGCCTTGGCGGAGCTGTCCCTTCAAAAGAAAATGCCCTCAAATATTTTATTAATACCCAGCTTTGGGCCAATGATAATAATATTGAGGTGTTCTACTTTTCATCTTTTGATGAATCCTGGAAAGTGGGCGCCGAAGGTGAAGTTGGCGCCTATTGGGGATTGTGGGACAAAAACGAAAAACTCAAATTCTGAGAATGACTACATTTGAGCAACTCGGTATGGAAGCCGGAAGAGCAGTCTGCTATTCCGGCTTCCGTGAGGGGCAGCAGCCCGGAGGCCCTTATCCCACTTACGAACAGGTAGTCGAAGATCTGCACCTGATGCGCCCGCACTGGAAACACCTGCGTATGTACGACTGCGACGAACACGCCATTATGGTTTTGAAAGCTATCCGGCAGGAAAAGCTCGGCTTCACCGTAATGCTCGGCGCCTACATCGAGGCCGAAATGAACAACTTTAACTGCCCATGGGGCGGTGGTGTGTACAGCGAGGAACAGCTTGATATAAATGTTGCCCTCAATAAGTCCAAAATGGAAAAGCTCATCGCACTGGCCAACGAATACCCCGATATTGTTTCAAGCCTTTCGGTTGGCAACGAGGCCTGCGTAGAATGGACGGATCATTATGTGCATGAAAACAGTGTGCTCGCTTATGTAAAGCAGGTGCAGGCCGGCGCAAAACAACCGGTTACCTTCTGTGAAAACTATGTGCCCTGGCACATGAAGCTGCAAAAACTGGCCGAAGCCGTTGATTTTATTTCCATACACACCTACCCCGTGTGGGAATACAAGCACATCGACGAAGCACTCGATTATACCCGCGACAATTACTACTCGGTAGCTGCCAAATATCCCGGCAAACCCGTTGTAATAACCGAGGCCGGCTGGGCAACCAACTCCAACGGCCGCGGCATCAATCCGGGAAACGTGAACGAGACCTATCAGAAAATTTATTTCGAAAAGCTGATGACCTGGACCGATACGGAAGGCATCCTGACCTTCTTTTTTGAAGCTTTCGATGAATCCTGGAAAGGCTCTCCCGAACCGCTTGAACCGGAGAAACACTGGGGACTCTTCAAAATTGACCGTACGCCGAAGCTCGCCCTTCAACATTTAAGCGGCTATTAATCTCCTCTTGAATAACAAAGGTAAACCCGTACATTTCTGCTTCGGAAAACCCGTATTCAATAACTTACAGCTTTGAAGCTCTTATCCCTTTTTTTTCTGCTATTTCTGGCACTTCCCGCTGAGGCGCAGCTGCTTCCCGAAAAGGGGGTGCCCCGAATGGATAGTTTCACACCGGCTGATTATCAAAATGCCGGGAAAATATGGGATATCGACTCAGCCCCAAACGGCATTGCTTACCTTGCTGCCGACAGGGGCCTGCTCGAATTCGATGGCCGGAAATGGCGCCGGTTCAGAGGCAGCGACGGCTTCATACGCTCTGTTTTGGTGATGAGCGATTCCCTGCTCTATACTGGTTCCGATCTGGATTTCGGCCGATGGATCAGGGATGATGCCGGCGGCTGGCACTACACATCCCTGTATCCTTTCCGGGATGAGCTGGCGGGCCTGGCTGAAGAGTTTTGGGGGGTACACGAACAGAACGGCTACCTTTATTTCGTTTCAGCGAGTAACCTGTATGTGTACCGGAATCAGAATCTCACAAAAATTGCTGCCCCCAGCCGTTTTTCAGGCAGCGTTTTTTTTGAAGATACACTTTGGATTGCTGATGAAGTTCAGGGTCTGATGCGCGTTTCTGAATTTGCACTTCAGCCTTTTGCGCCTTTTCCGGAGCCGGGCCCGCAGGAGCTCACGGGGCTCTACCGGCAGGGGGAAGCTCTGATGGTTGTTACCCGTAAATCCGGCTTGCTGCGCTATGAAGACGGTGCAATGCAGGCAGATAACAGCCCCCTTGCCCGGGAACTGAATGCGGCAGCGGTATTCAGCTTTGAACCTCTCGGACAGGATTTCCACGCTTTCGGCACAGTACAGCGCGGTGTGTTTATTGTAAACGCCACCGGAAGGCTTGTGCATCACATCAACCGAAACAAAGGGCTGCCAAACAACACCGTGCTTAGCCTTCACTTTAGTCCCTTTGGAAAACTGTGGTCAGGCCTGGATTTTGGCCTTACGACCCTTGACCTTCGCAGCAGCCGCACTTTTATTTACGATTACCGCGGCGATTTCGGAACCGGCTACTCGGCCCTGCTTCAGCATGATACCTTCTACCTCGGTACCAATCAGGGGCTTTATTACGTACCCTGGCAGCAGCTGGATAACAGCAGTGCTTTTTTTGACTTCCGGCAGGTTCCCGGCTCCGACGGGCAGGTGTGGTCAATTCATGAAATTGGGGATGAGGTTTTTGTAGCCCACGACCGCGGCTTATTTGTGTACCGCGATCGCCGCCTCCGCCTGATCGGAGAAGCCCGCGGCACCTGGACCGTTATCCCTTTCGGCTCGTATCTGCTTGCAGGTACTTACAATGGTATTTCGGTTTTTGAAAAGCAGCAGGGGGAATGGCGCTTATTGCGGCAGATGGAGCTGATTGTGGGGTCCGCGAGTCAGCTCATACCCGAGAGCCCAAACCTGCTTTGGGTGAACATCCCGAATTTCGGCTTTGTACGCGCCCGTCTCGATGAAAATTTGTTTCCCGTTGAGCGTACCTTTTTTCCTGTTGCTGATTTTGAGGGCGATGATGCTTTTCTGGTTTACGAAAACGACAGCCTGAGCGTGATCAGTAGCCTCTACCGCTACCATTTTGATGCTGATTCGGAGGCTTTCGGCCCTAAACAACCTCAATATCATCATCACCTGCCCGATGAGGTGCTCCCGGGTATTTTTAGCCCAATCGCTCTGAATGATGGCTGGCATTTTTTTCCGGTATCCAACGGATTCGCACTTCAGGATCTTAACAGAGCATACGATCCTGAACAGCTGAACCGGCAGTTGAGGCTGCAGCGGGCTAAACTTTTCAGCAATGATGCCCTGCAGGCCTGGCAGCCCGGCATCATCCTGCCCAAAAATATGAATAACCTGCGCCTCGATTTTGTGATTCCTAACGAAACAGACTTCTGGTATCAGTACCGGTCAGGACCTGCGGCAGAATGGAGCAGCCCTTCTCAAAATGCCGGAATTGAACTCATCGGCCTTCGGTCGGGGCAGCATGAATTGCAGGTAAGAGCGCTTTTTGGCGGGGAAGTTATTGCCGAAAAAAACATTACGTTCCGGGTTGCTGCTCCCTGGTACTTCAGCTGGTACGCCTTTCTGGTTTATGCCCTGCTGATTTTCGGCGGATGGAGCCTTCTGAAGCGCTGGCACCGGGAAATTCTGCTGGAACAGAAAAAAGCTCTGGTTCAGCGGCAGCAAAAAGATTTTAAAGATCAGGCTGCAAGGCATCGGCAGCAGGTGATGCTGCTGGAGCAGGAGCGCCTTCAGGAAGAACTCGACAAACTCGAAAAAGCCCTGAAGAACAAGACTCTCGAGCTGGCTAACCGTGCTAAAAAAAGTCAGGATAAAAACCGGATTTTACGCGAAGCCAGAGATAAAATGCAGGCACTTGAAGCAACCTCTCAGGTTTCCAAAATCCGGATTCAGGATGTAAGCAAACTCATCGACTCATGTATTGAGCTTGAGGATAACACCTTCGAGATTCAGATGAGCGAGCTGCATCAGGAGTTTTTCAGGAAGATGAAGGAGCTCTACCCTGAGCTTTCGGGTAACGACCTGCGCCTGTGTGCTTATGTGAAGCTCGGTTTCAGCGCTAAGGAAATTGCCGAGATGCTGCACATACAGCCCTCGAGCGTGTACATCAGCCGATCCCGACTCCGCAAAAAGCTCAACCTTGAAACTGATGAAGATTTGTACGGTTTCCTGAACAGTATTGAGTGACATGGCCGGCTGCCGGCTCCTGTACTGATTTCGGCACTCCGGGCAGTGCTGCGTCTCTCTTACTTTTTTGGAGTTTTTTTTATTGGGGGAAGGCTGGGCCTGAGAAGGATCAGACCCAGCCCCACCTTGCACACGGATGTCTCAGCCTGAAATAAGGCTGTTTTTTCGAAAAACAGAACGATAACCAGAAACAGCAGGAAGGTTGCACTATGGAATCAAGCAGTTTTGAACGTTTATCTGTAAATGAGCGGGGGCGGTACTGATGAAAACGCAGAACGCTGTTGTAACCCGCATCGCCATGATTGTAGCGCTTGGCGGGTTTTTGATGGGCTTCGATGCCTCGGTAATTTCGGGCGTTGTCCGGTTTATTGAGCCGGAGTTCGGACTCTCCAAAATTCAGCTGGGATGGGCGGTCGGCTCGCTTACCCTCACCGCGACCCTGGCCATGATGATTGCCGGGCCGCTGAGCGACCGCTTCGGGCGGCGGACCATCCTGAAAGCCGCCGCGATTTTGTACGCGGTTTCGGCTCTTGGCTCGGCCCTGGCGCCGGATTTCACCACGCTCGTGATTGCCCGCATGATCGGCGGCTTCGGCGTAGGTGCCTCTCTCATTATCGCCCCAATGTACATTGCGGAAATCGCCCCGCCCAAAATCCGCGGCCGGCTGGTAAGCTTCAATCAGCTCAATATTGTAATCGGTATTTCGGCAGCTTTCTTCACCAACTACCTCATTTTACAGTGGTCGCAGTCCGACGCCGCATGGGCACAGGCCCTGATGTTCAGCGAATACACCTGGCGCTGGATGCTCGGCCTCGAAACCCTTCCCGCCGTGATCTATTTCTTTGGCCTGTACTTCGTGCCGAAGAGTCCGCGCTGGCAGATCATGAAAGGAAGCGTGCCCGAAGCCCGCATCACCCTGAACCGGATCTACGGAGAAGACGAAACCGACCGGCAGATTGAGGACGTGCTTCGCAGCCTGAAAGCAGATGAGAAAAAAGAAAAAGTTTCCCTCAAAGAAATTTTCCATCCGTCGCTGCGGCTGGTGCTTGGTATCGGGGTTGTTCTGGCTGTGCTGCAGCAGATTACCGGAATTAACGCGGTCTTTTTCTATGCGCCCATGATTTTCGAGCAGTCCGGCATCGGAACGGATGCTTCGTTTATGCAGGCCATCCTGGTCGGCCTTACCAACCTGGTGTTCACCATTGTGGCCATGCTACTGATTGATAAGCTCGGGCGCAAGCCGCTGCTGGTTATCGGTATGAGCGGCATCACCCTGATGATGATGCTTCTCGCCTGGGGCTTCCATTCGGCGACCTACGAGCTGAGCAGCGAAGACATTCAGGCGATGGAAATCCCCGCTGAAACCCGTGCCGTTGCCGGCAGTCTGGCAGGGGTGCCCTTCGCAAGCGATGTGGCTTTTAAACGCGCCCTGGCCGAAACCCTCGGCACTGAAGCAGCCGTGGAGTTCGAATCGGCCTTCATTACCGCGGCCATCGACATCAACCCCACCCTCATTTTGTTCGGCATTCTGGGCTTTGTGGCTTCATTTGCCATCTCCATCGGACCCGTGATGTGGGTGATGTTTTCGGAGCTGTTCCCACTCCGGGTGCGGGGGCTGGCCATTTCGTTTGCCGGCTTCATCAACTCGGGCGTCAGCTTCGGCGTGCAGCTGGTTTTCCCCTGGGAGCTCGCCGTGCTGGGCAACAGCATCACCTTCCTCATCTACGGCGTATTTGCCGCAATCGGCCTGGTATTTATCTGGCGCATGGTTCCTGAAACCAAAAACAAAACCCTTGAAGAATTAGAACAGCAACTCGTAAAGAAATAGCCATGAAAAAAATACGTGCAAGTATCCTCAGTATCATCATCCTTGCTGTGCTGTCGGGCCTGCTGAGTGCGCCGGCCTTCGCACAGCAGGAGCGTCCGCTGTACCTCAACCCCGAGGCCCCGATTCATGAGCGGGTGGAAGACCTCCTCAGCCGAATGACGCTCGAAGAGAAAATCGGGCAGATGAGTCAGCTGGATATTTCGCAAATTAACACGACCGGCATTCAGGCCGATGTGGTGCTTGATCCGGAGAAGGCCCGCAACCTGATTGTGAACCATCACGTCGGTTCCTTCATCAACGGAGAGGCCGTGCCGCCGCAGCAATGGTACGAGTACATGGCCGGCCTCACGCGCATAGCGGTGGAAGAAAGCCGGCTCGGCATCCCGATCATTTACGGCATCGATCACGTGCACGGTGCGAGCTATATGGCCGAAACGACCATCTTCCCGCAGCCGATTAACCTGGGCGCGACTTTCAATACCGCACACAGCTACAACATGGGCTGGGTTACCGCCCTGGAAATGGCCGATGTGGGCCATCACTGGAATTTCGCCCCAACCCTCGATGTGGGCGTCAATCAGATCTGGGGCCGGCTGTACGAAACCTTCGGCGAAGATCCGCTGTTGGTTTCGCAGATGGGCGTGGCCTATCTCGACGGTTTTCACAACAATGCCGACATTGCGCCCTACCGCCTCGCTTCGAATGCGAAACACTTCATCGCCTATTCCGACCCGGTTTCCGGCTGGGACAAAACCCCGGTAAGCCTGGGCATGCAGGAGATTTGTGAAATACACCTGCCGCCGTTTCAGGCTGCGATTGATGCCGGCCTGATGACCATTATGGGGAACAGCTCCGAGGTGAACGGTGAGCCGGTGCATGCCTCGCACTTTTTCCTCACCGAAATGCTGCGCAATCAGCTGGGCTTCGAAGGTGTGGTGCTCACCGACTGGGATGAAGTAGGCAAGCTTGTAGGCTTTCACCGTACCGCCCGCGACTACAAAGAGGCAACGTACCAGGCAGTTACCGCCGGGATTGATGTAAGCATGACCCCCCTCACCCTGCAGTTCAACGATGCGTTGCTGGAGCTGGTGCAGGAAGGCCGCATCAGCGAAGAGCGCATCGATGAGTCCGTGCGCCGTGTGCTGCGCCTCAAGTTTGAAATCGGCCTGTTCGAGAACCCCTTCCCCCGCAGCGACCGTCTGGACCGTATCGGCAGCGAGGAAAGCCGCCTGAAATCGCTCGAAGCCGCCCGTGAATCAATCGTGCTGCTCAAAAACGAGGATGAGGTGCTTCCGCTTCGCAATCCCGCACGCATCGTGCTGGCCGGTCCGTCGGCCAACAGCAAGCGCAACCTGGCCGGCGGCTGGACCCTCGCCTGGCAGGGCGGCCGCGAGGAGCAATACCCCGAGCGCATGCACACCATCTACTCGGCACTGCAGGCCGCTTTCCCGGATGCACAGCTTGAGCTGATGGAAGCCCTGCCCGAAAACCGCGAGCAGCTCATGGGGCAGCTTGCCGGGGCTGATGTGATTATCTACGCCGGCGGCGAAGAGCCCTATGCGGAGTTTCTCGGCAACATCACCGATCTGAATCTGCCGCAGGAGCAGAAAGATGACATCCGCCACCTTGCGGCCTCCGGCATTCCGCTGGTTACCGTGCTGGTGCAGGGGCGTCCGCGCCTGATCACCGACGTGCTCGGCCACATGGATGCGCTCATCCACGCCGGGTTGCCCGGTTTCGAAGGGGCCGAAGCCATCGCCGATGTGCTCAGCGGCCGCGTGAACCCGAGCGGGCGCCTGCCGTTCACCTATCCGGCTTTCGCCGGCCACATGCTCAACTACAACCACAAGCCGAGCGACATCTTCTTTTTTCACCCGGATTCGCAGCATCCCTTTGAGGAGCCCAATCCCGGCACGCACCTCTTCACTTTTGGTGAGGGCCTGAGCTACACAAGCTTCAGCTACAGCGATCTGCGCGTGAGTGCGGACGAAGTTTCTGCCGGCGGCAGCCTCACCGCGAGCGTTACCGTAACCAATACCGGCGATGTTGCCGGCAGCCGGCCGCTGCTGTGGTTCCTGAGCAACACCTACGCAACCATTCCGCGCCCTGTGCGCGAGCTGAAGCACTTCGAGCGCGTACACCTTGAACCCGGTGCTTCCCAAACCCTCGAATTTGAAATCCGGCCTGAAGAAGTACTCTGGTACCCCGACGGAAACTGCGAGCGCGTGTTTGAAGCCGGTACTTTCCTGGTTCGTGTGGGTACTTTGAAAGAATCGTTTGAGTTCAGGCCCTGATTCTTTTTGCATGTGTGTACGGGCAGTCCGGTTTTCAGAAACCGGCCTGCCCGTATTTGTTTTCAGGATGCGGCAGGGGGGAGCCTGTGCAGCAAAAACATCACTTTATATAAGGTCAGGATTCAGTAAGTTCAGGCACACATTTTTAAGCAACTAAACCCGTCAAAATGCTCACATTTTCGTCCCGCTCAGAAAACGAGGCTTCCGGTGTCCGGCACCGGGGTAAAACGCTTGTTGATTTCTGGAACGGGAACCGGTCCGAGGCGCGGCAGCAGTATGAGAGGCTGGTACTCGAAGCTGTGCTGGAAGCTACCGGGGCAGCATTCGGAGACTGGGAAATTCAGGAGAGCCTTGAGGATTACCCCGGTGACACAGAGTCGCAGGCACTCAGCGGAAAAGGACACGACCTGCTGGTGACTATAGCCGGGAACCAAAAGTTCGCCGACGATGACATGATTGTGGTGCCGCATCCGCTCACCAAAAACCTGCTGGGCTACCGCGTACTGATTATTCGTGAGGAGGATGCCGAAGCCTTTGCCGCTATTCGCGATGTGGCCGGCCTGCAGCAGAAAGTGCACGGCATCCCTATGACCTGGAGCGATGCCGGCATCTTCCGGGAAAACGGTTTTGAGGTAGCTGAAGAAGGCGATTTCAACGACATCTTTGACCGCCTCGCTGATGGCCGCTTCGACTACAGTGCCTTCGGGGCCAACGAGGTGCTTGGTGTTTTTGCCAATCGTGCGTCATTGCGGGAAGGCCTCATTATGGATGAAAACCTGCTGCTGTTTTATCCCTTTCCGCTGGTGTTTTATGTGCGGCCGGATAAGCCCGAACTCGCAGGCCGCATCCATACCGGTATGGATGCCATTGTGGCCTCAGGCAGGCTCGATGAGCTGTTTAACGAATACTACGGAAACATCGTAGAAGAGCTCAATCTTCCAAACCGGACCCTCATTGTTCTCGACAACCCCCTCATTCCGGAAGAATACCGGCATCTTGCCCCGAATATCGAAAACCTGAACCCGTAAACGAAAAACACTGCGATGTAAGGCAGAAGGCTTACCGCTGCTGCAGATGAGTTTTATTGGAAAATGAAAAGGCAGCGTCCGCAGTGCGGGCGCTGCCTTTT
>JAFIET010000039.1 GCA_020832405.1 Balneolales bacterium
GCCTTGAGGGCACCGGCATAGACGAGCTGAAGCGCATGATGAAGGATGCCGTGCTGGAAAACCGCGACATCGATACTTCGGGCCTGCTCGTGACCTCGAGCCGCCATCGGGATGCCCTCGAAAAAACGCGGCGGCACGTGCACACAGCCCTCAAAGGGCTGGACACCGGGCTTACCGGCGATTTGCTCTCCATCGACCTGCGCACGGCGCTTCATGAGCTGGGAACCATCACCGGGGAAATCACCACCGAAGATCTGCTGGATTCCATTTTCTCGCGCTTCTGTATCGGAAAGTGACCCGGCGCAAACCGGAATCTGCTGAGAGGTATTTGAAGGCCGGAAGCCCATCACCCGAAAAAACTCAAGACCGCACAGCAAAACAAAACGCAGCATTTTTGAACGACCTAATACTTTTGATTTTCCTTCAATGAGAGCTTACGACGAACAGGCGCTGGTGAGCGGCATCCGCAGCGGAAACCGGCGGGCACTGGCACGGGCCATCACCCTGGCGGAAAGCACCCGGGCCGCCGATATGGAGCTGGCGCAGCGTCTGCTGCAGCAGCTCATGCCGTACACGGGCAGCTCGGTGAGGCTGGGCATTACCGGTGTGCCCGGGGTGGGCAAAAGCACCTTTATCGAAGCCTTCGGCCTTAATGTGGCCGCGCAGGGCAAACGCGTGGCGGTACTCGCCGTAGATCCGAGCAGCCCCTACACCGGCGGCAGCATTCTGGGCGACAAAACCCGCATGACCGAACTCAGCCGTCTGGAAGAAGTTTTTATCCGGCCCTCCCCTACCGGCGGCACGCTTGGCGGGGTGAGCCGCAAAACACGGGAAAGCATTCTGCTGTGTGAGGCGGCCGGCTACGATGTGGTGATTGTGGAAACTGTGGGCGTGGGGCAGAGCGAATACGAAGTGGCTTCTATGGTTGATTTTTTCCTGATGCTGATGCTGCCCAATGCCGGCGACTCCCTGCAGGGTATCAAGCGCGGTATTATGGAACTGGCGGATCTCATCCTGGTGAACAAAGCCGATGCCGGTTTCGAAAAGCGGGCCGATGCCGCCCGGCGCGAGTACCTGAACGCCCTGCACCTGCTGCGGCCCAAATACCCGGGCTACACAACTGAAGTAAAGCTTTGCAGCGCCCTCTATAACAACGGCGTTGCGGATGCCTGGGAACACGTGCTGGCCTATCTGGAGCGTATGCGTGCTGACGGACACTTCGCCCGAAACCGAAACCGGCAGCTCATACACTGGACCCGCCGCCTCACCGAAGAACTTTTGCTCGCCCGGCTTTGGGAGAGCCCGGCGGTAAAAAAAAGCTGGGATGAGGAAACCGGCCGCATCCGCAGCGGGCATACCACGCCGGTACTTGCGGGTCAGGCACTTATCGAAGTCTTCCGGCAAAACAGCAGTGCGGAGCAGCCGTTATCACCGCAGGCAAATACAACTAAGGCCGCTGATTAAGGATTGCAAAACGGGCTGGAAGGGCTTTTTTGGGCATTTTAATAGCGGTATATTGGGAATTATTGAATTTAAGCTTGCTGTAGCACTCACATTCAATCAACAAAATCATCATCATTAATTTAATCTCATGGAAACAGCAGCAGATCTCAGTTTTAAACCCCTTACCCATTTCACGGAAGATGAGCAGATGCTGCGCGACGCGGCAGCCGAATTTGCCAAAACCGCGGTGCTTCCGCTGGTTCACAAAATGGACGAAGAAGCCAAACTTGACCCCGAACTGGTGAAGCAGTTTTTTGAGATGGGGCTGATGGGCATTGAAGTTCCGGAAAAATACCAAGGGGGCGGCGGCTCTTTTTTTATGTCGATTCTGGCCATCGAAGAAATCGCCAAAGTTGATGCTTCCACCTCCGTTTTTATGGATGTGCAGAACACCCTCGTTAACAACGCTTTCCTGAATTTCGCCGACGACTACCTCAAGGAAACCTACCTGCCGCGGCTCGCGACCGATACCGTTGGCGCCTATGCCCTTTCTGAGGCCGGCTCCGGCAGCGATGCCTTCAGCCTGAAAACACGCGCCGAAAAGAAAGGCGACGAATACATCCTTAACGGCAACAAACTCTGGATCACCAACGGCAATGAAGCAGATATTTTTCTGGTATTTGCCAACATCAATCCGGAAGCCGGTTACCGCGGCATTACCGGCTTTGTGGTTGAGCGCGGATTTGAAGGATTTTCGGTCGGCAAGAAAGAAGACAAGCTCGGCATCCGGGCGAGCTCCACAACGGAACTGATTCTCGAAGACTGCCGCGTGCCGGCCAAAAATGTAATCGGGGAATTGGGCAAAGGCTACAAAATCGCCATCGAGACCCTGAACGAAGGCCGCATCGGCATCGGCGCGCAGATGATCGGCATTGCACAGGGTGCTTTTAACGCAGCCGTTGCCTACTCCAAAGAGCGCAAGCAGTTTGGCAAGGCTATCAGCGAGTTTCAGGGACTGCAGTTTCAGCTCGCGAAAATGGCCACCGAAATTGAGATGGCCCGCCTGCTCGTGTACAATGCCGCGCGCCTGAAAATGGCTGGTCAGCCCTTCCTCAAAGAAGCGGCCATGTGTAAGTATTACGCCTCCGAAGTTGCCGAGCGCGTTTCTTCACAGAGCATCGAAGTATTCGGCGGCTACGGGTTCGTGAAAGAATATCCGGTCGAGAAATTCTTCCGCGATTCCAAAATCGGCAAGATTTACGAAGGTACCTCCAACATGCAGCTTCAAACCATCGCCAAGCTGATTCTTTCCTGAAAAGCTGTGCCGCAAACCGGCCGCTTAAAGCCATCATGATAAAAGCCGGTCGCCTTGGGGTGACCGGCTTTTTTGTTTTCAGGAAATACTATTCACCAAAAACATAGTTTTTTGATGAATGTACTCACCGAAAAAGTTAATATTTGGTGAATAGAACCTGATATTCAGTAACATCCCATTCACAAACCCTGCATACGGCCTCTCTGCCTGACTGTTTTTGGGATGCGCTTCTCGCCCAAATACGTTCTGCGGATTACTTATTCACCAAAAACATAGTTTTTTGGTGAATGTACTCACCTAAAAAGTTAATATTTGGTGAATAGAACCTGATATTCAGTAACATTTCATTCACAAACCCAGCATACGACCTCTCTGCCTGACTGTTTTTGGGATGCGCTTCTCGCACGAATACGTTCTGCGAATTATCTATTCACCAAAAACATAGTTTTTTAGTGAGTGTATTCCCTAAAAAAGTCTATATTTGGTGAATAGAGTCTGGCATCCGCCAAATGTCCACCTGAACCTGTTTTATCCGCAGCCAGATGATTGACCGTACTTTAAGCGAGCGCATCACCAAAACCCTCTTTGGCGGTAAGGCCGTTATTGTGCTGGGTGCGCGGCAAACGGGCAAAACGACCCTGCTGAAATCGATTACGGAGCAGCAGCCGAACCGCATGCAGCTCAACTGCGACGAGCCCATTGTGCGGACACAGCTGCAGGATGCCAACCTTTCAGACCTTCGAAACATCATCGGCGATACGCGCCTGCTGTTTATCGATGAGGCGCAGCGCGTGAAAAACATCGGCCTCACCCTCAAGCTCATCACAGATAACTTCCGGGAGGTGCAGCTGCTGGTGAGCGGCTCATCGGCGCTCGACCTCGCAAGTGAGTTTAAGGAGTCGCTTGCAGGCCGCAAGCGCGATTACACGCTTTACCCCGTGAGCTGGCAGGAGTTTTCGGCACATGCCGGCTTTCTGCAGGCCAAGTCGCAGCTGGAAAGCCGCATCCTGTACGGGATGTATCCGGAGGTGATTACCACCCCCGGCGATGAGGAAGAGCTGCTGTACGAACTCATCGACAGCTACCTCTACAAAGATCTGCTGAGCTTTGAGGGTGTCCGCAAACCGGATTTGCTGAGCAAACTGGTGCAGGCCCTTGCGCTGCAGATCGGGAGTGAAGTTTCCTACAACGAGCTCGCACAGATTGTCGGGGTTGATAAAAACACCATTTCGAGCTACATCGACCTGCTGGAAAAAACCTTCGTAGTGTTCCGGCTGCCTGCCTACAGCACCAATGCGCGGAATGAAATCAGCCGGTCGAGGAAAATCTACTTTTTTGATACCGGCATCCGGAATGCGGTTATTGGCAACTTCAACCCGCTCACGCTGCGCACCGATACCGGGGCGCTGTGGGAGAACTTTCTGATTGCCGAGCGCATGAAAATGCTGGGCAACAACCGCATCCGTGCGGGCATGCACTTCTGGCGCTCGGTTACCCAAACCGAGGTGGATTATGTGGAAGTCCGGGCCGGACAAATCCGGGCGTTCGAGTTTAAATGGAATCCGAAAGCCAAAAAGACCAAACCCCGTGCCTTCCTAAACAGCTACGATGCGGAGCTTACGTTTATCGATCGCGACACCTTCACCGCTTTTGTACTCCCTGAATAGGCAGCCATGAATCCTGATGAAACACGCACCGAACATCCGCTGAGCAGGCACCCGGAATGGACCAGCGTACTCGATGAGGCACCTCTGCCCGATCCCGCTGAGTTTGCCATCCGCGGCCGTTCTGCGTGGGGCGACCTCACCCCGGCCATAGCCGAGCAGCTGTTCTGCTACCGCAAGGCGGAGAAAAAACTGGCGGGCTTTCATCAGCGGGGCTGGCTGTACCGCAGGCTTTCGCTTGAGCAGTGCAGCGGTACTGCGGCGGCGGCGTACAAGGCCGGGCTGTTTTCGGGCCGGCTTTGCGTGGACCTCACCGGCGGGCTTGGCATCGACAGCCTGGCCTTTGCCGACCGTTTTGAGCAGGTTCACCATGTGGAAGCCATGCCGGAAATCAGTGCGATGGCCCGGCACAATCACCGGATTTCGGGCAAGGGACACATCACCCATTACACCCAAACCGCGGAGGATTACCTGCATGCCTTCAGGGGGCAGGCCGACCTCATCTACGCCGATCCCTCCCGGCGCGACGAGCAGGGGCGCGTGTTCCGGCTGGCGGACTGCCTGCCCGATATCCCGGCGCTGCTGCCGGTCCTAAGGGAGAAGGCACGAAATGTGCTCATCAAGCTGTCGCCGCTGTACGACCTCGTGCAGCTGCTGCGCGAACTGCCCGATACCGAGTTTGTGCAGGTCGTTTCCCTGCGCGGGGAGGTGAAGGAAATTCTGGCAGGATGGGGCACGGAGCAGAAACCGGAACCGGCTAAAGCCGCAGCAGTGAGCGCGGTGCTGCTCGATGATGACGGGAAGGTTCGGCATCAGTTCCGCAAGGCCATGCCCGGCACGGTGATTCCGGAGGTTTCGGGTGATGCGCTTCGTGCCGGTGATCTGCTGCTGCTGCCCGATCCGGCTGTCGGCAAGGCCGGCGCAACCGAAACCGTAGCACAGCAGCTCGGGCTGAAGCGGCTAAGTCCGGCAACTGACCTGCTTTCGGCGGATGCCGGATTTGTTCCGGAAGCTTTCCCCGGACGGGCCTTCCGGCTTCTGGAACTGCTGCCCTTCCACAACAAAAAGCTCAAAAAAGAACTTGCCGCCCGCAAGCTGCAGCGGGTGCATGTGTACCGGCGCGGTTTCCCGCTGGAAGTGAGCGCACTGCGCAGCAGGCTGAACCTCAGCATGGGCGATGAGGGCCATCTTATTTTTTTTACCGACCGGGATCATCAGAAATGGTGCGCAAGCTGCCGGCTGCTTTAAGCGCAAACTCTTCGTGAGGGCAGGCCTGCTCCCCTTTTATAGCTAAGGCAGGTGTGCCCTGCATTTTGTATATTGTGCGGCTAACTCAAAACCGATACCAATACCTGTATGATTTATACTGAAAAGACTTTTTTCCTGTGCCGGATCCCCCTGAGTGCCGAGGGCATGCAGGATGTGGAAGTGCTCACCAAAGCCGTAAACATCGAAGATTTCCCGCGTGTATTTTCTGACTATGAAGAAAAGAGAGCGCACGCCTTCAACGACGACGGCCTTTTCAGCGTAATCCGCGCGGACGAACTCTTCACTATTGTGCGCACTTCAAGCGAGAAGATGGCCCGGGAAATGGCTTTTGATGAAAGCCGCTCTTACCTCATTACCAACCTGCAGCACCGCGTGATGCAGGGCAAAGATGCCGAAGCAGCTGCCATCCTCCGGAAAGTGCACGAAGTCGAAACCAGCATTTAACCGCAGCGCCTGCAGTACAGGCGGTGTTATCACACGACAGATATGTCTGAACTCAAAAACCGGCTGCTGATTCTTTCTGAAGAAATTGTTGCCCACTCCGACCGGCTCGATGAAATCGAGTTTGAGGAGCAGAGCAGCGAGCGGTTTGAAATTTTTCGCAAACTCAGATCCGTTGGCGACGAGCTACTGGAGCTCAGCGAGCAGGCAGACCCTGCCCCCGACGATTTTGCTTTTGCGCAGTTTGCGCTTGGTTCGGTCTGTGCGCTGCTCGGGTATCACGAAAAAGCCGAAGCGGCCTACGATACCGCCCTCGAACACTGGCCCGACCATGTGGGCATTCTGAATGAAGCGACCGATGTGCTTGTGGAGCTCGGCAAGTTTCCGAAAGCCAAATCTTTTATACAGCGCAGCATTAAACACGGGGGCGAAACGCCGGATATTCTGTACAACCTGGCGTCTGTTACCGCACACATGGGAGATACGGCTGAGGCGCGCATCATCCTGATTAACACCCTTGCGAAGTTCCCGCACGATGCCGGCTGCAAAGCGCTGCTTCAGGAACTCGACAAAGCTTCTTCTGCCAGCTAAGGCACATCCATCCTTCCTTTTTCCGCACAATCGTTTCATCTATGCCTAAACCCAAAAGCTTCCGCTACACCGTGCTCTTCGAAGATGCGCATCTGATGGCGATTGACAAACCCGCCGGTCTGCTCACGGTGCCCATCCCCGATATGCCATCTGTAAACCTGCAGCTAATGGTGCAGCAGGATTTCGGCAAGCGGGTGAGACCCGTGCACCGGATTGACCGCTACACCTCCGGCATCGTGGTTTTTTCCAAAACGGGCCGGGTGCATCATCAGCTGGTGAAGCAGTTCCGCAACCGCGAGCCGCGGCGGGTTTATCAGGCACTGGTGCGGGGCAGGGTGATGCCGGAGTCGGGCACACTGGTGCATCACCTGAAGCTCATCAAAACAGGGTTCCGCAATATCATAGTGGGTGAAGACAATCCGGAAGGCACACGGGCAGAGCTCAAATATCAGGTAATTGAGCAGTACGCCAAAGCTGCGCTGCTGCGGGTTGAGCTGGTTACCGGCCTGAAAAATCAGATTCGTGTTCAGCTAAGCGAAGCGGGTTACCCGCTTATCGGCGACCGGCACTACAGCCCCGGCGAAGAAGACGAAAAATGGATTAACCGACAGGCCCTGCACGCCGCCGAGCTAAGCGTGATTCACCCCGTGAATCAAAAAAAACTCACTTTTAAAAGTCCGCTTGCTCCGGATCTGAAAAAGCTCATACAGCATTACAAAACTATGAAATAGGGCTAATCCTGGGTCGGAAATACAGCGGAAGGCCTGCATCGCGGGGGATGAGATCAGTACCGCAGTTTCATTGATTTTTTTCGGCGAGTATAATCATACGGGGAAGTGCTTCATTACTTACATCGTACGGCTGCCCGTCGTAGGTGCCATAAACCCGGGAAACCCGGAGTCCGAACCCGGCAAGCTCGTCTTCAAACCAGCTTAGCCCGTACAGCTTTACCTGCTCGGCAAACTCCTGCACTACGCCTGTTTCCCGGTTCCGGAAGTGCATGTTTTTGATAACGATGTTATTTTCGATCCTCCTTGAAATGTGCAGATCGTAGCTTTCAAGCTGCTTCTCTTCAGAACTGATGAGGCCATTACAAACACAGGCCGAGTTCAGGTAATCTATCACAAGCGCCCCCGCGTGCGCCACGGCGTCGCACATATTTTTGAGGATGGCGCTGTTGGCTTCATCCTGCGTCATATAGCCGAAACTGGTAAACAGGTTCACCACGAGCGGCCACTGAGCCGGCAGTTTTTCGCGCATATCGTGCGTGCGGAAGCTCAGGGGCAGCTCAGGAAACTTTTCAGCAGCGATACGTCCGGCCTTTCGGATGGCATTTTCTGAAAGATCAACCCCGGTTACCGAATACCCAAGCTGAGCAAGATTAAAGCTGTGCCTGCCCCGTCCGCAGGCGATATCAATCAACTCATTGTATTGCTGAGACGGGTAATGCTTGGCGATAAGATCAGCGAGTTTCTTTGCCTCGGCATAATCGCGGTGTGCGTACAGGGCTTCATATAGCGGCGTATCGAACCAGGTTTCGAACCAGTGCTGTTTTGAATCCAAAGTTAATCCTTCATTTGGGCAAACCGACGGAAGTTTCGGTAATGCAGTGAGATTACAAACTTAACCAAGTGCATAAGATAGCATAAACGGGTTCACAGAAACACCCAAATAAACAGATTAGTATTCCGCTTTTCCATCTGTAGCAAAGCTTTGGCCACAATAGTTTTTCATTTAATAATGAAAGATACTTCGAAAAATTTAAGCGTTTTTCTCGTGTATTTAAATATGATAATCTAAATTGAATAGTGGATTTAGAGATATCCCTGCCTAAGCCAAAAGCTGATTTTGTGCATATCTGTATCAGACTTTTTTCAGGAGAATGGCAAATCAAAAATCAATCTTTCGGATAATTACGGCAAAGTTAACACTGTTACGGGTGTCGGTTTTTTGATAATTAAGTTTATATTAAATCCTTAAGCAAAAGCGCTTCCAACATGCTCCGGCCCATACTAAATAAACAACGGGGCAAAAAAATTGCGGCCTTTTGACTAATAGCTGTTTTGTGGGAGGTATGATACAGGGACTCATGCAACAGAACACTACCCGAATGCTGCTCACCACTTAACAGGCCTGTCAGACTGTTATAAATTGAACTAACCACTCACAATTACATCCTTATGAACAAGTTTACTACAATTCTGTTTGTGTCTATGCTGCTGTTTGCTGTACAGGCGCTTACACCCCACCAAGCTGCTGCACAGTCGGTAACGGTTGAAGGTACCGTTGTTGATGCACGCAACGGCGAGCCTTTAATAGGGGCCAACGTAGTCGTTCGCGGTACTGTTGCCGGGGTAGCGACAGACATTAACGGCCGATTTTCCTTAACTACGAATCAGTCACTGCCTTTTGTGCTGAGGGTTACAAGTGTCGGATACTCAAGTGCTGAAATCACGGTTTCAAATGAACAGCTAACCGGGCTTACTATTCGCCTGCAGGAGCAGGCCTTCTTTGGTTCTGAAGTTGTGCTGTCTGCTTCCCGTGTAGAACAAAGTGTGCTTCAGTCGCCGGTATCTATCGAACGCATGGATATTATCGCCATCCGTGAAACGGCTGCACCGAACTTCTACGACGCCCTTGCAAACCTCAAAGGTGTTGATATGTCGGCTCAAAGCTTAACATTCCGCTCCGTTAACACCCGCGGTTTTGCAGCTAACGGTAACACACGTTTCGTTCAGCTAATTGACGGCATCGACAATCAGGCGCCGGGCCTCAACTTTCCGGTTGGTAACGTTGTAGGTATTTCGGAGCTTGACCTTGAGAGTGTGGAGCTGATTCCGGGTGTGGCTTCTGCCCTTTACGGTCCCAATGCCATCAACGGTATTCTGCTGCTTAACAGCAAAAGCCCCTTCGACTATCCGGGACTTTCTGTAAGCATTAAAACCGGTATTAATCACCTTGACGGCCGTGATGATGACCCGTCTCTTTATCAGGATTACTCGATCCGGTATGCGCAGCGCATCAACGACCGCTTTGCTTACAAGGCTAATTTTTCGTACCTGCGCGCAAGCGATTTTATCGGCGTTGATTTCCGTGATCAGGGGCCGGCTACTTTTGGTGCTGTAGAGCGGGGTGAGACCTCAGCCAATGGCAATCGCGTGTATAACGGCGTGAACGTGTACGGTCAGCCGCTGCTCACCATTGGAAACATTGCTGACGGACTTATTGCGGGCGGCAACACTGCAATTGCCGGAATCCGCAGCCTGCTGCCCGACGGGGAGCTGGGCGCCTTCACCCCTACCGGATACACTGAATCTGAATTTGTTGATAACCTCACTGAATCTCTGAAATTCGGGGGTGCTGTTCACTACCGCATCAGCGATAATCTCGAGGGTCTTGCGCAGTTCAACTACGGGCAAGGCAGCACAGTTTACACAGCCAATGACCGTTTCGTACTCAACAACTTTTCGATATGGACCGGTAAAGTAGAGCTTCGTAACCCCAATTTCTTCCTTCGTGCATATACTACTCAGGAAGATTCAGGTGATACTTTTGCAGCCAACACGCTCGCATCTCTGATTAACGTCGAAACCTTTGTACCAGCCTACTTCCAGGCTTTCGCCGGAGCGCGCACACAGGGTGCAACCGTTGAGCAGGCGCATCAGATTGCGCGTCAGGCCGGTGAAGCCGCTCAGCCCCGTCCCGGATCAGCTGATTTCCAGGAGCGCTACGACCGTATCCGCAGCATTCCGATTTCTGAAGGCGGTGCGAAATTTCTTGACAATTCCGGCCTGTACCATGTGGAAGGCCTTTACAATTTCTCAGAGTTTATCGATCCTGACCTTGTAGAAGTAATCGTTGGCGGTAATTTCCGCCGTTTCGCACTGAACTCACGGGGTACCCTTTTTGCACTTCAGGACAACGGCGATGAGTTTACGATGGATGAGTTTGGTTTCTACACACAGCTTTCCAAATCGTTTATGGACGGCCGCCTGAACATGCAGGGATCTCTGCGGTACGACAAAAATGAAAACTTCGAGGGGCAGCTGTCACCCCGTATTTCTGCTGTGTATGAAGTCGTGCCAAACCACAACCTGCGTCTTTCTTATCAGCAGGGTTTCCGCATCCCGACTACACAAGATCAGTTTATCGATCTCGACGTAGTTACCCGCCGCCTTGTTGGTGCAAACCCAACCCTGGTTAACCGCTATAATTTCGAAACAAACACCGTTTACCGTACCGAATCGGTTGAAGCCGCCCGCCTTGCACTCGCTTCCGGTCGTGACGCTGCTTTTGCCCGCTCAAGATTAGTGGCAGTTGAGTTTGATGAATTCAAAACTGAGAAAGTAGGTACCATTGAAATAGGCTACAAAGGTCTGTTCGGTAACCGCCTGTTTGTTGATGCCTACTACTACTACAGCGAGTACACCGATTTTCTTGCTGAAATTGATTTCACCCAAGGTATTCCTAACGGCCTGAGAGAAATGCCTGATTTCAGCACCTTTGATCCGAATACTGCTGCCGGTCAGGATGCCATCATCAATCAAACCGTTCGCACACAGCGTTTCGGCTTTGATGTGAACGCAGATGGTGTTGTTAAAGCACACGGCTTTGCCGTAGGTGCTGATTATGCGCTTGGCCGCGGCTATACCGTTGGCGGTAACCTCACCTACAACGAGCTGATTTCAGCCAAACGCCTCGAAGAGCAAGGGTTCAGTGCCGGGTTTAATACACCAAAATGGCGCTATAACCTTTCGTTTCGCAACCGTAACGTAGGCAACAATGTTGGCTTCAACATCGCATGGCGCTGGCAGGATGCTTTTGTTTGGGATTCAGCAATTGGCGAAGGCGTAATTCCTGCTTTTGGCACCCTCGACGCACAGGTAAGTTACCGCATCCCCAACATGAGCACCATTGTGAAGCTCAGCGGAAGCAACATACTAAACGAGCGATACACTACCTCTTTTGCCAACCCTTCAATGGGAGCAATTTACATGGTTACCTTCACCTTCGATCAATTCCTGAACTAATAATTTCCGACGATTATCATGAAAATTATTTCCAAATCTCTAATAGCGCTGCTTTTTGCAGCATTGGTTCTGTTTGGATGCGATGGTGCGGAAGACTCCCTCGTAAACAGCAGATTAAATGACAACCCGGTACCTGACTTCTCCTTCGATGCCAACCCGGGCACAGCCGATTTCAGTAAAACCGTGAACATCGGTAACTCACTTACCGCCGGTTTTATGGATGGTGCCCTATATGATCTTGGTCAGCAGAACTCCATCGGCGTAATGCTCAACCGTCAGCTTCAGTCCGTGGGTGCGCAGCAGCAGTTTAATCAGCCTGATATTAATTCCGCCAACGGGTTCAATGCCAGTGCTTCCAACCCCGGTGCCGGCGTCATTTTAGGCCGTTTTAAGCTTGACCCTACTATTCCCGGACCTTCACCGCTGGTTCAGGGTGAATTGCCCGGTGAATTTCAGGGCGACCGCGCTGCGATCCATAACTTTGGCGTGCCAGGCATTCAGGTAGGTCAGCTCCTCACACCTGCAACGGGAACACCGGGCGCACCGGGCTTCAACCCCTTCTACGCCCGCTTTGCATCCAACCCGGGTACATCAACTATTTTAGGTGATGTGATTGCTGCGCAGCCGACCTTCTTCACCCTTTGGATTGGAAACAATGATGTGCTTGGCTACGCCCTCAGTGGTGCAACCAATCCCGGTGTTTTTACTTCAGTTGCTGATTTTCAGGAGCGTTTTGGTGCTACTGTTAATACACTGATGGCAAATACGCAGGCTAAAGGGCTTGTTGCCGATATCCCGAGCATTCTTGCAATTCCCCTTTTCCGGGCGGTACCTTACAATGCTGTACCGCTCGATCAGGCAACTGCTGATCAGCTCAACGCTGCATTTGCCGCTCTGAACGGATTCTACGCAGCCATTGCAGCCAATCCGCTCGTGCCGTTTACCGAAGCCGACCGCGTGCAGCGTTCTGTATCGTTTCAGGCCGGCGCCAACCCGGTGCTTGTACATGATCCGGGACTGGAAGATCTTACTCCTATCCTGGATTTGCTCCAGAGCATTGGTCAGATCAGTGCCGCTGAACGTGCCGCTTTGCAGCCTTACGTTCAGGCGCGTCAGCTTACTGTTAATTCGCAAACCGGACCCGAGCTGTTGCTGCTTTCAGCTGCTACGCAAATTGGCACACTTGCCGACCCGAGCAACCCGCTCTCGCAAATTGGCATCGTAGTACCGCTTCCGGCTCAGTTTCACCTAACGGCAGCGGACATTGTGGAAATCGAAACCCGCCGGCAAACTTTCAACGGCATCATGCAGCAAACGGTAAATGCTGTTAATCAGGCCGCCGGTGAAACACGCCTTGCGTTCTACAATACGAATGCAGCCGGCTCATCTTTCACAAACCTTTGGGGACTCGACGGCAGTCAGGTCGGGATCAACATCGGACCGCAGCGCCTGATGCCTGACTTCTCTCCTGCGGGCGTTTTCTCAACCGATGGCGTTCACCCGAACAGCCGCGGAAATGCACTTGTGGTTAACGACATGATCAGAACCATCGAACAAGCTTTTGGGGCTTCCATCCCGAGGTTGAGTGCTTCTGAGATTTTGGGCCTTCCCTCTGTACAGCTTTGTGCAGGCGACTGCGTAAGTGATGCCGCCGGACGCCCCGCTGATTACAACCCGGCTAAACTGTTTATCACCCTCGATTAATTGGCACTAAGCTTTCATTAAAGCAAAAAAAAGCTGCCGGCGAACGCCGGCAGCTTTTTTTATGGCATATCATTCACTTCAGCATACATCCGGCTGAGTAAGCACGCTCGTTTTACAGATTCGGTTGGTTCCGGTTGTATTCCGGATCAATAGTTTGCCCTGCGGCTCACATTATTTTCTAAAGATCCGGACATCATCATCATTTTGTGAGGACGCATCCTTCCTGAGCAGATGCTCTTATCTTCAAAACCCTTAAAACAAAAGGCAGGAGCGTCAACCCCTGCCTTTTCTGTTGAGATATTTGTTCTTGTAAAGACTGAAACTCATGGTCATTCCGGGACCATGCTGCACGTCGGTTATGTTTTTAAAACCTGATATCCACGCCGGCTGTAACGAAGCGTGGCAGACCTACGCGGATTCCCTGCGGCCGGCGTGATACGATGTAGCGTTCATCCAGCAGGTTTTTCACTGAAACATTAACCGTTGCATTGCTGAACTGCGGAATCACATAGGTTGCACGGCCATCAAGTACGAAGTACGCAGGGATAGCGCCGCCGCGACCATCAAGTGTACCTTCCTCACGGTTCAGCACATCACCATACTGCTTGCCGATGTAGGTACCGATGAGGCTTAAACCAAGACCAAATGGCGTACCAATACCCAGCTCGGTGTTAACCAGCCACTCCGGAGCGTAGGGTACTGAGTTTCCTTTAACGTTCACAGCTTCGCCGCCGCTATTTACAAAGCGGTCACTGCTGAATTCAGCCTGTACCCATGTAGCGGTTGTGTTGAGCTCAACAAGCCAGCTCGTATTCAGCAGCTGCTGAAAGTTGAGGCCAAGGGTTGTTTCCACACCAAGGTGCTCGGTTTCGCCACCATTGGTAAGGCTTGCCCCGGGTGCGCCTGAACCTCCGGCCGCTTCAGCTACCGGTATAATCTGATTGGTGAAGTTCATGTAAAAACCAGTTAGCTCAACAAACAGGCCGGGGTAGAGTTGTGCACGTGTTCCTGCTTCGAAATTCCAGCTTGTTTCGGCATCCAGCTCTTCACTTACTCCCAGCGCGCTGATAGCGTCTTTCACGCGTGGCGGACCAAAACCGCGGTGTACCCCACCGTACATGGCAACCCCATCGCGCAGCTGATAGTTAAATCCGACTCCGGGAATAAATTCTACCAAATCATCAGATCGCATTACCGTTTGCTCTGCGTTACCCAGGCGGCGGATATCACGAGAGTAATCAAAATATTCGACCCGTAAACCCGGTGTAACAGAGAATGCATCGGTAAGGTTGAAGCGGTTTTGAAAGAATGCGCTAACAGCATGACCTGTACGGATTTCATCATCGCGCAGCAGGCCTGACTGCGGGCTGTTTATGGTTCCGTCAACCCGCTGTTCAAAAGCCCGCTCGTACAGATACCGCATGCCTGCATCAAATTCATTGGTGATGCCGCCAAACACATAGTTTACTGACAGTCTTGGTTCTATTCCGAACACCTCAAACTGACGGTTCCTGTTTCCGGTTGTATTTCTGAAGAATAGTGCTCCTCCTGCAACGGAATCATCACCAATAATCCGGGCGTAATCCCGGTTGGGGTTAAAGGTTGTGTCGAAATCCTGCCGGCTCCAGTTCCGTGTTGTGGTGTAACCATAGGCCGTAGTACGCAGGGTTACATTTTCATTCATAAAGAAATCGTGGGTAACACTTGCTGAGTAGCGGCGGATATCGAGAATATCATCAGGGGCAAGGTGGGTGAAATCCAGCAATCCGCCGTCGTACATGGCCTGCGTAAGGCCGACATAGGTGGAATTTGAGGTTTCATCGTAGAAACCGAGCTTCACACCAACAACCGAACGGTCGCCGAGCACAAGCTTGAGTTTACTGCTCAGATCGTGCACCCCAAAATTAAGCAGGCCCACTTCATCACCCTGACGTCTCAGATAGTTTACCTGCACACCGGTATTTCCGACAGTATTGCCATAAGACAGCCGGCTTGTGAAAAACCCCCCTTCACCGCCGCGCAGATGAATGGTTGCGGTTGGTACCGGTGGCGGATCAGCCGTGATGAAATTCACAACACCGCCAAAAGTTTGCGGACCAAACAGGATTGATCCGCTGCCTTTCACAACTTCGACCCCTGCCATGCGATCCATTGACGGCGTATAATACATTTCAGGTTCCCCATAAGGCGCAAGTGCAACCGGGATACCATCCTCGAGCATTAGTACTGAGCGGCTTTTGCTCGGGTCGAGGCCACGTACACCAATATTTGCCCTTAGGCCCAGGCCCTCTTCTTCTACTGCGTGAATGCCGGGGATGCGCCTGAATACTTCATGCCCGCTAACCGGGGCAATTTGAGTGATTTGCTGTTCTGTAACAACCGATGCTGAGCCTGGCACACGTTCGAGGCGTTCAGGCTGCTGGCCGATTAGCGTAATTCCGGGCATATCAAATATGCGAGAGAGCACAAAATTAACCACGGTTTCCTGACCCGGCTGAACGGTTACCGTTCGTTCTTCCGCTTTGAAACCAACGTAGCTCGCTACAACAGTTACCTGACCGGCCGGCACCTGCTCAAGTAAATATCTGCCCTGTATATTTGTTGACGTTCCTGAATCGGTACCTTTAACAAGGATGTTAACGCCAATGAGTGTCTCTCCGGAACCGGAGGTAACCGTACCGCTTACCATACCGGTCTGCTGTGCAAGCGCTGAGAGCGGCAGGCAAAGAAAGCTTAGAAATAAAAGTATCAGCAAAGAGGTGTATCGAATATTCATGATGTCTTACATGTAAATAATAGTTGAGGTGACATGTCTGTTCAGGACAAACCGGCTTTCAGGCCATACAAAGATTTTCTAAAACAGCCGGGATCAACACAGCCTTAAATAGACTGAATAAAAATAGAGAGAGGTATGACCATGATGCAAATTTATTTTTAAGCAGTCTAAATAAGCGCACAATAACTCAAACACATAATTATCAATTAGATAAGATGCAATCATCTTATTAATCTAATTTTTATATTTGAATTTACTCTTTCAATTAAGGAATCTCATTTCATGCAACAGAGCTGCAATATCATTATAGCAGGAGCCGGGATTACCGGCCTCACCGCCGGGTATGAACTCATAAAAAAGGAAC
Organism: Balneolales bacterium; assembly: GCA_020832405.1. Taxonomy (GTDB): domain Bacteria; phylum Bacteroidota; class Rhodothermia; order Balneolales; family Cyclonatronaceae; genus Cyclonatronum. The sequence goes on from JAFIET010000039.1 coordinate 16,598, forward strand.
CCAAAACCTTCGTTTTATTTGACGGACAGCGCCCCGGAGGCGCCCTCTCTACCGTGCACCAGGATGGTTGGACGCTCGAAACCGGTCCGAACACCATCGTGTTAACCAACACTTACCTCACAGCTTTGATCAGCGAGCTCGGTCTCGAAGCCGAAACCCTTTCAGCCGACCGTGTTTCTGGCAACCGTTTCATCGTGCGTAACAAAAAACTGATTCCGCTACCCGGCAGCCCCGGTGCCTTCCTTAAAACTCCGCTATTCAGCTTACGTGCCAAACTCCGGCTTTTCGCTGAACCTTTCATTAAAAGAGGCACAGATAAAGATGAATCCCTTGCTGACTTTGTACGCCGCAGGCTCGGTGAAGAGTTTCTTACCTACGCCATAAACCCGTTTGTAGCCGGCGTGTATGCCGGAAACCCCGAAAATCTTTCGGCACGGATGGCATTCCCCATGCTGAAAGTTTTGGAGCAGAAGTATGGCTCCCTTATAAAAGGTCAGTTTAGAATTAAACCTGAAGACCGTAAACCCGGCGACCTGCCCCGTGCCGAAGCTCCCATGGTGACTTTCGGGCAGGGGAACCAGACCCTGACCGACCGGCTCGCTAAAAAGCTTGGCAGCTCGATGAAACCCGGCAGCCGCATCACCCGCATCACCAAAAAAGAAAAAAAAACCGGTGAAATCAGCTACAGCATTGAAACAGAAACCGGCGATTCTTTCATCACCAATTCTCTTATTCTCACCCTTCCGCTTCATGTGCTGAAGGGCATCCGCTGGACCGGCTTCGGTGATCTGAGTCCCGACAAAATGCTGCCTGAAGTAACCTATCCGCCTCTTAGCGTGGTACACCTCGGGTTTCGCCGGGAGGATGTTGCCCATCCGCTTGATGGATTTGGCATGCTGATTCCGGCGGCCGAAAAGATGCAGATACTCGGCTGCCTGTTCAACAGCAGCCTGTTTCCGGGCCGTACCCCTGATGACAGCAATTTTGTGCTCCTCACCTGTTTCATCGGCGGCAGCCGGAATCCTGATTTCGCAATGGAAGATGAAGGAGATGTTTACCGGCGCGTTCTCGAAGATACCAGCACGCTGCTTGGCACCAAAGGAGAGCCCGTACTGAAACGCATCACCCGATGGCCAAAAGCCATCCCGCAGTATAGCGTAGCCTACCAGCAGGTATATGATGCCCTTGCCGAAATGGAGAAAGCGCATAGCGGGCTTCATTTTCTCGGAAATTTCCGAAACGGCATTGCCGTGCCCGACTGTGTGCGAAATGCCGTTCGCTTTGCGGAGGGCCTGAACCCATCACCCTAAAAAATGAGAGCCGGCACTGTTAACAGCACCGGCTCTTTCCCGGAATTCAGATTTCAGGCTCAGGCATTCATTACTACAGAACCAGCGAGTTCAGGATTTGAAGTGAAGGTAAGCTCTGTAATTTCGGGCCTAACCAAACGAATGGGTGCCCCGACCAGCCCGACCCCTACGTTTACGTACAGATGCCGGTTCTCTTTCTGATAGTGACCGCGCGAGTAGGGGTGGAACCAATCGATGGGGTAGAGCTCCAGCCCGGCGATGTTGAAACCGATTTGTCCGCCGTGGGTATGGCCACTGAGTGTAAGATTAATATCATTTACCCGGGCATCATCAAACATATGCGGACGGTGTGAGAGCAGAATTTTAAAACTTTCAGGATCAACACCCTGCACAGCGCGGTCGAGGTCTGCGAAATCACGGCCAACTTCACCGGCATCATCAATTCCGATGAAGGTCAGCTTCTCCCCGTTAATACGCAACTCTCGATTTCCGTTTTGGAGCATGATGATTGGTTTTTCTGCAAGGGCCCCGATCAGGGCGTCGGCAGAAGCGTAGTGGTCATGATTACCGGGGCAGCCAAACACGCCGAAGTCTGTTTTCAGCATGGAAATGCTATCCCTGATATTGGGGATTTCATTCACATTGGTATCCACAAAATCACCGGTGATGGCTACGAGGTTTGGGTTCCGGCTGTTAATGATCTCGTAAATCTCTTCAATCTGTTGCTTGTTCATAAAAATTCCGGAATGGATATCGCTAATATGAACCAGCTTTAAGCCCTCAAGACCCGACGGCAGCTCCGGAAAATAAAGGGTGTTTTTCGTGATAACGTAATTCCGGTGCGTTGCAGCTGAGAGTCCGGTTGTAATGAGCAGCGGTGCCCCGAAAGCTGCTGCACCGGCTGTGCGGATGAATGCGCGGCGGCTGATTCCAGCTGATTCAGAAAACCCTTCATCTGATGCCCGCGCGATCGCTGCTTTCACAGCTGATTCCTCCGGTAACTGCAAGGCAGCCGCTTGACTTTTATCCGTTGCAGCTGTAGCTCCCAAAAAAAATCTGATATAGCTGCCCACATTCTTCACACCCCGCCACGCATAAAACAAGCTGCTGAGAACAAACAACATGAAAATAATGGCGAAATAAAGCCCGCCGGGATAAACCATGAACTTTTGCAGAAACACCGAATCATGAAGCGCGGTGTAGGGAATAATGAAGCGCGGGTAAAAAAGCAGGTTTCCGGCTATTAGAACGATATAACCAGCCCAAAGAAATCTCTTTTGTACTTTAGGAGACGCAAAACTATAGGTAAACCAGCGCTTGTAAAGCTGAAAAACAACATACTGCATACCGCCGAAAACGACGAGCATCATGGTGTAGAAAACCAGAAAAAGCAAAAAGTTATCCATGTGAAATCAAAACCTGACCGGCCCGGAACAATTTGAGAGAATAAATCAGAACTATGCAAACATTAGCTCAGGCGGTTTATTGCAGAGCCTTGTTGTAATAAAAAACCCGCATGAATTAAACATAACCATAGGTTATGCCATTCCATGCGGGTATGAAGGGCTTTTGCCGGGTTAAGATCGCGGGCAGCGTTTTGCAGACCGCAACTTAGAGCGCGTTGCTGATCTTATCTGTGTAATCGAGCTGTTCCCACGGGAATTCGGGGCGGCCGAAATGACCATAAGCAGCCGTAGGGCGGAAGATGGGCCTGTTCAGACCAAAACGGGTGATGATTCCCGAAGGAGTGCAGTCAAAAACTTTACTGACTGCATCAGCGAGAAGCACATCATTTACTTTTCCGGTTTTGTAGGTATTTACTGAAACGGAGACCGGTTCCACAACGCCAATGGCGTATGCCAGCTGAACCAGGCAGTTTTCAGCAAGACCTGCGGCTACGATATTTTTTGCTATATGGCGTGCCGCGTAAGCAGCCGAGCGGTCAACCTTGGTGGAATCCTTTCCGGAGAAAGCTCCGCCGCCGTGTGCGCCGTGCCCGCCGTAGGTATCTACAATAATTTTGCGGCCGGTAAGGCCGGAATCACCGTGAGGCCCGCCAATCACGAATTTACCCGTCGGATTGATAAACATCTTTGTGTCTGTATCGAGCAGGTGTGCGGGGATTACTTTTTCAATCAGGTTGGTTTGGATTTCACGGCGGATTTCTTCCTGTGAAACACCTTCATCGTGCTGTGTTGAAAGTACTATAGCATCAACACGCAGCGGGTTTCCGCTTTCGTCGTTCTCAATGGTTACCTGACTTTTGCTGTCAGGGGCCAGCCAGGTCATTATCTTTCCGGCTTTGCGAATGGCAGCAAGCTCACGCACCAGATCGTGTGCCAGCTGAATGCTCAGCGGCATCAGGGTTTCAGTTTCTTTGCAGGCATAGCCGAACATCATGCCCTGATCGCCGGCGCCAATATCTTTCTTCTCGTTTTTATCCACACCCATCGCGATGTCTTCACTTTGCTGATGGATGGCGGAAATCACACCGCAGGAATCAGCGTCAAAGCGGTAACTGCTTTTGGTATAACCGATTTCGCGGATGGTTTGGCGTACGATTTCCTGAACATCAACATAGCCATTGGTACGTACTTCACCGGCAACAACAGCCAGGCCGGTGGTAACGAGGGTTTCTACAGCAACTCTCGAGTCCGGATCTTCGGTCAGCATAGCATCCAGAATAGCATCTGAAATCTGATCGGCTACCTTGTCCGGATGTCCTTCTGATACAGATTCGGAGGTAAATAGTTTTTTCATGTATAATCTCGATAGGGATAGAGTAGTTTCAACTAATGCGGTGCCAAAAATAAGGATTTTCAGTTACTAATTTTGCAAGCCTTTGTACTGAACTTTTTTTCTGCTATCATTACACAATGTACCTATATTAAAAAAAATTGAGCCCTTTGTGTATGAATTTCGAACTTATTGTTACAGCAGTAGCCGTAACAGCGCCCGTTTTGCTATTTTTTTTATTCATCCGGAAAATCCGTTTCCTTACCATTCCGCGCTCGTTCAAGTGCTTCCGCGCAATCCGTTGTGAAACGACGCGCGTGAGCCGGAGCAGGGTTCTCCGTTTTTTTGATTATATCCTGCCTACCAAGCGCTACTACTGCAAAACCTGCAACCAGACCTTCACCCGGATAGTGCCCTGAAAGGCGCACAAGCACCTTCGTACACAAGGCTTCCAAAGCAAAACTTCTGCAGATCTTCAGGATCTGTTAAGCCGCATCTGCTTTATTTTGAAGCACAAAAAAGGGCTGCCGCAACATAATTTACGGACAGCCCTTTTTAAAACAGGTATATCAGAAATAATTACTTAATAAGAGTCAGTTTTCTGGTTTGCACCTGATTGCCAACCTGCAAACGGTACAGATAAACACCGCTTGAGAGATCTGAGGCGTTAAACACAGCTGTATGAGCACCGGCTGAAAGGGTTTCATTAACCAAAACCGATACGCGCTGACCAAGCATATCAAAAACTTCCAGCTGCGCGTGTGCGCTGTACGGAAGCGAGAATTCGATATTGGTAGTAGGGTTAAACGGGTTCGGGTAGTTCTGCATCAGCTGAATATCGCGGGGGATGTCTGCATAGCGCTCAGTGCTTGTGGAAGTACCATTATCGAACACGAAGTCATCAAGGTACCAGGTGAAGTTATCACCGGCATCGCCGGCACCGCCTTCAAGGTCCATAATGATAACTACCTTGTCGTAAGGTGTGTTGCGGTCTATTCCGCTTAAATCCCATTCCAGCTGCACCCACTCATTTGCTCTTGGAATCGGAACAAGGAGATCACCTGTAGTGATGTCGTTAAATTCTCTCATTTCGAGTTTCAGCAATGCATTGATACCAGCTCTTGGCGACCAGACTTTCAGACGAAATACGGCTTCATCCGTGATCTCAAAAGGGCCATCTGTCAGATAGAAAAAACCAGCCCATGGCTGACCACCCTCACCTGCACCACCTTTTTTGTACTCAATAACAAACTCAGTTGTGTTTAAACCGGTACGGTCAGGATTCTCTAATCTGATAAGACCTGCACCATCAAACGGAAACATAGTAAATCCGTCCCAGTCGATATCATCTGTATCCACATTAAATACAAATGGCAGATTCGGCAGATCGCCTTCATCATCCGGAGGAAGGATACCCTGCGCAGATACAGAAACTGCTGCAAAAATTATCAGCAGCACTCCAAGACCCAATGCGTTTTTAATAGTCGTAAACATATGAATCATATTAAATTTTAAGAAGTTATTTTTACTTATTTATTCAACTATTGCTCGCGAGTAAGGCGTGAATATTTTTCATCCATTACTGCAAATAATTTGCTCAAAATTATGCAAACACGCAACCGTTTTCCGTACCGTTTTTATCAAAAGGACGGCCCCCTTTCCCCTGTTTTTGCCGACAACTATTTTGTTCCGGCCCGGCATATCCCGCACATACCTAAACCACCCGATACAGCTTGTTTCAGCAAACTATCACCATTCCAATTAATACAGACGACACTAAACAACTGATTTTGAATTAAATACCCTTATCCAGAGAAACCACCCCTTACCCAAACAGAAAAAGCCCGCCATAACCCACTGTGTTCTGATTTCCACAAGTGTGAATATTAATACCGAATATTTGGAAATTAATCCCACCTATTGTGCAAATTCTGTGGTATTTCAAACCCATTTCGTCTATCTTAAAATCGCAATCATTTAATGTGGTGACTATACTTTCCTGCATTCCGATTCATATGCAGCAACTCTTTGAAAATGAGAAGCTTGAAATGCAGCCGTAATCCGCTGAAAAGTTATAAGTGAAAGAATACCGCAAATGTTTGTACTGCCGCTGCTTTCCAGAATAGGAAAGCGGTTTTCAAAGGCATCTGCTGTAAATGATGCCCTAATATAATGTATGTGATTTGTCGGGACAGACAGGCTGCCTGCCACAGCATGAGCCCTACCCCCCCCGGATCAAAATCAAAAACCCATGTAACCAATGTGACAATATGGCCAACTTAAAATTATTTACAATACTATTACTCGGGCTGCTGTATCTGCCTTCAGCGCTTTACGGGCAAACCGTAACAGGTACTGTTGTTGACGCAGCTAACAACGAGCCGCTGATTGGTGTCAATATTATTTTGCAAGGCACCGCAATTGGCACTACCACAGATTTTGACGGGAATTTCTCGTTAAATGTTCCCGACCTGCAGGGCGTACTTGTTTTCAGGTATATCGGCTTTGTAACACAGGAAATCCGCCTTGATGGGCGCACAGAGCTCAATATCCGCATGAGGGAAGATACTTTCATGGGCAGTGAGCTTGTTGTAGTTGCATACGGCATTCAGCAGAGAAGCCTTGTTACAGGCGCTATTTCGAGGATAGAATCAGCACAGATTCAGCAGGCTGCACCGCTTCGCGTGGAGCAGGCCCTGCAGGGGCGTACTGCCGGCGTTCTGGTAATGCAGAATTCGGGTCAGCCCGGTTCCGGTGCTACTGTCCGGATACGCGGTATCGGCACAACCGGTGATGCTGAGCCGCTTTATGTGGTCGACGGCATGCCCGTTACAGGAATCGATTTCCTCAACCCTGCTGATATCTCCTCTATCGAGGTGCTTAAAGATGCTTCAGCTACCGCCATCTACGGCGCAAGGGGTGCTAACGGTGTTGTGATGATTACCACCAAATCGGGCCGCCCGGGCGATATTCAGGTTTCATACAATGCTTATGTCGGGTTCCAAAACCCGTGGAGGCAAACCGACCTGCTAAATGCGCCTGACTACATGATGATCATGAATGAGAGCTATGCCAACGACAACCGCACCATTCCGTTTCCTGATATCGATGAGCGCATTCAGTCCATCGGAAACGGTACCAACTGGCAGGATGAAGTTTTCTTCTATAACGCTCCCCTCACCAATCACAGCCTTTCTTTTGCCGGCGGCAGCGGAAACTCTACCTATGTTTCCTCCTTCTCTTACCGGCAGCAGGATGGTATTGTGGCCCGGGGCGCATCCAATTATGAGCGTTTCACGGCGCGCCTGAACTCCGACCATACCGCAGGCCGCCTCAATTACGGCAGCCGGATTAACTACACCCGCAAAACCGCACGGGGTATCGATCCCAACGAAGAGTTCGGCGGGGTAATGTCGCGGGTAGCCAACATCGACCCGGTTACACCGGTGCGCAATGAGGACGGCTCTTTTGCGCAGTCTCCTTTTGCTTCTCAGGAAGTAGTTAACCCGGTCGCAGCCATCGATATCATCAACTCCCGCAATCAGGAAGATAAGTTCGTGGGCGGTGTTTACGGCCGTTTCAGGCTGATGGATAACCTCTTCATCCGCTCCTCGTTCGATGTTGATATGGCTTTTATCAACAACCGCGCTTTTACGCCGGAATTTGATCTGGGCGGCAACGTAGCCAACTCCACGACCATCGCCTTTCAGGAGCAAGTTCGTTTTATGACCTGGCAGACAAGCCATGTGCTTCAGTTCGACAACAGCTTCGGCAATCACGAATACAGCGCCATAGCCGGTTTTGAGCTGCTCGACCGCAGAACCGAGTTCCTCGGCGGTACCCGCTCCGATCTGAGCATGCCTTCATTCACGCACGCATGGCTTTCCACGGGTATCGACCCCGACAGCCAAACCAACTACGGCGGCCTCGCCCTGGAGTCGCTGGCATCATACTTCACCCGCGTGAATTACAATTATGCCGGCAAATATATCCTGGAAGGGGTCTTTCGTATGGACGGTTCCTCCAAGTTCGGCCCCGACAACCGCTGGGCTACATTCCCTGCCTTTTCTCTGGGATGGGTTATTTCCCGCGAAAACTTCATGTCTGAGTTCAGAAACCTGAGCGAGCTCCGGCTTCGCGGGGGCTGGGGCCAAAACGGAAGTGACAACATTGGTCAGTTCGGGTTCACCCCACTCATCACAACACATGCTGGTTATGGTTTCGGAGCTGATCCGACGGTTGTAACCGGTGCCTACCCCGGCCGCATCGCCAATACCAACCTGAAGTGGGAAACCTCAGAGCAGTTGAGCGTTGGTCTTGAAGCTGCATTCTACGATTTCAAGTACTTCATCAATCTTGATTTTTATCAGAAACAAACAAAAGGCCTGCTGCTTTCAGCGCCCATCCCGGCCTTTATCGGCAACGCAGCGCCCATCGTTAACGGCGGTACCGTTCGCAACACCGGCTTCGAACTCGAAGCAGGCGTTCGTGATATCGTAGGCAACCTTAACTACGACCTTACCCTAACCGGTACCTATAACGTCAACGAAATAACCGCTATCAGCAATGAGGAAGGCCGCCTTTTCGGTGCTAACGTTTCTACATCAATGAACAGCGTTGCCATGGCGCAGGTCGGCTTCCCGATCGCGTTCTTCTGGGGCTTTCAGACAGCCGGTATTTTCCAGAGCGAAGAAGATGTGCTGAACCATGTGAATGAAGACGGCGTGCTCATTCAACCCAATGCCCGGCCCGGCGATCTGATTTTTGTAGATCAGAACGGCGATGGTCAGATTACGGATGAAGACCGTGTTAAAATCGGCAACCCTTATCCCGATTTCACCCTCGGTTTCAACATCAACCTCGGCTGGAAAAACTGGGATCTGAACATGTTCATCTATGGTGCTTTTGGTCAGGATATTTTCACAGGCGGTACCCGCCGGCATGACCTGAACATGCCAAACTGGAAAGCCTCTGTTCTCGACCGCTGGACTCCCGAAAACACCAATACCTCGCACCCGCGGGTTACGATTAACGACCCCAACGGCAACTTCTCGCGCCCGTCTGACTTCTTCATCGAAGACGGTTCGTTCGTTCGCCTGCGTAATGCCGCTGTGGGATACACCCTGCCCGGCGAGTGGGTTAACCGGATTGGTGCACGGCGCATGCGTGTTTATGCGGCAGCTCAAAACCTGTTCACGATTACAGGCTACTCAGGGCACGATCCTGAAATCGGATCCCGCGGCGCGCTTGATGTCGGCATCGACCGCAACATCTACCCGCAGGCCCGCACCTACATGTTCGGCGTAAACCTTGATTTTTAAACTGAATCACCATGAAAAAATTAATTGCAGTTATTCTCCTTTTCTCACTTCCGTTTCTGGCTTCAGGGTGTATGGACGGCTTTCTGAGCCACGAGCCGCCTGTTGACCGGGTTCAGGATAATTTTTACCAGACTGAGGCTGATGCCGAGCAGGCCCTGTTCGCCATCTATGAAACCCTCACCTTTTCGCACGGAAGGGCTAACGACGGATTTCATCCCTTCGACCTGATTTCAAACATCCTTTCGGATGATGCCTACGCCGGCGGTTCCGGTACCGGCGATCAGCCCGAGCTGCTTGAATTCAATGCCCATAACATTTCCGTTAACAACGGCAAGGCCCTGGGCCTGTGGTCAGACCGCTTCACCGGTGTTTACCGGGCGAACCTGCTGATCAAATACATCAACGAAATCAACTTCCGCGATGAGGAAACCAGAGCCTATTTCGAAGCTGAAGCCCGCTTCCTGAGAGCCTATCACTACTTCGATCTCGTTCGCTTTTTCGGAAACGTCCCCCTGTTTACGCGTCCGCTCGTAGCGGCCGATATCCGGGTGCAGCAGGCTGATCCGGGCGAGGTTTACGAATTCATTGCCAGCGAACTTGCCGAAATCATCCCCATGCTGCGGGAAACCATCCCTGCCGATCAGCTGGGCCGGGTTTCCAAATGGACCGCTCAGGCCATGCTTGCACGCGTGTTTCTCTACCACCGCGACTACGCGCAGCCCGTGTTTGGCGCGCCGGCACTGTCTGTTACCGAAGCGGAAGTAATTGCCCACCTTGAAGATGTAATCAACAACAGTGGCCATGTGCTGCTTCCTAACTTTTCTTCTCTCTGGGGCAAAAGCGGCAACAATAATAACGAAGCCCTGTTTTCCGTGCAGCACATTACCAACACCTTTGGCGACTGGGGCTTCCTGAACGGCTCCATCGGAAACTGGGCCACAACCATGAGCGGCCTCCGCGGCGTTGGCTTTCACCCTGTGTATGCGCAGGGCTGGTCGTTTCAGCCGGTAACGGCTGACCTGAGCAACGCTTTCGACCGTGCCAACGACAGCCGCTACTTTGTGAGCATTCTCGACCCGGTTGCGGAAAATGTGAATCATGCGGCCGGTCAGATGTTTCAGTGGCAGGGGTACGCCTTCAAGAAGTTCTACCCCCGCCGCCCAGATACCCCTGCTTTTAACACAGAGTTTAACTGGCCCTACAACCGGCCCGTCGTCCGCTTTTCGGATGTACTGCTGATGGCGGCTGAGCTTGGTGCCCCGAATGCGCAGCAGTATTTCGATCAGGTACGGCAGCGTGCGTACGGCGCCAACTTTGTGTCCATCCCCGCTACCCGCGAAAACATCATGAACGAGCGGCGCCTTGAGTTCGCCGGCGAAGGCCACCGTTACTGGGATCTGCTCCGCATGGGCCTCAATGTAGCCGCTGAGCGGATTAACGCACAGGCGCAGGCCCCTGAAATTCCGATTAATTTCAGAACCGAGCGCCTCGGGCTTCTCCCGATTCCGCAGTCTGAAATCAACCTTTCAGACAACACCCTGCGTCAGAACCCGGGCTACTAATCTGCCCGGAAACACATCCCCCCTTAACATAAAACCAGAGGCAGCGCGGCTCAGCACAGGCTGAGAAAGCTGCCCCGGTTTCCAAACTAAAACGGCAGCCCCCTGAAGGAATCCATCCTTCGGAGCTGCCGTTTTTTTATAGGGTGATGGGCTTCCGGGCCTTATGAAAGCTCAGCGCCCGGCTTCACCCGAATAAATCCGTGCCGCTTTCGCGTTTCACCCCGAGGTACTCAAACGCCTTTTGCGTGGCAACACGCCCTTTCGGGGTACGCTGCAGGAAGCCCTCCTGAATCAGGAAAGGCTCGTAAACTTCTTCTATCGTGCCCTTTTCTTCGTTCACGGCAACGGCGAGGGTGCCGAGCCCCACGGCTTTGCCCTTGTAAAGCTCGGTAAGCACGTTGAGGATGCGGATATCCATGTCGTCGAGACCGTTGGAGTCCACATCGAGGGCGTTCAGGGCGCGGTCGGCGAGCACGTCAGTGATTTCGCCCGTGCCTTCCACTTCGGCAAAGTCGCGGGTGCGGCGCACGAGGCGGTTCACAATACGGGGCGTGCCCCGGCTTCGGCGGGCAATTTCGTAGGAGCCTTTGTCGCTCAGGCCGATATTCAGGATGGAAGCCGTGCGGCGCGCGATCAGCTGCAGCAGCTCGGTGTCGTAGTAGTCGAGGCGCAGATCGATGCCGAAACGGGCGCGCAGGGGCGCCGTGAGCAGCCCTTTCCGCGTAGTGGCGCCAACCAGGGTGAAGCGCTTCAGCTCGATCTGCACGCTCCGGGCGTTGGGGCCGCTGTCGATAACAATATCGATCTTGAAATCTTCCATGGCCGAGTACAGGTACTCCTCCACAATGGGGTTGAGCCGGTGGATTTCATCGATGAAGAGCACATCACCCTCTTCCAGATTCGTGAGCAGCCCGGCAAGGTCGCCCGGTTTTTCGAGCACCGGCCCGATGGTCGGCCGCATGTTCACGCCCATCTCGTTGGCAATTACAGTGGCAAGGGTCGTTTTGCCCAGGCCCGGCGGACCCGACAGCAGCACGTGATCCAGCGGCTCGCCCCTCATGCGCGCGGCTTTGATGAAAACCGAGAGGTTGTCGATAATTTTCTGCTGCCCGATAAACTCGCTGAGCCGCAGCGGCCGCAGGCTTTGCTCGAAGGAGGGTTCCCGGAGTTCTGCGTTGAGGTTTGGATTTGCCACTATGCTGTTCTTTTTAGGTGATGGATGATGCCGGAGCCTTTGCCGGCCTTCCGTCTTTCATGAAAATACGCGGGTGCAGCGGATTTCGCCAATCCGGCAATCCGCCAATCAGCCGGCCCGCTCGGCGAGCTCAAGCCACTCAAGCTCCAGCGCGTCGAGCTGTTCCCCGGTTTCCGCGTACTGCTCCGCAAGCCGGGTGATGTGCTCCGGGCTGAGCCCCGTCTGATTCATTTCGGCTTCCAGCTTTTCGCGGGCCGCCGTAAGTTTTTCAATTTCCGTTTCGAGCTTTTCGTACCGCTTGCGCTCTTTAAAACTCAGGCTCTTTTGCCCCGCCGGCTGCGCACCGGCCTGCTTCGTATCAGCCGCCCGCTGCGCCTTTTCCCGCTCAGCCGATTTGCGCTCGCGGGCCGCTGCTTCGAGGGCATCCTGCTCCGCCCGGTATTCGAGCCAGCTGCCGTTAAAGTCCCGGATTTTGCCGTTTCCTTCGAACACAAAAAAGTGTTCCACCAGCTTATCCATGAAAAACCGGTCGTGGGAAACGATGATTAGGCATCCCTTAAAATCCATCAGAAATTCTTCCAGCCGGTTCAGGGTGATGAGATCGAGGTCGTTGGTGGGCTCATCGAGAATCAGAAAATTGGGATTTTTGATGAGCACCATCATCAGGGCGAGCCGGCGGCGCTCTCCGCCGCTGAGCTTGCCCACCGGCGTGTACTGCATCTTTCCCGGAAACATAAAATGCTCCAGAAACTGCGAGGCCGAAATCCGGTTGCCGTCGGCCAGTTCGATGTACTCAGCCACATCCTTAATTACATCAATCACCCGCTGCTCTTCATTGAATTCCACCACCCGCTGCCGGTAGTGACCGTACACCAGGGTTGTGCCGCTGTCGAGGGTTCCCGAATCTACGGGTTCATCACCCGTGAGGATATTGAGGAAGGTGCTCTTGCCCACACCGTTGCGCCCGATAATGCCGATGCGCTCGCCCCGCTGAAATTCGTAGCTGAAATCATCCATAATCACCGTGTCGCCGAAGCGCTTGCTCACTTTTTCCAGCTCGAGGATTTTGCCGCCCATGCGGGTCATACTCACCTCAAGGCGCAGCTGACTCTCCTCGGTTTTCTGCTTCGCTTTTTTCTCGGTCTCATAAAAGGCCGAAATGCGTGATTTCGACTTGGTGGTGCGGGCTTTGGGCGAGCGGCGCATCCAGTCAAGCTCTTTCTTCAGCAGCTGACCCGCCTTTCCGATTTCGACCTGCTCCACTTCCTGCCGCTCGGCTTTTTTCTCGAGGTAGTAAGAGTAGTTGCCCTTATGATGGTACAGCTTGCCGCCGTCGATCTCGATGATGTGGGTACAGATGCGGTCGAGGAAGTAGCGGTCGTGCGTGATCATCAGCAGGGTGATGTTGCTTTTGATGAGCCAGGCTTCGAGCCACTCAATCATTTCCACATCAAGGTGGTTGGTGGGCTCATCGAGCAGGAGCAGATCCGGGTTTTCGAGCAGGGCAAAGGCCAGGGCCACCCGCTTGCGCTCCCCGCCGGAAAGCGTGCCGATAGACTGATCGAGCTGCGTAACGCCGAGTTTGCTGAGGATGCTTTCCATGCGCTGCTCGTAATCCCAGGCACCGGCGGCCTCCATGGCAGCGAGGGCAGCGTCAAACTCCTGCTGCGTTTCATCCGAATAATGATCGGTCTGCGCCTGCACGGCTTTTTCGTAGCGCTGAATAAGCGCCGCGGTTTCGGAACCCGCCCGGCCGATGTAGGCCCGTATGCTGAGGGCATTGTCGAGCTCAGGCTCCTGCTCCAGCCAGGCCATACGGATGCCGTTGCGCACCATCACCTCACCCCCGTCGGGGCTTTCTTTACCGGCAACAACCTTCAGCAGGGTCGATTTCCCCGTGCCGTTCGGGGCTACAAGCGCGGTTTTATCGCCCCGCGACAGGCCAAAGGTGATGCCGCTGAACAGCGGCTTGATGCCGAAACTTTTGGAGAGGTTCTCAACCGTGAGGTAGGTCATGATGAAATTTTTTGAAAGAAAATGCGGTATTTGCCTGAGCCGCGCAAGATACGGCGTTTTGAGGGAATTCGGGTGATGCGGTACCGGGCCTGATCCGGGAATACAGCGGGGATGAAAGCCCGGCTGCGGCCCCGTGGACTCCATAAATTCCACACACATGCTAAAACCCTGAACGCGATGAGCAGGCCGTTCTTTAGCCCTGGCTATCAGGAGCAGGTAAGGGCAAAGATCACAATCCCTGCAAATCCGGCCGGATCCGGAAAATCTGCGGGCCATGAGCGCGTACGTGGCGAAGGAGATCCCTCAAAAACAAAACCCCCGCCGGTATCACCAGCGGGGGTCTTTAGGATTTATTTTAAAACAAAAGTTTGATTGCGTTCGCTTAGCGCAGCAGCATCATTTTTCCGGTGAGCTGCACGGGTGATGCTGTGCCGTTTGTGCGCAGGCGGTACAGGTACAGGCCCGAAGCCAGCCCGCGGGCATCAAAGGCAATGGTGTGCGTGCCCGCCTGATGGCTTCCGTTTGCAAGAACTGCTACCCGCTGACCGGTCACGTTAAACACTTCCAGCACGATATCGGCCTGCACCGGAAGGTCGAAGGTGATATTGGTGGTGGGGTTGAACGGGTTCGGATAATTTTGGTGAAGCATGAATTGCTGCGGCAGATTGCTGAGCTCCTCACCGGGTACGGACACAAAAGCTTCGGTGCGGACAAGGATGTTATCGAGACGAAGCTCAGCGCGCGGACCGTTGCTGCCGTCAACATGGTAGTACTTCCATCGCAGCTGCAGGTAGGGAACGCCGGCGGCTTCGTCGGGCAGGCGGATATCGCTGAAGTGTGTTTCATGCCCGCTGGTAGTGTTGCGCAGGTACTCTACGGGTTCGCCGCTGCTGTCGGTTACATCGGTGAAGGCTACCTGATTTCCGACACGGTATTGCAGGCGGATGGCGTATTCCCGGGAATTGGGGGTAACCGTTCCGGCGGTGAAGTTAACGAAAACTTCTTCTGTTGCCCGGGTATCGAGGGCAAGCACCGCAGCTCCCAGATCGCGGCTCCGGCCCGTGTTGATGAAGGATATGCCGTCTTCACCGAGCGCGTTTATCCGCGTGCGTCGGGTGAGTGCATACGGAAAACCCAAGGAAGCCGCATCATCTTCGTGGTATTCATCTTCGGTGATGAAGTAAGGGTCCGTCATTTCGTCAGCAAGCCCGGGATCAGTGAGGCGGGTTTGCTGAAACACCATATTGCCCGGGAAGGTAAGCTCAGGCTGTTCCGGTCCCCAGAAATCGAAGAGGTAATCGCCTGTGCTGAGGTCGTGCGCAACCGGGTTCATGTCATCACCTTCGAACGGTTCGAAGACGAACACAGCCGTAATGGTTTCGAGCAGGGCCGGATCAACGGTAATAACGGGCTCGCTGCTGTCGTGGCCGAGCCAGCCGTCGAAGCGGTAACCGGCATTGGGGATGGCTTCCAGCCGCACCGGCACCCCGGCAAAGTAGGTTGCCTCAAAAGGATAGGGATTGGCTGCTACGCCGTCCGTTTCGGGAGCAAGCCTGATGGAGTTAAGCTTAATGACACCCGCATTCGGCGCGCTGATATCAGCGGTGAAAGTGGCCAGACCATCGAGATCAAAACGCTCGATAAGCTGATTGCGGATGTTTTCGGGCCGGGCGGTCATCCAGTTCCTGAAGGAGTTTACGCGATTGTTCCAGCTTGCAGCTGAAGCCGGATACTGCCACCTTGCAACGTGATATGGTATTGCATTTTGGATTTTAGCAGCTGACTCATTGATAATTGCATGTGCTGTTTCCGGAACCATGTAAGAATGCATGAAATCAGCATGCCTGTTAATCAGCTCATTCCTAAATGTTTCGTTCTGAATCAGTTCAAGGAAGATTTCATTATACCATGTATCATTAAACAACCTTGCCAGATTATCATGGGCAGGTGAGTTAAATAAACCAAAACTTCGGTCCAGATCATTGATGAGCCATCGAAACCGGCCATCATGAACCCCGTCTCCGGGGCGGTATTCATTACGGGTTCGAAATATTCTTTGATTGGTATGTGGCCAGTCGTTGTTTGAACTGTAAACATTAATCACGATCTGATTGATATAGTTATCTATATCCATCATAGTCATCAGGTCTTCATAATTTTCAGAAGCCGTCATGTCGTTCTCAGTAACAAAATTCAGCATTGCCACATACGCCAAGTTATCCCCATCATCTGCTGATGGAATCCTGTTAAACGCAAAAGTCAAATAATCCAGGCTATCACGGTCAATTTCATACTTTCTTTCAAAATAATGACGGCCGTATCGCTCCCGAATATTATACAAACCCCAAAATTCTCCGTTCACAAATTTTACTGACGGTCTGTAATCCTGCGTTTCAATATCAAGATTTCTGAAAAACCGCTGTGAAACAGCATCCCGCATAATCAGGCTGTTAAAATCCTGACCCGAGTTGCGGATTATCAGCCGGTTAAAGCGCTGCACCGGCTGATCTTCGAAAATCTTATACTCAAAACGGGAGGTGCCGTAATCTGACCTTGAGTAAATCCGCACGCTCTTCATCGGGTAGCTTCGTGAAAAATTACCGTGAATACGAATTCCGGCAAATTGATTAAAGCCTAAATCACCTGTTTGCTCGAAAAACTCTATGTGCATTTTCCTTTCCCACTCATCGCCGCGCTGAAAGTAATTTCCGCTTGTGCCTTGTCCCGGATTATAATTTGCTCCGGGCACCATTATTCCCCTTTCATGACCAAAAAGGCTGTCAGGCGGGCTAACAATCGAAAGAACAGGCAGGCCTATATCAAGCACATTTTGCAGACCTATAAAATAACTTCGGAACACCATTTCGCTTCGAGCACCGTCATCCGGATTTACGCAAACAGTACCAATCACAGATGCTTTCATCACCTCTTCCGTTGGCGGCAGCCATGCAGGGATACCGGAATCCCCGTTATTCTGAGGTATCAGCGAGAAGAAGTTGGGGTCTCCGGCGCGGCTGTCAATCAGTATGGGAGCTGTAAAAAGCTCTGATTCAGGATTGTCAGGGCCGGGCCATGAGCCGTTAAAGGTAACCCAGGCCTGCGGAAACTCATCGGGGCAGGCGATATTCAAATGGAAGGGTTCGTCATAAAATCCGGCCTGATGCGAAAAACCGGGAGTCTGGCTGTTAGCCGAAGATCCAAATGACAGTATGGCCAGCAGGCACACCAAGATCAGAGCTGCGAGTTTTTTTTCCATATAAGTGACTACTTTTTTTTTAAAAGTTAACTACAAGCATTTCGCGTAAAATAAATAAAAATAAGAACCCGCCTTGTTACACTTCGATGAACTGCCTTTTTCCTTCGATAAGCACAAAAAAAACCCGCCGGCGTATTCCACGCCGACGGGTTCGAACTTTAGCTTATAGCTAACCATGATTTAATTTCTTCAGCGCTTCACGCTGTTTGCCCTGCGATGCTTACGGGCGGCGGAACACTTTTTCGTCCAGCAGGTTCTCAGGATTATCCACATACCAGTCAGGGAAGAGCTCGCCGCCGCTTTGCGCCCATGCGTTGTAGTTTACATAGGCTTCATTTATGGCTACCTGACTCAGCGGGTACACAAAAGGCACCGGGATGTTGATGGCCCAGTTCAGGCCTTCGCGGCTCGTGTAGAAGACGCCGGCTTCAGGATTTGTGATGTCGCTTGCCTCGCCAAACAGTTCTGTATTTGCCAGTGATGTCGGCGGCATGCCTTTCAGGTGTACTTCGTGGCCGCGGCCGCCGAAGGCTTCGCCGTTACGAATACCGTGAATGAAGATGAACGGGTTGTAAGGAGGATTGCCTACCTGTGCGCGGCTCAGCGGGCTGCTGAAAGTGATGGTTGTTTCGATTACATCGTACTCCGTAAAGCGGCCTGCAAGCACATTTGAGAAGGTCGGCATACTATCTGTTGAGTTATCCCACAGGATTACTACTGCGCTGTCCTGATTTGCTTCGGTACCGTTTGCGTTGTTGGTTACCAGGCTGGTGCTGAACCGCTGCCCGTTCACCGAGGCCACCGCAGATGAGGCAAATGGGAACTGATACCCGAAACCCGTTCTGAGTACACCACCGATGGCGCGGATTTGGTGCGTCATTTCGATGCGGATAATCTCGTTATTGCTGTTGGTGATCTCGCGGATGTTGTAGCCGAGCACCAGGTCGTTCATGTCGTAGTCGCCGAAACCGGGCCAGTTGTCTTCGAAGGCCAGGGTACCGAATACGTTGGCTGCAGGGTAGTGGTTTACAAACTCAGTTTGGTTGCTCGTGCCGCCTGTGGGTGCACATGTTGATGTATCAGTAGCATTTGTGCCTTCAATTACGATGTCGTCCAGTGCCCCACGATTACTGCCACCCACTTCAAGGAAGTTCCAGATCAACCGGCGAACGCCTGTCAGCTCAGATGGTATATTTACTGTTGCATCAATCACCACATCACTTTGATTTGGCGAGTACTCCTGCACGTAAAGCGGGTTAGCTGTATCAACATTTCCGTGAACATCAGTATAATACAGCCCTAAAATTGACCGGCGGGTATTTGGGTTACCGCTTTGCGTCCATCTGAATGTAATTGTACCGGTACCGTTAAAATCTACCCATGGTGAAGTAATTGAATTTGGAAAACTGTTACCATCAGGGTTCTGTGTTCTGAATGCATCGCCATCTATAGATGAACCATTTACCTGACCACCCACGAATACCCAGCAGAGCGCCTCATAAGCGTTTGTATTACCTAACTCAAAGTCGTTTGTTACCGGAGATCCGGTGTTGTTCAAACCTGCGCCAGCAGCCTCGCCTGTAGTTACAAAACCTTGATCTGTTGGCGCATCAGATGTGCCGCGAAGCAGACCGGTTTCAGACTGGCTTTCATCGCGCTTGGTTACCACGTTAACCTGAGCTGAATTTCCGGAAAGCTCAACTTTGTGTGCACTCATCAAACCGTTTGGCAGCGTTGAAAGCACCCAGAGGTCTTCCCGCACATGTCCGCCGATATTGAGGTCAAGGGCACGGCTCTGACCTGCCGTAAGAGGGGTTTCACGAATGACGTTACCACCCATAAACGGGTGTCCGTCATATACCCGGATTAGTGTGCGTTCTGCTGCAATGTCTGAAGCCCGTACATTTAGGGTTATATCTTTTGTGGTAGTAAAATTAAAGCCTGCTGGTATATTCAGTTTATCAGATGGTACATCATCAACCGTAGATACCATATCGCAGGAGCTCAGGAAAAACATACCTGCAAAAAGCAGTGCAAGTCCGGATGTTTTTATATTTATAAAGCTTTTCATAATGAGTACCGTGTTGCGCGTGTGGGTTGTTTTATTAAATCAGGTTTGTTTTTTTTCGAAGCACCTTTATGTATAGGTGTATTTTCTGAATCTAAAGTAAGGGTAAAAACACTGT
>JAFIET010000147.1 GCA_020832405.1 Balneolales bacterium
AAAAAACAGATACCTTTCCCAAACCAACCTCAAGCGCCTCCGCCGTTTTGTTTTCTGCCAAACGCGGAGGTCTTGCTTTCGGTTTATCCTTCATCTCAATCAAAACCTTTATGAAACATGTTCTTGCGCTGCTTTCTGCGGCGCTGTTTATGCTTATGCTTACCCAGTGTACCAAACAGCAGGGGCCCGCTTTTCCGGCTGACCTTCAGCCGCCGGTTGCACAGCAGATCCCTGTTGAGCTTACCATGCACGGGCATACCCGCATCGATCCGTTTTTCTGGATGAACGACCGCGACAACCCCGCGGTGATTGATTACCTGAATGCCGAGAATGATTACCTCAGCGCCATGATGGCCCACACCGAGGTTTTTCAGGAATCGCTGTTCAGCGAGATGCGCGCGCGGATTAAAGAGGATGACAGCTCGGTGCCGTATCTGCTTAACGGCTATTATTATTACACCCGTTACGAAGAGGGGAATGAGTATCCCATTTACGCGCGGAAAAAAGGGTCGCTTGAAGCAGCGGAGGAAATCATCCTGGATGTAAATGTCCTTGCCGAAGGCAAACCCTACACCTCGGTTGGCAGCGTTTCGGTCAGCGACGACGGCCGGCTGATGGCGTTTGCCGTTGACCATGTGGGCCGGCGGATTTACACCATCCGCTTCAGAGATCTCGAAACCGGGGCGTTTCTGGATGATGAAATCCCAAATGTGACCGGCAACCTCAGCTGGGCCGCGGATAACGAAACGGTTTTCTACAGCCGTCAGGACCCGCAGACGCTGCGTTCCTATCAAATTTTCCGGCACCGCCTCGGCAGCAATCCGCAGCAGAATCCGCTGGTTTTTCAGGAAGATGATGATACCTACGGCGTGTATGTCATGCGCAGCAAGTCACAGGAGTTTGTGATGCTGCTTTCCTATAGCAGCGTTGCAACGGAATATCGGTTTATCCCGTCCGAAACGCCCGAAGCGGTCCCGCAGGTGATACAGCCGCGGGAGCGTCATCACGAATATTTTGCAGATCACTTCGGGGATCATTTCTACTTCCGCACCAATTACGAGGCACAGAATTTCCGGCTGATGCGCGCGCCTGTCACAAGCCTGGGACTGGAAAACTGGGAGGAAGTCATCGCCCACCGTCCGGAGGTGCTGCTGGAGGATTTCGATATTTTTTCCCGCTATCTGGTGCTGAGCGAAGTTGAAAACGGCCTGCCCCGCATCCGAATCCGCGAGTGGGAGAGCGGCGAGGAGCACTACATGGCCTTCGATGAGCCGGCCTATCTCGCCTACACAACCACCAATCTCGAGTTCGACACTGAGCTGCTGCGCTACGGCTACACCTCCCTCACTACGCCGAATTCCGTTTACGAGTACAACATGGCAAGCCGTGAGCATACCTTGCTGAAAGAGCAGGAGGTGCTCGGCAATTTCAACCGTGCCAACTATGTTACAGAGCGGCATTTCGCTACTGCGGCTGACGGCACCCAAATACCGGTGTCGCTGGTGTACCGCAAGGGAACCCGGAAAAACGGTAAAAATCCGCTCTTGCAGTACGGCTACGGCTCCTACGGCTACAGCATGACGCCTACCTTCAGCAGCGCCCGCCTGAGCCTGCTCGACCGCGGATTTGTGTTCGCCATCGCGCATGTGCGCGGCGGCGAAGAAATGGGCCGCGAATGGTACGAGCAGGGCAAGCTTGAAAACAAGATGAACAGCTTCACCGATTTTATCGCGGTTTCGGAATACTTAATTGAGGAAGGCTTCACAAATCCGAATCAGCTTTACGCGATGGGCGGCAGCGCCGGCGGACTCCTGATGGGCGCGGTGATGAACCTCCGGCCTGACCTCTACAACGGAATCGTGGCGCAGGTGCCGTTTGTGGATGTGGTCACGACCATGCTCGACGACAGCATCCCCCTTACAACCGGCGAGTACGACGAGTGGGGCAACCCCAACGACCCGCATTTTTATGAAATCATGCTGGCCTATTCCCCCTACGATCAGGTGAGCGCGCAGGCCTATCCGCATCTGCTGGTCACCTCCGGCCTGCACGATTCGCAGGTACAGTACTGGGAGCCGACCAAGTGGGTCGCCCGCCTGCGGGAGCTAAACACCTCTGAGAACGTCATCCTGCTGTACACCAACATGGATGCGGGACACGGCGGCGCCTCCGGACGCTTTCAGCGCCTTCGCGAAGTTGCCATGGAATACGCCTTCCTGCTCGAGCTTGAAGGCATCCGCAGATAAGAAAAATAGTTGCGGTAAAACAGAAGTGAAAGGCCCGGAACCTCAGCGTTTCGGGCCTTTGCTTTTAAATGAAGACCGGATATTTTCCGGCATGAAAGAAAATCAGATTTATGTGAAAATTGCCGATTACCAGGACCCGCAGGATGCGGCGGCTCTGCTCAACATCCTCAACAGCTACAGCCTGAATTGCTATTTGTTACCTACAGCTGAGATTACGCTTAAGTTGAACAACGAGAAAAGATGATCCGGTGACAAGAGCATTCAGAGGAAACTTGAATTATTGTCACTTGAAAAGCATATTGAGCCGACTGAAGGATTTCAAGATTCATAGATATTAACCCTGTGTACTTACCAAAATGGAACTCAAAGAAGAAATCACAGACATTGTGAACAACCTGCCGGATGAAGTACTGGAAGAACTGCTGCAATACCTCCGGCAAATAGAAAAAAGTACGGCCGGGAAAGCGGAGCGCGCTGCTAATTTGAAAAAAATCATAGCGGATGACCGGGAGCTTCTTGATAAACTGTCAAAATGATTTCTTATCAGGAAGTCCTGGAAATTCATCAGCTTTTGATCCGGGAATTCGGGGGTTTGCCCGGGATTCGGGATGATAAAGGGTTAAAATCCGAAAACGCGCATATAAACTAACTTTATGACCATATCCGTAAAAATAGCCGATTATGAAGACCCGCAGGATGCGGCGGCCCTGCTCAACATCCTCAACAGCTACAGCCGCGATGAGATGGGGCAGGGGCACAACCTTGATCCTTATGTGATTGAGAACCTCATTGCAGAGCTGGAGGATTTTCCGACCGCGGTCTCCTTCCTTGCCTTTGTGGACGGTGAGCCGGCCGGGCTTGCGAACTGCTTTCTGGGCCTGTCGACCTTCAGCGCGCGCCGCCTGCTGAACATTCACGACCTTGCGGTACTGCCGGAGTTCCGGGGCACGGGCGTGGGCTCCCGGCTGCTCGAAATGGCTGAAGCCAAAGCCCTGCAGATGGACTGCTGCAAAATCACGCTGGAAGTCCGCGATGATAACCGGGCAAAAGCGCTGTATCTGCGCAACGGCTACAAACCCGGCGATCCCGAAATGCTGTTCTGGAGCAAACCTTTGGGCTGACGCTGATAGCACGCGGATTGGCCGGATCGGGCCGGATTTGCGCGGATTTTTTTCTTGCTTCGCCAGCTTCATCCCGAGCGAAGCATGTTTTTACCGGAAAACCCCGGTAATTCCGGTTCTGAATACGGAAACTACCCGGAAAGAAAAGCCCCTCTCCTGAAGACCATCTATGTGAGGCATCGTGGTAATATCAGGAGAGGGGTTGGGGTGAGGCCGGGACCGGAATGATGGCACGCGGATTCAGTTCGTCTGCGACACTTGTATTACTTGCAAAAAACAGTCGTTTTGGTATATTGGATTCAACCTAAAGCCGATTTAAATCAGAGAAAGGCTCACAAAGCATGAAAGCCGTACAAATTAATATCCCCGATTCCGTAACGCTTGATGAAACCGAGCTTACGCTGATGTTTGCTTCATTCCTGTATCAAAAAGGAGAACTGTCTCAGGGTCAGGCCGCTGAAATGGCAGGGGTTTCAAGGCGCACCTTTCTCGAAAACCTGCACCGTTTTGGTGTTTCTGTGTTTAATTATCCGCCTGAGGACTTGCTGCGAGAGCTAAATGA
>JAFIET010000148.1 GCA_020832405.1 Balneolales bacterium
ACGATCTCTATACCCTCAAAACTTTAAATCAAGATGTGGTTTGTAGGGGGGTTACTCTTTATTGGATGAATATCCATGACTGATAAAAACCAATTCTGTTGCGCCACTTATTTTTTCGCCTTCTTTTGCATTTCTAATTTCGATTGGTTTGATATTATCAAAGCCCTCCATTTGATAATACAAACTATCAAACTTGAATCCTTTGTCCTTGGGTAATTTAATATGAATTCGAAAGCTGTAAGACATTATTGACTAGTTTGTATAACTCCTTATTGAACAACCCCAATATACCCTCCCGAGTCGTATAAGTCACAAAAACCCAACTTGTGCAACTTCCGGGTGGTCATTAAGTGCCAAATATTGGTGATTAATTAAACTTTCTGCTGAAGTCGTATATGTAATTACTTATACGACTTCAGCCCTGTGATTAAAGTAAGTGAAAGTATTTAACGAACCAAAAATATATCGTCAAATTCTTTCATTAATCAGAGGGAATCTGCATCTCATTCACCACCACCAAAAATTTCAGTGTGTCAGTAGGTCAGTAGGTCAGTGTGTCGCTGGTTCGGGTGCATGAACAGCGCAATGCCATAATGCAGGATCGAAACAATCCGCGGAAATCCCGCTAAATCCGCTCAATCCGCGGCCCATCAAATCAGTATCGTGCGGGTTGGCCGGGGGTTGGGAGGGAGTTGCGGATAAATTCGCGGATGTGCTGATTGCTTGTTGCGAGATCTTCCTGTCGCAGGTACATCATGTGGCCGCTGCGGTAGCCTTCGAAGCGGAGGCGGTCGCGGACCTTGCCGCTGCGGTCCATGTTCCACATCGCGTATTTGGCCGAGAAATAATCGGTCGCGCCGTCGTAGTAGCCGGCCTGAATCATCACGTGCAGGAAGGGGTTTTCGCCCATCGCCCGGCGCAGGTCATCGCCCGTGCTGTCGTTGCTGCGGTCCCAGGGATGCACGGGCCCGAATATGTTGTACCTCAGGTCGGTTTCATAGCCGAGCACTTCGCGCAGGTAGTAGTTGATGGCCGGCGTGAAGCTGTGGTTCCAGGAGGTCAGCGCGGGGTCGTGATCGTAGCGGTCGCCGGCATCCATGCGGTCGATGCCGCGGTAGCGGGAATCCAGCCGGCCTACGGTGAGGCCCTCATGCCGCAGCAGCTCCTTCCAGAAAAAGGAGGTCGGGATGGTCAGGTTGTGGTTCAGAATATGCTGCTGATCTATGCCGGAAAAACGGGCGACCTGCGCGGCGATTTCATTCCGCTTTTCTTCCTCGAGAAAGCCGCCCATTGCCACCGCCGGCAGGTATTCGCTGATGGTGAATGCCTCGACCACCGGCAGGATGTCGTACAGATCCTGCTGCTGCAGTTCCGGTGCCAGCTGACCATGATACCAGGCGGTTGCCGCGTAGTAGGGCAGCTTCAGGATTTCGGAGCGGGGGTTCATGGCGGGCGGGGTGAGGCCCATTTCGGTCGGGGAAACCAGAATCACGCCGTTCAGGTACATCCAGTGCGCGCTCTGCAGCCGGCGCGCGAGCCCTGCCACACGGGTGGTGCCGTAGCTCTCCCCTTTCAGGTATTTGGGCGAACGCCAGCGGTCGTGCCGGCTCACGAACAAATCAATCCAGGAGGCCAGATAGCTGATGTCGGCATTCACGCCGAAAAACTGACTCCGGTCTGCGCTCTCGCTCAGTATGCGGGAGAAGCCGGTGTTAACCGGATCGATGAATACGATATCGGCCACATCCAGAATGGAGTGCGGATTTTCGGTTACGCCGTAGGGCTGAACCGGAAAGCCCTCATCATCAATATTCAGGAAGCGGGGACCGGTGTAGCCGATGTGCATCCACACCGAGGCCGAGCCGGGTCCGCCGTTGAAGGAAAAAACCAGCGGCCGCGGGCTTTTGTCGCGGATGTCGGTGCGCTCGTAGTACACATAAAACAGGGATGCCAGCACATTGCCGTTGTCATCCAGCACCGGCATGGTACCCGCGGTGGCCTTGTAAGGAATCCGCTGTCCGCCAATGGTGACCGTGTGTTCGGAACTGACGGCTGACTCCGCCGGGAGCAGCTGATTTTGGGAAAAGGCATCCCCGGTGCCCCACAGGAGCAGCGCGATTATCAGAAATGGAAACAGCAGAACGATGCGGGAGTTAGTCATTTGAGCGGGCTTTTTACAGGAAGGGTGAGGCGCCCTGCCTGCGGCGGACACCATTAACAAAGCCGGAATTTAAGCCACCGCACCCAAAAGTCTAAACGGAAATTTCAGGGCGATGCATCCCGAAAGCCACCCTCCTGAAAAAATCAGCTTTCGGCTCCCAGTTCTTTCTGAAGTTTTTTGAGGGATTGCTGAAGGGTTTTGAGTCCGCGGGTTGAGGGATCAAGTCCGGAGAGCCCTTTTTCAAGCTTGCCGAGTTCTTCCAGGGCCTCTGCCGGAATGGCGGCCGCTTCAGCGGCTTTGCTGAGCGCCAGCTGTTTTTCCAGAAGCTCCGCAATTTTTTTCGCAGACTGAACCGCTTCCTTATCCTGATTCTTCCGGTTTTCTTCGAGGGCTTCGGAGAATCTGGCCTGCGCCTCCCCGATTTCCTGAAGCTGCTGCTGATGTGCATCCAGCGCCGTTTGCAGTTCCGCAGAACGCTTATCGAGGGCTTCATTTACAGATGCGAGCTGCTGCTGCATCGTGTCCTTCAGCTCCTTCTGAGCGGACTCCTGCGCCTGCTCAAGGGCGGCGGTGCGGCCGGTGATTTCACAGGTGATGCGTTTTTCAGCCTTTTCCAGCTCATCGGCGGCCGCATCCGCACTGCGCTGCTGTGCGCGGCGCAGGGTTAGGAACAGCATCCCAAACACCAGGCCCAAAACCAGCAGGGCCGTCCACAGGCTTGTCGTTGCCCGGCTCAGGCGCCCGGAAAAGGCCTCGCTCAGGCTGCCGAGCTGTTCTTCGGTGTCGCCGAGGGTTTCACGAAACTGCGCCTGACTCGCTTCGAGCAGCGTCTGAAACTCCGCGGCCTGCTCGGCGAGCAACTCCTGCAAAATGGCGAGGGAATCGGCCTGCTGCTGTAAGACCGCTTCCAGCCCCTGAATCTGACTCCCGGACTGATTCAGCCCGCCCTGCAGCTGTGTGATGCGCTCCTGAAGCGCCACAAAAGCGCCGAGCTGTTCCTTCAGATCCCGCTGAAGTCCGCCGAGCTGCTGCTGAAGCAGCTGCTCCAGCGCATTCTGCCTGCCTGAAAGCTGCTCCATCCTGGCGGCGTTTTCCTGCTGCATTGCCCGCAGGCGCTCGTCAAGCTCGATAACAGCGAGCGAATCAGCCGGTGAGGCGGCGCTGTTTCCGGCATGAGCCAAAGAGAAAAAAATCAGCAATATAACAGCACTAAATTGCGCCGCTGCTTTGCTATTAAGGATGATGCCGGCGATCCGCCCGATACTGCGAACCCCCTTGTGCACCAACAAACCTGCCGAAACCCGTTTCATTATATTTACCATAACCCTGTCGGACCCTAAAGCTGAAGTTGTTGAACTTATACTGTAATTGCGAAGATAAGTAATTGTTTACATTTACACCCACTCAATTGTCATAAAGCCAATTGTTCCCATTTACCTAACACATCACCGAACCGAACATTGGGACCGGGCTGAAGTACGAGCCTATTCATGGGTTCGGGGCCTGACTCGGACTCCGAAACGGGCAAAGACCTGACAGGTTTTGGAAACCTGTCAGGTCTTTGCCACCATGGTCGACCAGGTGCCGGGCAGGTCCAACCTTCGGAGATCTCTCTCATGATGCTTCG
>JAFIET010000040.1 GCA_020832405.1 Balneolales bacterium
ATTAGCCCGGGGAGGCTACATCCCGCGCCAGTCCTGCTCCTCGGCGGGTTTGTTGCTGAGGATGTCCTCGATTTTCGCCATAGCTTCATCCGTGAGTTTGGGCACCGCGTCGAGGGCGCTCATGTTCTGCCGCACCTGCTCAACGGTTGAGGCGCCGGTAATGACCGTGCTTACCTGCGGATTTTTCAGGCACCAGGCCAGGGCCATTTGCGGCAGGGTGATGCCCAGCTCGTCAGCCAGCGGGGCCAGCTTTTTCACTTTCTCGAGCTTTGCGCGTCCGTCTTCGGTTTCGAGCAGCGCCTTGCGGAGCCAGCTGTATTTCTCAAGCTTCAGGCGCGAGCCCTCGGGTACGCCTTCGTTGTATTTGCCTGTGAGCAGGCCGCTCGCCAGCGGACTCCAGATTGTGGTGCCCAGCCCGATATCGCGGTACAGCCGCGCATACTCACGCTCGACGCGCTCCCGGTGGAACATGTTGTACTGCGGCTGCTCCATCAGCGGCGGACGCAAATGCTCGCGCCGGGCAAAATCGTAGGCCATGCGGATTTCCTCTGCGCTCCACTCGCTTGTGCCCCAGTACAGCGCCTTGCCCTCACGGATCATCTGATCCATGGCCCACACGGTTTCTTCAACCGGCGTGTGCAGGTCAGGGCGGTGGCAAAACAGCAGGTCCACATAACCGGTCTGCATGCGCTTCAGGGCCGCCTCGGTTCCTTCTTTGATGTGCTTGAAGGAGAGGCCGGTATCGTTCGGGCCCCCGCCTCCCCAGAATATTTTGGTGGATAGCACCAGATCAGACCGCTTCCAGCCGGCTTTTCTGATGACCTCTCCCATAATTTCCTCTGATTTTCCGTTCTCGTACGCCTCAGCATTGTCGAAGAAATTGACGCCGGCATCAAAAGCAGTTTTCATCTGCTCGTACGCCAGCCCGGTATCGACCTGCTCGCCGAAGGTGACCCACGAGCCAAACGACAGCGCCGATACTTTGAGTCCTGATTTTCCTAAAAAACGATATTCCATGGTGTGATGGGGTTTGGGGATGATGATTATTAAGTTGAATTGTACCGTTTAACTGATTGCATTAATGCGGTTCTGAAGCTCCCTGATTCTTTTGATGAGTTCCTGAAATGTAAGCGCATCTTCATAGATCATAAATCCGGCCATTTCGGAATAATCATTCTCATATTCCCTGATGACAGTTTCAGGTGGTATTATTCTGATTTTATCAGGTGTATGGTTGCTGTAATCAAGACCTCGTAGGGAATTAATTTTTTTTCTGTGAGCTACTATAGCCTGATATAGTTCCGGATTTTGTAAAGCAGCATTTCCATAGCCTGTACCTGCTACTTTTTCAATGTCATAGAGGTGTCTCGAAAGCCTGTTAGTCCGGATTTTTTCCGGTACCTGCGAAAATTCTTCGTGCAGAAGAAAGATCTTTTCTAAAAAGGTTTTTTGAGGCGTCACAGTCATAACCTTAAAGCTTTCTTCTGCAAAACTCATTTTAGGAAAGGTTGAACTTAAAACCGAATGAATCTCCCGAACTTCCGCGGGCTCCATTAAAGATCTGGAACTTACCTCAATCAATACCCTTTGGGGCAGATAGGTGTGAGGCTCTGTAACTGAATGATAGTGAATTTCTATTGTCTGTGGATCTTTATCGGAGTTCGTTACAGCTTGGGCAATCAGCTCACAGTCTGAAATGGCGCCCCATTTTGTGAGCTTGCTGCGTAAATCCTGAATAAACTGATTTGATATAAACCCGCAGGATCGCTGCCTGAGTTTTTTGATTTGTGTCTTGCTGATATCTCCCTCATACCCAAAGAAGCTTCGGTCAATAGCCAAATCAATGTCTTCTGAAAACCGATGGATTAAGCCCCATGCCTTACTCAGTGAAGTACCTCCCTTGAACAGCAATTGTTCGCTGTATGGCAGTTCAAAGCAGGCCTTCAGGCACAGGGTAACCCACCAGTCTTTCTCAATAGCCGCCGCCGGTAAACCGGTACGTTCCGTTACCTGATTGAGGATTTCAACCCTCCTCTGTTTTGGTAAGCTTAGCCAGCTCGTGTTCATCTCGCAGCCTTCATTAAAATGTCATAAATCCATGCGGGCGAGAGCTTTGCATCATTGATGATGTTTTCATTTTTTTCTTTTTGCAGTATGGCCCTGATTTTATCCTGCGTTTGCTGGTCTGTGCGGTTCTGACCAATGGTCTTTAGCGCCTGAATAACAAGACCGCTTATTTCCCCTTTGGCAAGAAGGTTTTTGGGCGTGGTTTTTTTGAAGGTAATGGTCCGCCTGCCAACCTTAACCGTTCTTGCAGCACCATCTGTAAGGTAAACCACTTTCATTGGCACCTGGGCGGACAGGCCCAGTTTATTCAGGGCCTGAACACCTGTTGGTACAATGCGCGCCCGATCGCGCCTTGCTATAGCTTGGGCTACTTCTTCTGTTGAGGGATAAAGAACACCAAGCTCAGCGTCTGTTTGGGGGTAAAAATAGATACCATGAGCCAGGCGCAGCAATAGCCCTTCCTCTTTCAGGCGAAACAGGGCTTTTTTAACGCTTTCCGGATTTCCGTAATCCAGAAAATCGTCAATGAACAGAATGCTTCCCCTTGGGTAGCGTTTCAGGGCCTCAGCGATTTCAGATTTTACTTGCGGTCTTTTCATAGGAAGTATCATTTCGTCCCAAATTTAGCAAATATTTGGGACGAAATGAAATCATCAGCGGAGGTTTTCAAAAGCTCTGGACCCTGTGACGGAACAAGCTGACCTTTTCGGGGATGTCTCCCCCAGATTCGTTTCCTGTGTGTAGGATATCATCGGTAATAGAATTTCAACCTGGGTTTCCCGGGCAAGCCACCTCCTCACACCCCGCCCTGCAGCACGCCGGACCCTCATTGGCTTTTTGCCAGTCAAACTTTTCCGAGCGCCGGGCAGCCCGTTACCGGGGCATCACAACGAGAGGGGATTCGGCCGCTTCAGAAATCACCCTTCGCCTTCCACAATTTTTATTTCCTCTTCTGTGAGGCCGTAGAGCTGATATACGAGCTGGTCGATTTGGGCTTCAAGGGCGGAGGTGTCGGCTTGGGGGTTTTGCTTTTTGAGAGAGAGAATTTGCTCAACTATTGGTTCAAGCTTTTCTAACCCATTTGGAATTGGACAATCTCTAACATAATCAGTAAAAAATCTCATATATCCACCTCTAATTGAATTTGATACAGATTTGAAATACAATAAAAAAACTTTTGAATTTAGATATCCAAGCAAACCCTTTGAGTTCGAACTTATTTGATAAACTGTGTTGACACTATAATTTCCTTCTATATCAAGAATGAAATTCAATTCTTTTGAAATATCAGGATACATAATCTTGGGTTGAGCAAATTTAATATTGTTCACAGGGCTAGCTTGTAGCTCATACCATCTTCCGGTTCCAGCTCTTTTTTCCAATTTTGATTTAAATCTAATTAGATGCCGGTAAACTGAGCCATACTGCTCAATTCCCACATTTCTCTCTGGAATAATAATGTATTTCGTCGCCTTGGGCTGCTGATATCTTTTGATGTCCCGGCCCGCTAAAAACGGTTTTATGATGGCAGCTGATGCAGGGTCTTCTGCGATGAGTTTATTTTTGGTTTCCTCATCTATCACAAAAGCTTCGTTTAGACCGGTTTTAATGCCGTAAAAAATTTTGCCTTCTACGTAGTCCCCGAGTGGTACACCCGTATTTTTGAGTTTTGCGAGCAGTTTCTGAACCTTGCTGTCCGTGAGTGTCCATCCTTCAACCGGAAGTTCATTTACCAGTACTTCGATCCGGTTTTGCGCCACATAGTCCGGGAGGCCGTCCGGGTAGGCAAGCGTTTCAATATTCACCGCTGTGAACATTTCCGAACCGGCACTTTTTCGCAGCTGCATGATGCAGGGGTAGGTTGTAGCTTCCTCAAAAACGGGCAGATCACCAAAATCGAGAATCTGAAGGATTTCAAAACTTCTGAGGTAGCGGCGCAGGGCTTCACCATAATTGGCGCGCATCCATTTGTTGGGAATAATGTAACAGAACGTTCCGCTGCCTTTGAGCAGATTCATTCCTAACTCAACAAAATAGGTGAACAAATCAGCGGTACCGGCGAAGGTTTCAAAGCGGCTGCTCAGGTACGGCTTTATTTCCGTAAAAGCCTCCTGCCGGATATACGGCGGGTTGCCGATCACGACGTCGAAGCCTACGAATTCGCCCGCATCATTCAGCACTTCGGGGAATTCGAATCGCCATTCAAAGGCGTTTTCGTAGATTTTGTTGGCCTTTATTTCCTCAATTTCGGCTTCCAGCTTTTTGATTTCCTGCGCCAGCTTTTCGGTTTTTTTGGTCCATACGGCCTTCTCCTTTTTGCTCATCCCGAACAGGTCGGTCTGCGTGGTGAGCACGGTCAGCTCGCCCTGCAGCCGGCTGAGCCGTTTCAGTATGGGGTCATTTTTTGAAATTTCGCTCCGGAAATCCGATTTGATGCCGGCAATGAGGCGCTCCATCTCCCGCTTCTGCTCCTTGCTTTGTGCGTTGCGGTAGGTATCAACGGCGGCCCGGTAGCTGCCGATGGTCCATCGGCTTTTTTTGAGCGCCTGCTTCAGGTCGGCATCCATCGCAAAGCGGCTCACGAGCGAGTTCCCGCACTTGATGTTGATGTCGATATTGGGCAGGGTTTCGAGCTCATCCGGGCTTTTGTAGTAGGCGTGTTTCAGCAGCTCAATCCACAGACGCAGCCGGCAGATTTTCACCGAATTCGGGTTGATGTCCACCCCGAAAAGGCTGTTTTCGATGAGGGTTTGTTTTTCGTGGAAGAGGGCCTCCTGCACCCGCTGACTCTCCGGGTTGGCGGGGCGGTAGTCGATCAGGGCGCCGTCTTCATCGGTCACGATCAGCTCATCATTCACCACTTCCACAAAATATTCTTTCAGGCGGCGGCCGCTGCGGTCCTGCAAAATGCGCAGGTCGTTTTTCACGGCAATCAGCTCGTTCAGGGCCGATACGAGGAAGTGCCCCGAGCCTACGGCCGGATCGCAGATTTTGAGGCTGTTCACAATTTCGTTGGCCTCCTGCCGGTCGTCAATCCGGTCGTACAGGCCGCCGAGATCGGTGCAGTTCCAGCCCTTCACCTCGTTGAATTTCTGTACCACCGCCCGCCGGATGGTTTCGCGGCACATGTACATGGTGATGAAGCCCGGGGTGAAGAACGAGCCGTCTTTGTAGCCGTTTATTTTCTCGAAGATGAGGCCGAGCACCGAGGCGTTAATCAGGGCTTTGTTGTCTTCCTGCACTTCCTCCGAGCCTTCACTGCTGAAATCGTAGGCGTTGAGAAATTCAAACAGGTATTCGAGGGTCCGCATCTCACCGGTGCGCTTCCGGCCGCTTTCGGTTTTGAGCACGGTCTGTGAAATCAGCGGGATGGTTTTGTCGTCTTTCAGGTTGCTGATCATCAGGGTGAGCTGCTCCGTCTCGCTGGGTTCAAACAGGGAGGAGTTGAGGTAGGGAACCGTGGCGAAGAGCTGCTTCACGTCGGGGTTGCGCGCTTCCGTCCGGCGGGCGAGCACCTGAAAAAACAGGCTGTTGAGGTCGTCGTAGCTCTTCAGCTTTTCCGCATTGAGAAAGGCATACCGGGGGTCGCCCTTGTGGTAGGTGATGAGCTGGGCTTCGAGCAGCTTCAGGAACAGCACCCGGTTGATCCAGGTGATGGTGAGTTCGAGGGCCACGCCGAACAGCCGCTCCTGATAGGTGGCGCCGTACTGCGACGGATTGGGGAGGCGGCCGATTTTGTCGAGGCTGTCCAGCTGTATGATGGTATCCTCGAGAGTGCTGCCGGAGTTGCGCTCCGCTTCGCTGCTGCGCCCGATCAGCTTCTTGCCGCCCTGCCGGGTTTCGCTGAGCCCGATAATGTGGAGCAGCTCGCTGTAGAAGCGTTTGTCGAGGCTGTTGCTGTCGTTCACAAACGGAAGCTTGAGCAGGTGCTCGGGCGAAAGCAGCTTAAAAAGGGCGATGAGACGGGTATCGCCTGATTTATCGGTGCTGCGCAGCGGTTTTTCGTACTGCTGAAGGCTGAAGTGCGCGAACGTAATTTCAGAGCTGAGGCCGGCAATGAACGGGGCGGCAATCTGAGAGTAGAAGAAATCGGTAGTTGTGCCGGGCAGCCGGCCGGCCTCAAAATCGGTGAACTGCTTCACTAGCGCCTTGTTTTGTGCAAAGAGGACTTCAAAAACGGACGCATCAAAAATGAACCACTCATTAATATTGGTGATGATGAGGTGCTTCAGCTCCGGGTTTTGGTGCGTAATCCGCTCGCGCAGGTAGTAGAGCAGCAGCTCCTGAAAAGCCTTGCGGTTGAGGTCGGCCGTGCTCACCATCTCAGCCCGGTTGCCCGGCTTCTTGGCCTCGATAATTACCCCGACGCTGCTTTTGGCCTTATCCCCGTTGTGGATCACCAGGTCGTTACGCCCCTTGGTATTGATGTAATGGGCGGGATCGTACCAGGTCTTCTTCAGAAAATCAGACAGCAGGTTCTTGTGAAACTCTTCGGATTCGCCCTCATTCTCCCGGGTGCGGTCCAGCAGAGCGCGCAGGCCGGCTTTAAACCGCTCCATGTCGGAGCGGATGGGCTTCACCTTCAGAAAGGCTTTATTCAGGGCCCGCCGGGGCGCATTTATGGTAAGCTGCATAGATGATGGCTGAAGTACAGGAACAGTGGCACGGGTAAAGTACTAAAGAAAAACTGAAATCCGGGAAGGGAGTTTTAATGCCGGGAGGGAGGGCAAACCTCACAAATAACCCCGATAAATCCGCGAAAATCCCGCCAGATCTGCAAAATCCGCGTGCCATATCCGCCTCAAGATCACTCATCATAACCTCAAAAATTTTTATATCTTACGAGCAACCTTAACTCTTCAATTTTGTTATCCGCCCCTATGTCTTTCAAAAAAATCCTTTTTGGCCTGTTTGCTGTTGTGCTCCTTGTTTTTGGCATCTGGGGCTATAAGCTGATCTGGGGGAAGCCCTTTAACATTGATCACTTTTTCGACCGCTATCTTGTTGAAGCGGCCCTTTCCGAGCCCGAAATCCTGACGCTCCTCGGCCTGGTGGATAACACCTTTCTGGATTTTCACAGTCATAAGCTCACCGATGCTTCCCCTCAGCACACCTACCGCGGACTGGAGCGCGACCAGAAATACCTCGACTTGCTCAGGCGCTACAACCGGGAGCAGCTTTCAGGTCAGAAAGCCATCAGCTACGACATGATGGAGTGGCTGCTGGCAAGCAATGTGGAGGGCGGGCGCTGGGCTTTTCACGACTTCCCGGTAAATCAGACTTTTGGCATCCAAAGCCAGACGCCTGAGTTTATGACGACCAACCATCAGATCATCGGTAAAAAAAGCGCGGAGCATTATATCAAACGGCTTCGGGCTTTTGAGGCCAAGTTTGATCAGGTGCGTGAGTCGGTAAATTACCGGGCCGAGCGGGGCGTGATCCCGCCGCAGTTTGTGATTGACCATGTGCTTCGGGAGATGACCGCCTTCATCGGGCAGCCGGCTATGGAAAATCCGCTGTATGTCAATTTTGCGGCTTCGCTTTCCGGGCTGGAGGGCATCAGCGAGGGCGATGCAGCGCGGCTGCTGGCAGATGCTCTGTCCGCCATAGAAAGAGAGGTTACCACAGGCTACGGCTACCTGATCGAAACTTTTGAGGCGCTTCATGCACGGGCCGGCGAAGAATCCGGCGCCTGGACGCTTCCCGACGGAGATGCCTATTACCGCTACCTTACCCGTATGCACACAACCCTTCCGCTCACCCCTGAAGAAATCCATCAGACCGGTCTTGAAGAAGTGGCGCGTATTAAGGCAGAAATGTTTGAACTCTTTGATAAAATCGGGATTTCCGGAGAAACGGTTGCTGCCCGCTTTGCAGTGCTTGATGAGGACCCCGCGATGTTTTACCCTGATACAACCGGTGTTCACGATCAGATTATTGCGGATTACACGGAGCAGATCCGCTTTCTCTACGAAGCTACGGCTCCGCTCTTTAATCGCACCCCAAGAGCTGAGGTTGAAGTAAGGCGTGTACCTGAATATTCGCAGGAAACCGCCCCGTTCGCCTACTATAATATTCCGGCCATGGACGGAAGCCGGCCGGGCATTTTCTTCATCAACCTTCGGGACATTACTGAAGTAACGAAATACGGAATGATGACCCTCAGCGCGCACGAAGCCGTTCCGGGGCACCATTTTCAGCTGGCTTTGGCACAGGAAATCGAGGGCGTACCGGTGATCCGGCAGGTCTATCCGTTCACAGCCTACGTTGAGGGCTGGGCGCTGTACACCGAGTGGCTGCTTGATGAAATCGGCGTTTATGATAACGACCCCTACGGAAACCTGGGCCGGCTACAGGCAGAAATGTTCAGGGCCGTGCGGCTTGTTGTGGATACCGGAATACACCTGAAGCGGTGGACTCGCGGGGAAGCCGTAAGCTACATGCACGAAAACACCGGAATGCCCCTTGGCGATATCATTTCCGAAATCGATCGCTATGTCGTAATGCCGGGTCAGGCGCTGGCGTACAAAATCGGGATGATACACATCCAAAACCTGCGCACAGAGGCCGAAGCAAGGCTGGGCGACGCCTTTGATGTGGCCGAATTCCACGATGTTATTCTGATGAACGGCGGCCTTCCGCTGGAGATACTGAGCACCGTTGTCGAAAACTATATCGTACAGGCCGGCGGGTAATCAGCCCGTCCTGCTGCATCTCAAACTCACCTAAACTAAAAATCCGCGCAAATCCGGCCCGATCCGCAAAATCCGCGTGCTATCAGCGCGTGTCAGCAGTGATCGCCCGAGAACCGGATATCCCCCACGGAGCTCAGGCGGTCGAGGCGGATTTCCATGCCTGATTTCAGTTTGATGAATTCCTGCTTGTCGCGGCTGTACACGTCGGCGATGGTGTCGGTGCGGCTGTGTTCCTGACCCAAATCGCGGAATACAATCCGGACTTCTTCCCGGCGGATCACCAGGCGCTCGAGCTCGTCGTACAGCGCGCAGGCGATGGGGGTGTAGGGTGATGACGATGGTGATGACGGCTCAGAGTCCCGTTCGAAACCGGAAGTGCTCATAAATGCTTCAGCTTAAATGCGTTAGGTTTTTGATGGATGAATGTGAGGCTCAGCTCGGTTATCATCTTCCTACTGATAGCCCATCGCCACTGCAATCACGATAAACACGAGCGCTACCGCGTACAGAATCAGCATTTTGACGAACAGCCATTTCGCCCAGACTTCCCAGGGGATGCGCGCGATACCTAACACGCCCATTAGCACGCCCGAAGTCGGGATAATCATGTTGGTGATGCCGTCGCCGAGCTGGAAAATGAGTACAACAGTTTGCCGGGTGATGCCGATCAGGTCGCCGAGGGGGGCCATAATCGGGATGGTGAGCGCGGCCTGACCGCTGCCGCTCGGCACAATTACGTTGAGCAGACTCTGCACGCCGAGCATGAGTCCGGCAGAGGCGTACAGGTTCAGGTTATCGAGCGAGGCCGACAGATGGAACAGAATCGTATCCACAATTTGTCCGTCGGTGATGATAATCAGGATGGCGCGCGAAAGTGCGATGATAACCGCGGCGCCCATCACGTCTTTCATGCCGCTGAGGAAGGCCGTTGCGGCTTCATCCCCGCTGAGGCGACCGAAGAGGGCGGAAAATACCGCGAGCCCGATGAAGAGGGCGGAAAGCTCTTCGATATACCAGCCCAGCTCAACAACGCCGTAAATGAGCGCCCCGAGGGTTCCGAAAAACAGCAGCAGCACAATGATGTGCCCGGCCCTGACCGGCGGGATGATGCCGTCATCTTCGGCGGCCTTGCGGTTTTTATCGATATGGTACACCGGCGACTTCAGCGGGTTGTGATGCACGCGCGCGGCGTAGATGTACACGATGATGATGCCGGTTACGGTCATGGCGGCCCAGAGCAGCATGCGGAAGCCGGCCCCGGAGAACACCGGGATTTCGGCCAGCCCCTGCGCAATGCCCACCGTGAACGGATTGTACACGGCCCCCGCAAACCCGATATGCGCCCCCACATACGGAATGGCAACCCCGGTGATGGAGTCGTAGCCCAGCGCCAGCGAGAGTGTAACAAAGAGCGGGATAAACACAATGGTTTCTTCGCTCATGCCAAAGGTTGCCCCCATCACGGAAAACAGAATCATGAAAAAGGGGATGTAAACCGGCCGCCATGCGGGGTTTTCGGAAAAGAATTTGGCGGCCCGGCGAATCACCACATCGAAGGCGCCGGTTTTGGAAATGACGGAAAAGCTGCCGGCTACGATAAACACAAAAACGATGATCGCCATCCCGTAGGAGTCGTTGAAGCCCCGCACCGGCGCAATAAACAGCTGCGTGAGCGAGGTGGGCGTGGAGTCGATGTACTGAAACGACTCCGGATCTACGACTTCGCGGCCGTTTACCTCAATGCGGTCGAATTCGCCGCCCGGCACTACCCAGGTGAGTCCGGCGAAGAATACCATCACCAGTAAAACCAGAATGAGGGTGTTAGGGGCTTTAATCTTCCATTTCATAGGCAGGCTTTTCCTGTGTGGGATGGGCGGACTCAGAAAGCCCGCTTTCAGGTTAGATGTAAAATTTTGCCCTTAATATAGGGAAAAGCATCCGTTTGGCACTAACCCCAAAAAGCACGGGATAATCCGTAGGTTTGGGATTTTTCACAAGCATGAAGGCCAGTGATGCGCACGGAGTTCACCCTGAAAAAATGAAAACGGGGGAACTGCTTCCGTTGCCGGGTTCAGAACCGCTATGTGTTAGGTTGTTTTTCGCAATCCCGGCAGAGAATTCTAACTGACGTTTACAGCCTGTTTTGCAGCGGAGCCTGGGGCGTTACCTGAATGCCGCCCCCAATTGCGCGCAGTACTTTCATGATTGTACTGAACTGTGGTTTGGCGCCCGCGGACAAGGCTTTGTACAAACTCGGCCTGCTCATGCCGGTTTGCTCAGCAATTTTTGTCATGCCAATTGATCTCGCAATATGCCCGATTGCCAGAATTAAATCTTCCTCGCTGCCCTCGTCCAAAACTGTGTTCAGGTATTCAGCAATCATTTCGTTGCTGTCGAGGTAGTCGGAGATATCAAATCGTGATATTTCCATGGTTTTGTTTTGCTTTAGCACGAATATCCTTCGATTTCATTAGCCACTTATAGATGGCTGCTTTTTTTGGGATAGCCAACATAAAAGTGTGTATCCGTTTAGATACAAAAATCTAATTGATCTGCAGGCCATTGCAAAACGATTATAGCGCATTTTGCAAAACCCCCGCTCACAAAAAAAGCCCCTGACGCAATGTTCAGAGGCTTTTTATTTGCTGTGGTGCTGCCTTTCTGAATCCGGCATTGTTCTCCTTTATTTGTTGATGTACCGGCTGAAGGTTCCCATACCGTCGTAATCGGTTGGTACGTCAACCCGGGTTTTCTGATGCTCGCGGGGCTCGTCTTTCAGGGAGTAGTAGTAAATGGCCGAAATGCCGGCAAGCGTGGCCACGAGAAGTGTAATGAGTAGCGTAGTCATAGTTCTGATCCGTTGATTTTGTGTAGTTGTTACGGTGTTTTCGCCACAGGCGAATGTCGCATGTTTGTGTTTTAACAAGATATCTGCAATATCGTTCAGTTGCCCTTTGGTTTAATTTTGGGCTGATTTTTTGGTACCTTTCTGAATTGCAGATTTGTTTTCAAGACCGATTTTTTTCAAAAACCTGAAGCCGTACCGCGTATGTCTGAGCATTACAAAGCCTTAACCCGAAAATATCGCCCGGTTCATTTCGAAGATATTGTTTCGCAGGAGCATGTGAGCTCTACCTTAAAAAATGCCATCGAAAACGGGCGTATTTCGCACGCCTATCTGTTTTGCGGGCCGCGGGGCGTTGGCAAAACAACCATGGCGCGGGTGCTTGCCCGCACGCTCAATGAAATCGGGGATGAGGTTGACGGTGAGATGCTCAACCAGACCTTAAATATTATCGAGGTTGATGCGGCATCGAATAATAAGGTTGATGATGCGCACCGTATCCGGGAGTCGGTGCGGGTGCCGCCGCAGTCGGGCAAGTACAAGATTTTTATTATTGATGAGGTGCACATGCTCTCCAAGCAGGCGTTCAATGCGCTGCTGAAAACGCTTGAAGAGCCGCCCGCCTACGCCATTTTCATTTTCGCCACGACCGAGCCGCACAAGGTGCTGCCTACGATTTTGTCGCGGGTGCAGCGTTTCGATTTTAAGCCCATCACGGTTAAGGAGAGCGTAGAGCGGCTGCGGTTTATTTGCGAGCGGGAAAGTATTTCGATTGATGAAGACTCCCTCCACATGATCGCCCTGAAAGCCGACGGCGCCCTGCGCGACGCGCTCGGCATTCTGGATCAGGTGATTGCGCTCTGCGGTACCGATATCCGCTACGAAGAGCTGATGAAAGCCTTTAACGCCGTGGGGCTTGAGCGGCTGTTTGAGCTTACCGGCTATATCGAACAGGGCGACAGCGTTGCCGGCATTCAGCTGATTTCTGATTTGCTGATGGAAGGGCACGATGTCTCAGAGTTTTTGGGAAGTCTTACCGGGCATATGCGCAACCTGATGC
The DNA here is from genome assembly GCA_020832405.1 of Balneolales bacterium. GTDB lineage: Bacteria > Bacteroidota > Rhodothermia > Balneolales > Cyclonatronaceae > Cyclonatronum. The sequence goes on from JAFIET010000040.1 coordinate 12,668, forward strand.
TTGCCCGCGATCCGCGCAATTTTTATGCGATTGAAACGAGTAAGGAGGTCAAACTGCGCCTTAACAAAGCCGCGCAGGCCTTTTCGGATGATGACCTCATGCGCATGCTCCACATTGTGCATGAAGCGCAGTTCCGTCTCCGCGATGCCAAGCAGCCGCGAATCCTGCTGGAAATGACGATACTGAAGCTGATCCGTATGGAGAAAACCGACGGACTTTCGGGGCTGATGCAGGAACTTCAGCAGCTTCGTAAAGCTGTAGCCGGCGGTGCCGTTCAGGGAAAGCTGGCTGCACCGGCAGCCAATGCCAATGTAACCGCAAGCGATCCGGCTGATTACCGCACTGCTGAGGCAGTTCCGTCTGAAAAGCCAAAACCGGCAGCTGCACCCAAACCTGCTGTTCAGATTCCCGGCGCCCCGCCAGTAAGCGGCCTGCGCCGAAAGCCCGGCATGAGCAACAAACGCGCAGAGGCGGTTAGCACGCCAACTACCGTTAAAAAACCGGCACCCGAAACTTCTCAGGTTCACACAGCCGGCGATAATGTTTCAGCTTCAGCTTCAGCTTCGCCTTCACCATCAGGGACAGCAAGCTTAAACGCGCCTAAGCCGAAGCCTGTGCCTGCCGAACTTCCTCCCGAAGACGCCCTCCTAAAACCGGTAAGCAGTCCGGCCGTTTCGCAGCCCGTACCTGCTCCGGCTGTAGCCAGGGTTTCGGTTTCAGCACCCCAACAAGCGCCCGTACCTTCGGCCGGCGAGAAGCAGGTTTACCTGCATCAGGTACAGCAGGTTTGGGAAGCCTTCATCAAAGCCCTGCGACCTCCTGTGCCGCAATCGTTGATCCTTGCGCTTGACCGGGTGAAGCCCGTTGACCTTAGGGGCCGGCTGCTTACGCTTGAAACTCCGGATCCTTTCCTGCTTGATATGCTCGAAACCAATAACCGCATTTTGGGTGAGCAACTCGAGCAGCATATCGGAACCCGGCTCCGGCTTCAGGGCCGTCTGCTTCACGTTGAACAAAAACAAAGCGAGGAAGAAGACCCCTTTGCCAAATTCGAGCGCCTGCAGAAGCAGGATCCGAAACTGCGGCAAATTGTTGAACTGTTCGGCGCTGAAATTGACTGGAATTACCGCTGAAACAGCCGGGGCGGTTTTCAGCGAATTAAGCTGGTCAGCTTGCTGTTTTACCCTGCATCAACCATGATATTTTTTCTTTTTCTCACCTAAGCTTATAAAGTTATGAATCCAAATATGGCCGACCTTTTCGGCAAAATGAACGAATTCCAGCAGAAAATGCAGGAAGCCAAAGACAATGCTGCAGCCATAGAAGTGAACGCTGAAGTAGGCGGCGGCATGGTTAAAGTGACCGCCAACGGCAACCGTCAGATTGTGCGCCTCAAAATTGAACCGGATGTTATCGACCCGAATGATGCCGATATGCTTGAGGATCTCATTATCGCCGGCGTAAACAAGGCACTTGCTGAAGCCGAAAGTGCTGCGGCTGAAAAAATGCAGGAAGTTGCCCGCAACATGCTACCCGGCGGCGGCCTGCCCGGTATGGACCTCAGCAAATTTGGTCTGTAAGCAGCCCCTTAATTTATTTTCATGCATCTGACTTCCGAAACCCTTGAACGGGCTGTAGAGCATCTTTCCAAACTGCCGGGCGTGGGTCGTAAATCGGCACAGCGCCTTGCCATGCACCTCGTAAAGCAGGAAAAAGACGGGGTGCTGCAGCTTGCGCAGGCCCTGATTGACCTGAAAGAGAAAATCCGCTACTGTTCAAACTGCTTCACCATAACTGACAACGACCCCTGCCCTATCTGCCGCTCGGCAAAACGGCAGCGCTCAGTGCTTTGTGTGGTGGAAGATTCGCGGGATGTGTACGTCATCGAAAAAACCAATGAGTTCAAAGGCGGCTACCATGTGCTTGGCGGCGTCATTTCACCGCTCGACGATGTAGGGCCGGATGACATCCGCATCAAAGAACTTATCGCGCGGGTGAACAGCAGCAGCGAGCCCGTTACGGAAGTAATCCTCGCCCTCAACCCCGATGCGGAAGGCGAAGCGACCTCTTTCTACATCCACAAAATGCTGAGCCCGTTTGGGGTGAAGGTCACCCGAATTGCGCACGGCATCCCCATGGGCACCGAACTTGAGTTTATCGACGAAGCGACCCTCAGCAAGGCGTTCATCGGCCGCAATGCTTTTTAGCCCCGAACCGAAACACGCGCCTGGGCCCACCCTTCATTTTTTTGACTTATGGGATATTTGGTTTTCGGGATACTGCTCGCCCTTTGGCTCCTGCTAAGCCGCGGCCGCGGATTCCTCACAAAAGACGACCGCCGCAAGCGCAAGCTGCAGCTGCTCGAATACGCCGGGGCTGCGGCCATTTTCAGCATCATGCTGGAGTCGGTGCTGCGTGGCCGGGCAGAAGTGCTCTGGTACCCGATTGGCGTAATGGCCGTGATTGCAGTTTACTACAGCCGGAAAATATTTTTCTGGCTCAAAAGCCTGAAGGCAGAAAAACACACCCGGCGCTGACCCCTTCAAAGAATTGCAGGGCAAGTTTATGCAGTAAAATCCTGCGGTTGCAAATTCCCTCAAAATAGCGCAATATTGCGGACACCCCTGCCCGGCGCCCGGAAGAGTTCCTGATGTACCTGACCGACTGTTGATTTGTGAGGGCCGGCTCCGGTTTTGCAGGGTGATGTACGGCTCAATAAGCCGGTATTCCTTGGGATAACACTAACTTAACCTGCAAACTCATGCAATCTAACGGGGAACAACCCGCACAGGATTACAGCCTGGGCCGCATCCTGCTGCTTTCACTCATTGCCGCACTGGGTGGTTTTCTTTTTGGTTTCGACAGCGGCGTAATTAACGGCACGGTCGATGCCCTGCGCGAGACCTTCAATTCCGATGCCGTAGGCACAGGTTTTAATGTAGCATCGATGCTGCTGGGCTGCGCGGTTGGCGCTTTTTTTGCCGGCACCCTCGCTGATAAAATTGGCCGCAAACCGGTGCTCATTATCACGGCAGTCGCCTTCATTATCAGTGCCTGGGGTTCGGGTATTTCGGCGAGCTCTGGGCAGTTTGTTTTCTTCCGCATCCTGGGCGGCATGGCCGTGGGCGCGGCAAGTATTTTAACCCCGGCCTACATCAGTGAGATTGCACCGAGCGCTATCCGCGGCCGGCTTGCGAGCTTGCAGCAGCTCATGATTGTACTCGGCCTCTTCGTGGCCTTTCTGAGCAACTACCTGATTGCCGGCGCCGCCGACGGCTCTATGGGCAGCTTCTGGTGGGGCTTCAGCGCCTGGCAGTGGATGTTCTGGATGGAAATTATCCCGGCCTCGCTTTTCTTTGTCGGCCTGCTGTTCATCCCTGAATCGCCCCGTTTCCTTGTAGCTGCGGGCCGCGAGAGCGAAGCCAATTCGGTTTTGTCGTCCCTCACCATCAGCGGCGCTGATTTTTCTGCCAAGGTGAAGGAAATCCGCTCTACCCTGCTTAAAGATTCTAAGCCCGGCCTCAAGGATGTCATTTCAAGGGCTACGGGCAAGATTCACCCGATTGTGTGGGTTGGTGTCGGTCTTGCGGTACTGCAGCAGTTTACGGGCATCAACGTGGTGTTCTACTACGGCGCCGTGCTCTGGCAGGCAGCTGGCTTCACCGAAGGTGATGCGCTGATGGTGAACGTGATCGGCGGTACCGTGAATGTGGCCTTCACCTTTGTGGCCATTGCGCTGATCGACCGGGTCGGGCGGCGGCCGCTGCTGCTCGTGGGCTCGCTGGGTCAGGCGGTGATGCTCGGCATTATGGCCTTCATCTTTTACTTCGCAACCGTAGGCGCTGACGGCAACCTCATGCTCGAAGGTAATTCCGGCATCTACGCACTGCTCGCTGCCAACGGCTACATCGCCTTCTTTGCTTTTTCATGGGGCCCTGTAATGTGGGTAATGCTCGGGGAGATGTTCCCGAATCAGTTCCGCGGTGCCGCGCTCGCCATCTGCGGACTCATGCAGTGGGGCGCCAACTTCCTCATCACCATGACCTTCCCTGTTTTTCTTGACAGTTTCGGGCTTGGCATTTCGTACGGCATCTACGCAGCCTTCGGTGTTGTGGCTTACATTTTTGTGAAGAAATTCGTGACCGAAACCAAAGGCCGCACCCTCGAAGAAATGACGAGCAGCTGAGGCTGATTTCATTTTCCCCGCCGGTTTCCTGACCAGCGATTCTCAGATTCCAAAACACGCAAAAGGCCCCGAAGCAGTGCTCCGGGGCCTTTCTTGTTTCAGGAAACGTCTCTCTCTTTGCGTATTCCTTTTTGCAGGGCTGCCTGCTTACTTGGCTGCTTTCGCAGGGGCAGCAGGAGCAGCGGCTTTTTTATCGCCCTGATCTACTTTCTTGGAGAGGTCATCAACTTTGGTGATGAGCTTCTCAACCTGAGCGGTAAGCTCTTTGATTTCATCCTGTGTAGGAACGCCCATTTTGTGGATGAGTTCCTGCATGTTCTCGTCGATTTCGCCTTCAGCTTTGTTGAAGCTTGATTTAACGCGGTCTTCGAGTTTTTTGTAGGCTACGAGCAGTTCATCGTAGGCTTCGTCGAGCTGCTTTTTGCCGCGTGCTTCGAAGTGTGTGCCTTTTTCAACCAGTTTGGTGAAAACTTTCTGGCCTTCTTCTTCAACGCTGGCAAGGGCGCCAAGGCCTGCGAGCCATACTTCACGTGCTTTACCGGTGAGGGTGTCAACTACGTTTACTTCGTCGTGGTTTACTTTTTCTACTTGCTTGCTCATGGTGTTCTCCGATTAGGGATGGGTTTTATTGAAAATCTTTGAAATGGGGTAAGGTTCTTTCAGGAAACCGGCGGCTGCTTTCCGTTGGAAGAGCTTTGGTTTTCCTGCTGCCGGAGCTGCTGCTGCAGCTCCTCAACCCGGCCTTCGAGGGTTCTGACTTTATCCATCAGCCCCTTAACATCGGCGCGGTCGGCCAGGGGAAGAACTTTGTGAAGCGAACGGCCTAAAAAAGCCAGGCCGCTTTCAAAAGCTGTTGTGCCCCAGCGGATGAGGCTGTGCAGCGCATCGGGGGAAAGGCCGTCTTTCCCGCCCGCTTCAACAATAGCTTTAGTGAGCACCTCAGAGGTGATGTCGTTTCCGGTCCGGGTGTCGATTACCTCGACATCTTCGCCGTCGCGGATAATCTGCTTGAGCTCCGTCATCGAGATGTAGCGGCTCTCTGCGGAGTCGTACAGTTTGCGGTTGCCGTATTTTTTTATGGTTCGTTTCATAACACTTCAAAGATAACGCAATGCGTCATGCAATGCAAGAATTATTTTACGCAACGCGTCAATTACAGCGTTAAGGGGCTTTCATGTTCAAAATTTAGCGGTTCACTCTGCGTCTGCGCCCGGTTTTGGGGCTTCCGGCTTCCGGACCTGAGCCTGCCGGCCTTCCTGACGAAGCGGGAGCGGCTCGGCCGATCTCAGGTGCAGGTCGCGCTGCGGGAACGGGATTTCGATGTTGTTTTCACGAAACCGGCGAACCAGGTCGCAGCGGATGTCAGAAGCAATTTTGTACTGCCGCTTCGGGTCGGGCACCCAGCAGAGCAGCAGCATTTCCCAGGCGCTGTCGCCAAAATTGCGAAGCAGCACCGTTGGCTCGGGATCATCCATTGTTTCAGGATGGGCAAGCGCGCTCTCCTTAATGATGCGCAGCACGAGGTCAAGATCGGAATTGTAGGATACGCCAATTTCAACGCGCATCCGGATTTTGGTATCGCCGTGTGAGTAATTGATTACCTGACTCGACAAAAACTCCGAGTTTGGCACAATGATCGAAATGTTATCGATGGAGTTGATGGTGGTAGAACGGATATTGATTTCCTGCACATCCCCTTCCAGATCACCCACAATGATGCGGTCCCCCACGCTAATCGGCCGTTCAAACAGCAGCATGATGCCTGAAATGAAGTTGGAGGTCAGGTTTTGCAATCCGAAACCAATACCAACGGATAGCAGACCGAAGATAACGGTGAGCCCGCTCAGGTCGAGCCCGATAAACTGAAAGGAAAACAGAACGCCCAGTATCAGAATGGTATATTGAGTGATGCGCTGAAGCGTGTACCGGATGCTTTCATCCATCTTCACATTTTTAAGCACACGCAGATACAGCAACCTTGACAAAAATTTCGCACCTGCAAATACCAGGATGAGCATCAGCGAAAAAACGATCAGATTCCCAAGCGTGATGGGGGCACCTTTAATCTGGAATACGCCGGTTCCCAGAAAATTCCACAGCTGATAAAAAAAATCAGCAAGGCCCGTTTCGGTTGCTTCAATCAAATCGGTAACAAAACCGTTGTTGCCATCATCCGTTTGTGCTGCCGGAAAGGAAGCCCCGTAATATTCTTTATTTCGCATTCAAATATTCAATATTGATGTTTCTATAAGTTCTCTGCATCACTTATTTTAAACTTCTGTTCATGTTACGAAGTACGGACAGTTAATTTGCCGCATTAAGAGGTTTCTTTAACTTCTTAAATTAACCAAGCGGCTAATTTCGCTATTATTTTGAAGCAACAGACAGTTTGACTCTGCCGTATCATTAAAATATTAAACCACAAAAATCTGAGTAGATCATGCGAATAATTTTATTCGGTCCTCCGGGTGCCGGCAAGGGCACACAGGCCAAACTTATTGAAAAAGAATATAACATTCCTCAGCTTTCCACCGGGGAGATGTTCCGCTCGGCCATTAAAAACCAGACACCACTTGGTATTAAAATTAAAGATATCCTTGATGCAGGTAAACTTGTGCCCGATCAGACCGTCGTTGAACTGGTTGAAGAAGCCCTGAATGATGAAAAATTTTTGAACGGGTATATTCTGGACGGATTCCCCCGAACAGTGCCTCAGGCAAAAGCTTTTGAGGAGCGGCTTAAGAAGAACGGAAAGAAACTTCACTCTTTCCTCTCTCTTGAAGTGCCGGACGAAGAATTGATGAAGCGGATTTTGAGCCGCGGCGAAGGCCGGGCCGACGATACGCCGGAAAAAGTAAAAGTGCGGCTCGAAGTATATAATGAAGAAACCGCTCCTGTTCTTAATTATTACAAGCAGCAGGGCGTTTACCGCGCCATCGACGGGCTTGGCACTATTGAGGAGATTTATGCCCGTATTAAAAAGGTGCTTGATAACTAAGCATTAAAAGCCGCACACGCTCTTTTTATTCAAAATTAAAGGCTGAACACACCTATGGTGCTCAGCCTTTTTTTGTTGGAATGCAGAAGCCGCACTTAATTCATCTGTATCATTTTGTCGCGCAAAATCTCTGTAATTTCCGCCTGACTTATGTGATACTTTTCGTTGCAGAACTGACAGACAAGTTCCTGTCCTTCATCGGAAATGGCTTCAAGGTCTTCCTTGCCGAGCATTTGCAGTGCTGAGATGAACCGATCTTTGGTGCAGCGGCAGAAGAAGTGAACCGGTCCTCTCGAGAGCTCTTTAACCGCATAGGGCCGCCCGATATCGTGCATGATGGTATCTATATACTCCCCGTTGAGCAGCCTTTGCCCAACAGGTTTCATGTTAATCAGATTTTGTTCAAGCTTGCTGATGATGTTTTCAGGTGCACCCGGCAAGGCCTGAATCAGCACGCCGCCGGCTGACACGATTTCACCATTATCATCAAGTTGTACATCGAGGTGGATAGCTGAAGGGATCTGCTCACTCTGAGCCAGATAATAGGCGATATCAGAAGAAATGGTGCCGTTAATTAGCTCAACGGTCCCGCTGATCTGATCAGCTTCATTGTACAGGGTTTTGGTAACCGTGAGCAGACCGAGGCCGAAACCATCACCTACGGAAGTATGCTGGGCCGGATCGAGAGCGGCATCGGGATTTTGCACAAACCCCCGGATTTCCCCAACGCTGTTTGCTTCTGTTACAAGTGCGCCGACCGGGCCGTTACCTTCGATCCGCAGCCTGAGGCGCTCCTCGCCCTTCAGGCTTGAGGCAAGTAACATGGCGCCGGTAAGTGCACGGCCAAGCAGAACTTTACTAAGCAGCGAAAGCTCGTGCTTTTGAGCCGCAATCTGAGCTACATCGGTTGTTTTTATTACGCTAAACCGAAAATGACCGTCAGTTGTTATTCCTTTAATAATGCGGTCTTTAAACAGAAAATCTTCTTTATTCATGGGTCTGAATGCAAAATTATTTTACTGCGATCAGTAATCGCAGAATGACGTTTAAACCCGGTCTGTACCCGCAGCAAAAGATAGAATTTTATAGCCGCAGTTAAGAGTCAGGAATACTTGCACCCTGTAACACAAAGCGTGCCAAATAAGTGCCTGTTCCAAATTCCGGCATAAACAGAAAAAAACGCCCCTTCAACGAACAGTTCAGCCCAAGCTTCCGGATCCTAAAAAAAACAAAGACGATGCCATGCATGACATCGTCCTTAGTGCTATGAGTGCAGATATGAGATTGATTAAAAAAGTCTGCCTAAAACAAACAAACAAAAGTGTGGCCTTTCGGTTCAGAAAAGCGCTTCCATAAGTTAAGAAAGTTCTGCCACAATACCATCGTTTCTTTTTAATTCAGATATAAAAGCTAAACCGAAAAGAATCAGAAAGAAAGAGTACAAATGTTATCTGATTTTCCGGCCGGGCACGGATGCCGGCTGCTCCCCGCTGCGGGTTGCGGGCCTGCGTGCTGCTCTTTCTTTATCAAATATGGTGAATTCCATATAAGAGAAAGTCCGGTCTCCGAACTCGAGCCTTATGGTGCGGTGCGGCTTCATGCCTACAACCGTATCGAGGTTGGCAATGGAAGAGAAAAGGCCAACTTTATAGCCGCCGGCGCTCATTTTTGTCTTTCGGGCAAAATCACCGAGCAGCTTCAGGTTCACATCAACAGGAGGTGCTGTAATAATGTGCCCTTTCATTTTAGGATAGTTGAGCATGTTCGGCCTGGATACCCTCAGCCGTATGTTATTGTTCAGCCTTGCTTCACGGGTACTGAACTGAATGCGCGAAATATTATCGGGGCTGGAATCGAAGCCCATGATCCAGTCGACGTCGTCTCTGAGCTTATCCACAACTTCTTCACGTTTTTTCTTCCACAATGCATGCCTGAAGGTACGCCATTTTTTCATGCGAAGGCTGTCATCTTCAAAAAGCGGCGTACGATGCTTGGCAAAACGTGCTGCTTCAAGCAGTAAAACCCCGTCGTTGGCAAAAGGATCAATCATGGCAGTGGTACCATCCCATTCACTTAGCAAAATAAGACCGGCGGCCATGGCTGGGCTAAGCACGCTGTGTTTAGGTGATACAAGCCTGCCCCGCTTCTGAAGCACATCACCGCCGGCTTCAAGCATTAGCTGACAGCTTCCGTTAACACTAATCTGAAGATTAACTACGAATTCAGGTTCATTTTCTTCCTTCACAGCTTTCGGAGCGGCTTCAAACTTTTTGATAAAAATCCGTTCTATGCCCTTTTCAATTTCGGCAGCAAGTTTTTGGAGGCTGCTTCCTGTAAGGCCGCCCTGAAAAGCCTGAACCCTGTATGTTGAGTGCACAGGCAAAACTGAGGTCCAGTCCACAGAATCAACGAGGGCGGCAATATCTGTTTGAGTGATATCAACCGGCTGGCTCAGGCACAGTTCAAGGCCGGTAAGCACCCTGCTTTGAAGCAAGAAGGAATACAGCTGTTCATCCTCTGCCTGAAACCGTACGGCACCGCTCATACCGAAAAGATACCCTGCCCCGGCCTGCTTAAGCTCTGCCTGAAGCAGTTCTTCAAGACCCGGATGTGTTTTTGCGTGATAAATACCGTTTACAATCATGCTTCTTTATTGGAGGATAGAGGTATAGTTCAGCAACAGATGAAATAAATCAACTTGCCGGAAAGCGTATTAAGCAAAAGCATAGTGATTAACTCATTAAGTTAATCAAATTCAGGTACATCTGTTGTAATATTCTCTTAATGCAGTACAGCTGCATGAGCACCGCCGGAACCTGATATCAGATATCCGGCTTTATAAGCTGTTATAAATGATAAAGGTGAAAAAACCGCTTGCTTCATATCGTTCTGCGGTTAATATTAAAAGATCTAAGCACCTTACTCAGTTCTTATATTTACAGCAGTTTTTTATACTTTCTGAGCAGTATTTGAAATTCATTTTAGTATAAATACAGGTTTCCGTTCTTACGGAAACATCACAACACTACTTGGTTTTTGGGCTGATTCCCCCTTTTCCCTGTTCGATAAAAAAGAAATAAAAACAGGAACAATATGTCATTCCGCTGGATTATGGCCCGGCCGGAGGATGATGATGCTATATCTTCGTTACAAGAAAAACTGAATGTAACATCAGTAATAGCCCGTCTTCTGGCTTTGCGTGGGATTACCACGTTCGATAAAGCCAAAACGTTCTTTCGCCCTGAACAGGCACAGATTCACGATCCTTTTCTCATGCAGGACATGGAAACAGCAGCCTGCAGGCTTGCTACCGCAGTACGTTCTCATGAAAAGGTGCTCATTTACGGAGATTATGATGTTGATGGTACTACCTCAACAGCCATAATGTATCTGTTTCTCAAGCAGTTTGGTCTCGACGCCCGATACTTTATCCCGCACCGCTTCAAGGATGGCTACGGGATTTCGGTTGAAGGTATTGAAAAAGCTATTGAAACCGGCGCTACGCTTGTACTTTCCGTTGACTGCGGTATAACAGCAGTGGATGAAGCTGCCTATGCAAGGGAAAAGGGTCTCGACCTGATCATCTGCGACCATCATAATGCCGGTGATGTTATTCCGGATGCCTTAGCCGTACTTGACCCCAAACGGCCCGGATGCGGCTATCCGTTTGACGGGCTCTCCGGCGCCGGTGTGGCTTTTAAGCTCATACAGGCAACCATCAGTAAACTGGGGTTACCTGCCGAAATGGCGGATCAGTATCTTGACCTTGTTGCCATTTCTATTGCGTCAGATATTGTGCCGCTTGTTGATGAAAACCGGATTCTGATGCATAAAGGCCTCAAAATCCTGAATTCATCACCCCGTATCGGAATGCGCGCTTTAGCAAAGCTCATCAAGCTTGAGCTCGGCAGTATTTCAACTTCTCAGATTGTTTTTTCACTTGGCCCGCGCATTAATGCAGCCGGGCGTATGGGGGATGCCAGCATCGCTGTTGAGCTGATGATTTCCGACAATGAGGCAGAGGCTGAACAAAGAGCACATCAACTTGAGCAGGTTAACAAAAAACGCCGTCTCACCGATGCCGATACCATGAAACACGCCCTTCTGATGATGGAGCAGGACGGTAACCTGGAGGAAAAATCAGTTGTTGTACTTCACGACCGCGACTGGCACCTTGGCGTTATCGGAATTGTAGCTTCACGCCTTGTGGACCGCTTTTGCCGGCCAACTGTGATGCTCAGTACCGTTGACGGATACGTGAAGGGCTCTGCAAGAAGCATTAAGGGGTTCAATATTTACAATGCGCTCAAACAATGTGAAGATCTGCTGCTGCAGTTTGGCGGTCACGAATTCGCAGCGGGCCTCACCATGACCGAAGACAAGCTGCCTGAGTTCAAGGAAAGGCTTCAGTCTGTTGCGAGCTGCGACCTGTGTGACGAAAGTTTTGAGCCCGAGCTGATTGTTGATGCTGAACTCGACCTCAGCCAGATAGATCTCAAATTTTGGAAAATTCTGAATCAGTTTGAACCTTTCGGACCTCAGAATTTACGTCCGGTTTTTGTGAGCCGGGGTTTGAAGGTTACCGGAAACCCGACTGTTGTAGGTAACGGGCATCTTAAAATGCGGGTAAGCCAGAATGGCTCGGCTCCCTTCGATGTAATTGGTTTTAATATGCATCAGCACCTTCCTTTGATCCGCAACAGCAACGGGAAAGGTATCGACATAGCTTACGTGCTCGAAGAGAATTTCTGGAACAACAAACGCTCCCTCCAAATCCGCCTGAAAGATGTTGCGTTGCCGGCCTGACCGTTTCCGGGCCGGTAATCAAACGAATGAGAAGCAGCTGCTGTTATTAAGGCGTATATTCAAATACGTACAGTTTAATTAAAACTGCCTGGCTACTTTGATTAAACATAAATTATTAGCTTAAATAAAACAATAACTTAATTAAGGGATTAATTACACATGGATATTCATATTGGAATTACCGAAGAAAATCGCAAAGCTATAGCTGAAGGCCTCAGTGCCCTGCTTTCTGATTCATACATGCTTTATTTAAAAACTCACAATTATCACTGGAATGTAACAGGGCCGCACTTCCATTCCCTGCATCAAATGTTCGAAGAGCAATACACCGAACTGGCAACGGCTATTGATGAAATTGCTGAGCGAATTCGTGCGCTGGGTGAGTTTGCCCCGGGCACATTTATGGCCTACTCCAAAATGGCAAAGGTAAAGGAAGAAGAAGGAGTACCCGAAGCCCTCGAAATGGTACGCAACCTCCTTGAGGCCAATGAGCAGGTTATCAGCACTGCGCGTGCAGCACTGCCGGCATGTGAAGAAGGCGATGATGAAGCCTCCCTCGACCTGCTCACACAACGCCTGCAGGTGCACTCAAAAACAGCCTGGATGCTTCGCAGCATTGTGAGCTAACCGTCTTCCCACTGTAATTTACACGCAGCTCCCCTTCTTGGTTTGCGTCTATAATTCCCTCCACTCAGGCTTTATTTGAAGCTTTAAAAAGCTTATATTGAAAATCTGATTCGGGATGTAGCGCAGCCCGGTAGCGCACACGCCTGGGGGGCGTGGGGTCGCAGGTTCAAATCCTGTCATCCCGACTCATCAAATTAAAGCCGGTTCTCAAATGAGAACCGGCTTTTTTTATGGAATCACGGAAAATTGTGACTTTTAGGCATAGGCCTTGTCCAGCATTGCATCCGGCTGAACCCAGCCGTAATACGCCTGATGAAACAAGCTGAACCGCATCCGCCCGCCAAACCAGTTCCAAACGGTTTTCTGATCTACACTACTTGGCCGCCCGGTTGAAAGCGCCAGAAAAGATGAAAAAGGATAACTCCGGTAATCTGTTGAAACATGATAACGCTGTGGCATGGTGTGGATGTCAAATGCCCGGTAAATACACTCTTTTTCTGTACTAAGCTCTTCTGCATAGGCCCTCTGCAGGAATACTTCAAGTTCACTCACCGTGAGCACACCCACAAACCCGCTTCGAAGTTTTTCGCATACATAAGAGAGCATGTTTTCGGGGCTAACCGGCTCAGAAGACTGAACGCTAATTATTACTCCGAAACGCCCGGGTATCAGCACATAAGCGCAGGTTTTAATCTTTTGTGCAAAGCAGGCCCGCCACGCATTTAGGAAGGCAAACCGATCAGCTCTTTGTTTAAACAAGCTGTCACTTTCGGTTACAAACTGCAGGAAGAAGTATCGTTCGGAAATTGTATTTTTCATAATGTGCTCCATTTGGTTTTTATTGTTTTCCGGATAGAGCAAAAAGCCGCCAAAACCTTACATCTGAGCTCAAAATAAATCAGGCCGTTCCAAATTTAATGTCAGAAATTACCCGATCATTGCCCTCCCCTGTTTTTGGCTGTCTCGTTCCTGCCTTATTTCCTGACCTCGAGCACCTCAGTGTTATCCTCAATACACAGCATACTTATTATTTAACCGACGAGCCTTTTTCGCGAAAATCTAAAGCTCACAGAGCGCTCATCAGAACGGTTAACAGCACCCAATGGCTTACACTCCCTGTTGAGCCGGCCGATAAGAAAAAACCATTGTCACAGGTACGAATCAAATCTGAGGCCGGCTGGCCAGCTTTCTTTCTAAAGGCACTGCAAACCAGCTATGGCAACAGCAGGTATTTCGATTTTTATCAGCCTGAAATCGAATCGGACCTGAATCACGCGGCGCAGTTGCCATCCCTTACAGCGGCCATACAATACCTGAACATGCGGCTTTTTTGCTACCTTGAAGCCGGCACATTCTGGCAGGATAAAACAAGCTGGATAAACACGCGGGAATTTGACCTGATTAAAGCAAATCAGGCCGCTGCGTGCACTCCGGCTTTGCTTATTGAGCAGCGCGGCAGCTATTACCGCAAACCAGGGCGTACAGACGGCATTCAGATTCACGAAGCAGCTTTCGCGCTGCCCGTTTACCGGCAGATAACAGACGATTTTCATCCATCCTGCTGCCTTCTTGATGTGTTGTTTCAGTACGGACCGTACAGCTATCAGGTAGTTGACCAGCTAAAAAAGCGCACAACTGGAATTTGACAGCTAAGCGACAGCTTACGCGCACCAAAAAAGCCGGAGAAGGTGAACTCCTCCGGCTTAATTCATGCACGTGAACAGTACCCTACTGTACTTTTTGCAGCAGGAAACGGTACAAAGAGTTGCTGTCAGGGTGTGAACGGCAGTGAAGAATGATGGGTAACGATCCTTAAATTACCACCATCAACAACATATCCGAATGTTTTGTTTACCATTACCGTGCTGCCGTCATAGGCTTCAAGGGTAATGTTGCTCATTGCAATTGCCATATCACCATGTATGAAAACATCTGACATTTCAACAAAGCCGCCAACATAAGGCCGAAGCGCAAAACCGCTGTCATTAGGGAAATCATCATTTCCACCCACAAAGTAAGCGAGTGCCCCTTCCATAGTAGGGCGGAAAGTCTGCTCACCGAAGGCGAGTGTAGGCTTAAACAGCACAAGTCCGTTTGGATAGTTGTAGTAATCTGTGAGAACCTGACGCGCAGCTGCATGCGCATCACCGCCCTCCGCATGTGCGTTACCAATCGAAACCAAAGCAGCGATCCATGCTTCCTGAGCCTGTTCAATCATCTCAGCAGTAATCTGAGTTCCTGCTGCCTGAGTGTAGTTTGTTGATGACTGTTCTTCTGAACAGGCTGTTAACAAAAGCCCGATAACGATAGCAGGCACTATTGCTGAATATAGTTTTTTCATAGGTTTGCTAAATAAATAATTGAATTGGTTGATAATTCAGAAACCGAATTACTCATGGTCTTTAATCAGAAGGCTTACAAGACTTTTTTTGAGAACATCAGCATCTACGGGTTTGCTGATAAAGTAATCAATACCGGCTTCAAAACACCGTTTTTTTTCTTCTTTCACAACACCAGCTGTTAGTGCTATAATAGGTGTATGCCGGCCCTTCATCGCTTCTGATTGTCTGATCAGTTTTGTGGCTTCAATACCATCCATTTCAGGCATCTGAATATCCATCAAAATTAAATCAATTAAACCATCAAGTTCTTCAAATTTTCTGACAGCTAAACGTCCGTTTTCGGCCTCAATTATATGTGTATTTGGTAATATTTTGTTTACAAGTGTTCGGGCCAGAATCATATTGAGTTTTACATCCTCTACAATCATAACTGTTTTTCCTGCATGAGTATTGGCAACAACTTGAGACAAGTTCCCTCTTTCGGGTGCGTGCCGAGCCCAACATTCCTCGTTAAATTTTACCAGTATTTTTGCCAGCTCACTAATATTAGCGGGCTTCAGAACCCGGGCCAGTGCTTTTTTGCTGCTTATAAGGGCTTCAGCCTGCTGCGTGTCTACCACAGAGTGCAGCACAATAGCGGAATGAATACCGGGCTTTGGCGTACCTTGAGCAGCTGCTTCCAAGAAGAATTTGAGGTCTGCAAGAATAACCGGAGGTTGCTCAGCCGGTTTTATCCCGGCAATTGCACGTTCAAGGCTGGAAAGCTCATTAAAAGTTTGAAACCTGAACCCGAGCTCGCGCATGCGTTCCTGCATGAGCCATGCTTCCCGTTGGTTTTCAATTAAAAGAAAGGCGGTTTTTCCTTCAAAAGACGGCACAGGCAGCCCCGTGGCATCGCCTGCAACACTGAACCCAACTTCAAAAAAGAAGCGGCTGCCTTTGCCTTCTTCACTAACGAAATCAATTTTGCTGCCCATTCTTTCGAGAAGCAAAGAACAGATAACAAGCCCAAGCCCTGTTCCGCCAAATCGTCTTGTCATTGAATTATCGGCCTGGGAAAATGAGCGGAACAGTTTATCACGGGTTTCTTCACCTATACCGATTCCGGTATCGCGCACTTCAAAGTACACCGTTAAGCGGTCTCCGGCCAAAGCTTTTGGCTGAACGATGAGTTCTACTTCACCTTCTTCACTGAATTTTACGGCATTACTGAGCAGGTTCACCAAAATCTGCTTTAGCCGGATTGCGTCTGTCATCACCAGCGGAAGGCTGCCGTAGGGCACATTCATCAGCAGGCTTAACCCGCTTACAGCAGCCTGATGTTTTATGATATCAGTGGCTTCAGCAGCAATGGTATATAAGTCCGTCGGAAGGTACTCCAGTTCCAGTTTACCGGCTTCGATTTTTGAGAAGTCCAGAATATCGCTAATAATTGCCAGCAAAGATTCAGCCGAAACCTGGATATTATCGAGATACTGCTGCTGTTCCGAATCCAGGCGCGTATCCTGCATGAGCTCTGTGAAGCCGATTACGCCGTTGAGCGGTGTGCGGATTTCATGGCTCATGTTTGCAACGAACAGGCTTTTTGCCCGGCTTGCATCCTCGGCTGTTTCACGGGCCTGCTTGAGTTCGCGCTCCAGCCGGATTCGCTGCTGCACATTGGTGAGCACATCCGCGAATATTTTGAGAAGGTTGGTTTCCTTTTCGGTGAATAGCCTCAGGCTCTTTACCGAGTCAAACCCTACAAAGCCGATGAGCACATCCGCTTCATACATAGGCAGCGTAATGATGCTTTTTATCATCTGATCGGCCATCAACTGCCTGAGTGCTTCGTCTTCAATAAGCGATGTATCGGGAGCATAGAAAACTTCCCGTTTAAGATGACATTCATAACACGGCCTGAACAAATCGATCGGCACATCCTGCATCATTTCAATAACCGGCTCAACGCCGGGCGCACACCATTCGTAGGTGTTGTCGGTCACCATTCGGTCGAGGTGATAATCAAAAATGTAAACCCGGTCGCTTTCCACAAAAATACCAAGCAAACCAAGCGCTGCTTCAATATCAGTGTCAAACTGATCAAGTTTCGGGTTTATGAAGGTGCTTGCTATACGGAAGAGCAGCGAAAGCATTTCCGAGTAATGCTCTCTTTCGGCTTCGGCTTCTTTTTCGCGGGTTATATCACTCGTGAACCCATCAACCCTAACGGGCACTCCTTCAGCGTTGCAAATATTTCTGGCTTTTTCATGGAGCCAGCGTACTTCTCCGTTTTTGATAATCCGGTACTCGGTGCTGTAGCTTCCGGTTTGGATCAGTTTTTTGTACTGCTCCAATAAGCCCGGGTAATCTTCCGGGTGCACAAACTGCTGGCAAACAGCCTGGTTTTGTGCCCATTCACTAATCTTCACACCAAATACGTTTTCAAACGACGGCGTTGCAAAATTAACGTTGTAATCCGGTAAACGAAGCGACCAAATTGCTTCACTCATCTCAGCAAAGATGCTTTGCAGTTTCTGCCGGGTCGATTCCAGTTCAAGCTGATTTCGTTTTTGCAGATCAATATCTTGTACGGAACCATAGATTCTCACACAAATGCCGTTTTCAAAATCTGCATCACCTATCGATCGAACCCATTTAAGGCTACCGTCTGGTTTTCGGATCTGACTTTCTATGTCGTACGGCTCCCCTTCCGCAATAAGTTTTTCAATGGCCTGCATCATATGCCGGGCACTCTGCTCTTCATAAAGTTGCACCACTTCATCAAGAAGGGGACTGAACGCATCCCTGCTTTTTCCGAAAATGGTGTATGCCATATCACTCCAATGCAACTGTTTGAGGCGTAAATCATACTCCCATGCCCCTACCTTGGCCATTTTATTGGTTTGCAGCAGCATTTTTTGTGTATGGAGCAGTTCGCCTTTAGCCTTAATTTCGTCTGTTACATCGCGAACTATAGATAATATTTCGTCAGCATCACTTTGCACAAAACGCGCTTCAAAATATTTATTCCGGCCCGAAACCTCCAGTTCATATTCTACAATCTGCTGCGAATCTCCCTCAAAAACGGCATCCATTGCTTTCAAAAACTTAACAGCCAGCTCTTCGGGAAGCACGTCTTCGATTTTCTTCCCAATGAAATACTCCGGCTGAACGAACAGTAATTCATCTGAAGGGCTGTGACAATCGAGATAGGTACCATCCCTGCGGAGGCTGAATATCATATCGGGTATTGCTTTTATGACGGATGCGTACCGTTGCCTGCTTTCGAGTAAGGCTGCTTCATCTTTCTTGCGCCTGGTGATGTCGGTGTGTGAGCCGGCCATCCGGTACGGAATTCCGTTTTCATCCCGTAAGGCATCCCCTCTTGAGTGAATCCATATATAGTGTCCGGCCTTATGCCGCATCCTAAATTCGATGTCATAGCGCTCGGTCTCACCCCTATGGTATCTGTCAATATAATCATAGACTACGCTTTGATCATCAGGGTGAAGCAGCTCCTGAAAAGAACTCGTTTCATTGGGGATCTCATCATCCCGGTAACCGAGCTGCTCTTTCCATTTTGGGGAGAAAAAGATTGACTTTTCCCTTAGGTTCCAATCCCAAATACCGTCATTAATGCCACGGATTGCTACTTCGAACTGCTCTTTTTGCCTTGCAAGCTCATCCATCGCCTTCTTACGCTCTGTTATATCAAGAGCTATGCCAAGTACCCCCGGCTTTTTTTGACCGGGATGATAATACGGTACTTTAATGGTCTGGAACCAGCCGTATCCCCCTTCATTACGCTTTTCATATTCTGGCTGCATCACGACAAGCTGCCCGCTTCTGAGCACCTCTTCGTCACTGTTCATATATTTATTGTTCCACTCGTCATTATCAGACAGTTCGCTATCGTTTAATCCGATAATACTTGATGCCGTATGGCCGAATGCAGCTGCAAACCTGCTGTTTGCAAACAGGTACCGTTTATCCGCATCTTTGGCGAAAATGTAGTACGGGATGGCTTCGAGAATGGCCTGCTGCTGCTGCATTTTAAGATCGAATGCATGTTTCTGATATAAAAAGGCCGAAAGCTCGTACCCGACCGATTCAATTACAGGCGGACTTCCCGGCAAAAGTTTCTCGAACCAAAGTACCCTCCGCTGCTGCCCGTTAATTGTAAACTCGGAGAGATAGCAGCATTTTTCGGTTCCGCTTAAAACCTTTTCTATAAAGCGCTCTACTTCCGGTTTTTCCTCTTCGGTGAGAAGCTCGAACAGGTTGGAGCTGCCCGACTGTGGCTCTGAAGGCATCTCAAAAAAAGACACAAAAGCTTCATTCATATATGTGAAGGTTCCGTCTTTCAGGTAACGGCACATCAGTACTTTTTCTTCTTCAAACTCTGCAACCTGCCGTGCCCTCATTTCCGGCGCCGGCTCCCTGGTTTCAGCCTCATCCGCCTTTTGCATGAACATCAGCGACAGGCTGTCGTTTTCAGCTGCCGCCTGCACCCCGTAAAGCCGGCCGTCGGTATGCCGGAAAGAATGGTTTCGGGTGATGTGCTCCCTGCCCTTTAAAAAATCTTCGCGTATCTCCGCCCACCATTCCGAAAGCGTTGGGTGATGCGCAAAAAAAACGGCCGGCTGTTTGCCTGCATCTTCCCCGGTCCAATCCAAAAAGGAACGACTCATCGCAGCTGCAGCGAGTTCAGCCTGCCTGTGCGGTACTTCTGCTACCGTCTTTTTGAAGCGAACCAGTAAAAATGGCCATTCTTCAATATATAAGGTGCCGTCACCCGAACCATCAATCATATCTTCGGAATTTTGCATGAATTACTACAACCCAATCAGTAAGCGTGCTTATGTTTCAAATTCAAAGATTACGCCACAGGCCCTGCCAAAAATCAGACCTGATTTTACACGACTTTACTGTATACAAACAACAGCCATACGCATTACAGATATCCGGCTCCGGCGTACGTGCAGACATCTGTAATTCCTGTCATTCGTTCATTATACGTATTCTCAAACAGATTTTAAATTTTTAAAACCCTCCGCTTCACAAATAAACAAATAAAAAGCCCGGAAGCGTAAGCAGCCGGGCTTTTTTATTGAAATGATTCACTTAGAGCCGGAGATCAAAACTCGAGTGCGGCCTGTTCTCCGGTACCCGAAGCTGGTTTTGGTCCTGAGCCGGAAGGCGAACTTCCGCCGTTGTCGTCATCGCCGCCGTTATCGGCCTCGTCATCATCTTTTACCACGCGGGTAACGCCGGAAATGGAATCGCCGTCGCTGAGGCGCATAATGCGTACCCCCTGCGTATTGCGGCCCATCGAGCGGATGTCTGTGCAGTGCATGCGGATGATCTTTCCTTTTTGGGTGATGATCATCAGGTCGTCAACATCGCTCACTTCCTTCAGGGCAACCAAATCGCCGGTTTTGGGCGTGCGTTTCAGGGTGATGACCCCTTTGCCGCCCCGGCTTTGCTCGCGGTAGTCGGTTACGAGGCTGCGCTTGCCGTAGCCGTGCTCAGAAATGGCGAGTACGGTGGCTTCGTTGGTGTTTTGGACCACAACCATATCAACCAGGGCGTCTTTGTCGCCGTCGAGGGTTATGCCGCGCACGCCGCGGGTATTGCGGCCCATTTCGCGCACGTCAGTTTCCATGAAGCGGATGGCACGTCCGCTGCGGGCTGCCAGCAGGATGGTGCTGTTGCCGTTGGTGAGGCTTGCACCGAGCAGTTCGTCATCATCATCAATTTTAATTGCGATAATGCCATTCTGCCGCGGACGGCTGTAGTCGTCGAGCAGGCTCTTTTTCACAATTCCTTTTTTGGTCGCCATGATGATGTAGTGGCTCTTCACGTATTTCTCATCATCCAGGGTTCTGACCGGCACAAAGGTTTTGATGCTGTCGCCTTTTTCGAGCTGAATCAGATTCACGATGGCACGCCCACGGCTCAGTCGGGTTCCTTCAGGAATTTCATAGACTTTCAGCCAGTAGCAGTTTCCTTTTTCGGTGAAGAACAGGATGTAGTTATGGTTGGTGGCCACAAACAGATGTTCCACATATTCTTCATCTTTGGTTGAGGCGCCCTTCATTCCGGTACCGCCCCGTTTCTGCCGGCGGAAGCCGCTCACCGGCGTGCGCTTGATGTAGCCTGTGTTGGAAATGGTAACGACCACATCCTCATCGGCAATCATATCCTCAATGCTGAAATCATCGGCAGAGTACACGATTTTGGTACGGCGCTCATCGCCGTAGCGGTCGCGGATTTCATCCAGCTCTTTTTTGATGATTTCTTTCTGCGCATCGGTGCTGCCGAGAATGCGGCGGAATTCGCCGATCTGCCCGATAATGTCGCGGTACTCGGCGTCAATCTTGTCACGCTCGAGGGCCGTAAGTTTCTGCAGACGCATGTCGAGGATGGCTTTGGCCTGCAAGTCGGTAAGGGCGAATTTGCGGCGAAGCTGATCGTTGGCTTCCGGTACGTTTTTGGACGCGCGGATGGTCGCAATTACTTCATCGAGGTTATCCACCCCGATTTTGAGGCCTTCCAGGATGTGAGCACGGGCTTCGGCCTGATCCAAGTCGTAAATGGTACGACGGATGATGACCTCAAGGCGGTGATTCACAAAATGCTTGATCAGGTCTTTGATGTGCATCACCTGCGGGCGCCCTTTCACGAGCGCGAGGTTAATAACCCCGAAAGTGTGCTGCATCTGCGTGTACTTGTACAGCTGATTGAGCACTACGCTTGCAATGGCGCCGCGCTTGAGCATAATCACGATGCGCATGCCGTCACGGTCTGATTCATCGCGCACATCCGAGATTTCGGTGATCTTATCGGTATGCACGAGCTCAGCGATTTTCTGAATCAGCGTGGCTTTGTTTACCTGATACGGAATTTCGTTTACGATAATCTGCTCACGGCTGCCGCGCAGCTCTTCTACCGTTGCCAGCGCGCGCATCACAACGCGGCCGCGGCCGGTC
>JAFIET010000149.1 GCA_020832405.1 Balneolales bacterium
ATACGCGGACCGGACATCTGCCTTTCTGATCAGCAGCCCGCCTTCGTGAGGAATGAGCTCAACACTGTCATCTTCATCTATTTTGAGAAGTTTCAAAAGCGGCTTTTCGAGAAGTATGCCTCTGCTGTTTCCGATTTTTTGAAGTTTTTTAATCATGGCGCTCCATGTTTTGTTATCACAATGTTCTAACCATCATAATACGAAAGAGTCAGAAAGAATGTGTCTTTAAAGTTTTTTCCTGAGCGTTCGTAACTTGTTCAATCCCTCAATGACAGCCAGCCCCGGTCTCCAGCCGTTTTCATTTCAGCTGATTCCGCAGCGCACCCACAAAAACACGTATCTCCCTGCCTGCTTTCGCACGGCAAACCGGCTTTGGATTTTGTAACTTGCCGCAAAAAAGGACTTCTTTTGTGAGCGCTGAACAGGCTGTTCCGCCGGTCTCCGTTGTGACCGGCCATTTCCCCGAAATCCGATTCGAAGAGGGTGCGCGCCGGCTGTGGAATCCCGTGAGGCGCAACCTGCTGGCCGACCGGCCCGAAGAGCGGGTGCGGCTGCAGCTAGCCGAATGGCTGCACCTCAGCTGCGGTCAGCCTATGAGTCGTTTCACCACCGAGCTGCCCGTAAAACGCCGGATCGCGGGCGATACCCTGCGCACAGACCTGCTCTGCTACGATGCACAGCACCGCCCCTGGCTGCTCGCCGAGTGCAAAGCGCCGGAGGTGCCCCTCACCCCGCAAACGGCCCTGCAGGCCTCCCGCTACAACCTCGAAATCGGGGCCCCGCTCGTGCTGCTCACCAACGGCAGGCGCGATCTTTTTTTTGAGGTATCGGGGTATGGCATCACGCACGCATCCCCTTCCGCGCTGGAAACCGGCTTTCCCGTAAACCGCGATGCCGCATACTGGCAGCGCCGCGGCTTCCTCGGGCGAAAGCCGCTTGTTGCTGAGGCTTCTTTTTTCGCGGCACTCCTCTGCCTGATGCACCTTCAGGCCGGTCCGGAAATCCATCTCATCAAAATACCCTCAAGCGAAACGCAGCCGGAACTGAACCACTATTTTTTCGTGATTCAGGGCCGTGCGCTCACGATCTCGGCCGATGAAAACGGGGGCAGCCGGCTGCAGGTGCTCGATATCAGGCAGCAGCAGGTCGCCGGTCATCTGAGCCTGCCACTGCATACCGGGGCTGATGCGGGCCCGGCGAGCATCACCCGAAATTCCGGTAGCAGGATTCTCACTGCTGAGGTTCAGCACCGGCTTGCACACAGCCTCACCGGTTCCTCCGAACCTGACGCCTGTTTTTCGGCACTCTGCTCAGAATTAGATGCTGTTTTTGGCTGATTTTTAGATGCTAAGGCTGAAAGAATTTAGTACTTTACAATCTTGATTCGAACATTTTTACTGACCCACACCTGATATGGAACAGACCAACCGCAGTAAATTATTTGATGTGTTTAAGCCCGATACGGACGCGCTTGTTTATTTGAGAGGGGGCACGGTTTCACACCGCTACAACACGGATTTTGAATACGCTTTCCGGCAGGAATCCAATTTTCTGTACCTCACCGGCATTGCTGAACCTGATTTTCACGTCCTTTTTGATTTAAAAGACCGAACCTGGCACCTGGTGCTGCCCAAGCGCGACAGCAAATACGCGGTTTGGATGGGCTATGTGAACAGCGCCGATTATTATAAGGAAGCGTTCAAAGCCGACAGCGTTTTTTATGATGATAAGCTGGAACTGGTTTTCAGAAAACGCAAGCCGGAAACGGTGTACTGCAACGGGGAAGCGGAAGCGCAGTTTGTTTCGAATTTCGGACTTAAGACCGATTCGGCAACCCTGCCGGAGGCGCTGGCCTACTGCCGGAGTATCAAGACCGACCGTGAGCTTGAACTAATGCGGCGGGCTTCCAAAGCCGCAAGCGAGGCGCATCTGATCGCCATGAAACGCGCCCAAACCGCGGAATGGGAGTATGAGGTTAAGGCCGATTACGAACATCACCTGATAAAGCAGGGGATGCTGCACCATCCGTACAACGGCATTTTTGCTTCCGGCAAAAACAGCGCCATTCTGCATTATGTAGATAATTCGCGCCGCATCCCCAAAGGGAGCCATTTCCTGATTGATGCCGGCGCCGAATACAAAGGCTACGCAGCGGATATCACGCGCACCTTCCCTGTCAGCGGGAAATTTGACGGCGTTTTTGGAGATTTGTACCGCATCGTGCTTCGTGCGCTCGCGGAAACTACGAGCGGTGCGCGCCCCGGTATTAAGATGGAGGACCTGCACCTGCATGCCTGTCAGGTGATCCTCAGCGGACTCAAAGACCTCGGCCTGGTTCACGGCAGTATCGACGATATGATGCAGGTGAACCTTTTTGCCCTGTTCTTCCCGCACGGGCTGGGTCACTTTCTCGGGCTCGACACCCACGATGTGGGCGGCTACCTCAAAGGCATCGAGCCGATCGACCGGCCCGGCCTGCGGTTCCTGCGCGCACGCCGCACGCTTGAGAAAGGCATGGTGGTCACCATAGAGCCGGGCCTCTACATGATTCCCGCGCTGCTCGAACCCGCCTTCAGCGACCCCAAGCACAAGCCCTTCCTGAATGAGTCCAAACTCCGCGGCCTGCTCGACTTCGGCGGCATCCGCATCGAAGACAACCTCGTGATCACCGAAACGGGCTACGAGAATCTCACCAATGTGCCAAAAAAGCCGGAAGATATTGAAGCGATACTTTCTTAGCAGTATGTCAGTATTTCAGTGTGTCAGTGTGTCGCTTGTTTTTTGATTTTATTGCGGTTGCATTGGCACAATACGGCTTTGCGTTTTTTGCAACTTTGGGTCTTTGCGGCTTTGCGGCTTTGCGTGAAATAAATCTGCGTAAATCTGTGGGCTGTCACTTACGCTTCGCGATCTTCGCGCTCATCCTTTGCGGGCTTCGCGGTAAATCTGGCGCTGTTGTTTGAACACGAAGGGCGCGAAGGTTTACGCTAAGGACGCAAAGGGTAAGGTTTGATTAACTGCGGTCAGCGGTCTGCGGTCTATTAAACAAAAATCCGCCCGATCCATGTGCCGTCAACTACGCTTCGCGAACTTTGCGCTCATCCTTTGCGGGCTTCGCGGTAAATCTGGCTCTGTTGTTTGAACACGAAGGGCGCGAAGGTTTACGCGAAGGACGCAAAGGGTAGGGTTTAGCGGTCTGCGGTCTGCGGTCAATCAAACAAATATCCGACCGAACCCTGGGCCATTTTTTGGCGGCAGGGCTGGCTTAGGGGATTTCTCACATTACGCTTCGGTCATTTTCCTGCTTCTCCCGCCTGGTATCCTTCGGTGAGCTCCTTCCACCTGATAAGCGTTCGAAATGACATGGGGCGGGGTTTGGGCTTGAAAGAATCGGCGTAAACCCGCCCGATCCGCGGGCCGTCAACTACGCTTTGCGATCTTTGCGCTCATCCTTTGCGGGCTTCGCGGTAAATCTGCCTCTATTGTTTGAACACGAAGGGCACGAAGGTTTACGCGAAGGACGCAAAAGGTAGGGTTTAGCGATCAGCGGTCTGCGGTCTGCGGTCTGCGGTCAATCAAACAAAAATCCGCCAAATCCGCGGGCCATCAATCCGGGCGGAGTTTTTCGAAGATGGCGAGGGCTTCGGGGTTTCGCATGGCG
>JAFIET010000041.1 GCA_020832405.1 Balneolales bacterium
ACAAGCTAACCCCAAAATACACCACAGGTAAAGATGCGGTTGGTAGGGGGGATACGTCTGTTTTTCCTTATGCTGTTTTAAAGCCCCGGTTGCGCAGCCCGCAGCCGGGGCTTTTTTTATGGTGCATTTAGCTGCATCCTTCGTACCGGTACACCTTCAGCTTGCCGTTTTTCACTTTTGCGGCGTCATTGAACGGAATGACCTAAGCTGGCACTGGCAGGATTGCGGCCCTGATACTTTTAGGGTCGTTATCTGAAAATTCCCGTACAGTTTATCTGCTTCTGATGGTGCCAAACTGCAACAGCCGGTCGAACTGTTGCTGCTGATCCCTGAAGTACACCAGCACCTGATACTCCTGGTTTGTTTGAGCAAAGAAGGCCGAAAGCCTGAGGTCGTCGAGGCGGTTGTTGTTCACAACGGCATAGGTGTAGTCGTAGCGCCCTTCTTTCATGAGGATGCGTGCTGAAAAAGCATCCTCATCCGGGCTGTAGATCATGCGCTGTGCAGCGCTGATACTCCAGTTGGTGAATGATCCGGTCACAAAAACGGCCTCATCGGGCTCAATAAATGAAGGGCGTTCGAGATTGAATTCTACTTCGGTATATCGTGCTGACCTGCCGCTTCGGGGTTCACCAAAGCTGTACGAGCGGGAAGGTCTGGGATTTACGTCGAGATCAACCACATCATACTGCAGCCGTATCAGCGGCGGATTACGCTCCGGGAAAACTTCAAACACATCTCTCGTGATACTGAAAAGGTCGTCGATAAGCAGCGGCCTGAATTCATAGCGCCCCGGAAAGCTGCCTTCGCGGCTAAGGTGAAGCCGGATAAGGCCGGGGCTCGAAATATCGCGTTCGGTGGTGAGCCGGCTGCGCCCCCAAAACTGATTTTGTACCACCCGAACGTCAATATCAACAAGCGGCATACTCACAAAATCAGGAAACTGATACTCCGTAAATATCTGATGGTTGGGGAAGCGGCTGTCAAAAAAGTGGTCGGTCACTTCGGCCCGGAGGCTGCCACGGTCTTCGGTAACGAAAAAGGGGAGGGAGAACAACAGTTCACGGCTCACATAATCGTACACTTCAACCATAAAATTTCCGCTTACCTGAATATCGAGGTTTCGGTTTGGGAAGGTGTAGCTGTAGCTGTAGAAGGAGGGAAACTGCCCGGTACCGGGTGTGCCGCCGGTGATGGTGTCATCACGAAAACCCCGGCTGAGTGCCGCAGGTGGCAGAAAGCTTTCGCTCCAGTCGGAATTGTAGTGCTTCAGCCGGATGAGAAAACTGTTTCCGGCATCTGCGAGCTCATCGAATCGCAGGGTAAGCCGCTGTGATGAACCCAGCACAATAACCGGCGGGTTACCAGGCCGCTCAAGGAATAATTCTATGCTCCGGATTTCGGCAGTCGGGGGCTGCTGCGGGGCTACGGCTTTGGTATTGGTAATCCGGTTTTGAAGATTTGAGTGAGCCGGCTCATAGCTTTCGCGCGGCATGCTGCTGCAGGAAGCGAGCAGGAAAGCGGATGCGAGCACAGCAGCCATCACCCTGCCCCTGATTTTCCTCCCAAAAAGAAATGAGCTTATGCAGATGTGATATGTGAGGTTGCTTGAGGTCAAATATCCAGGAAGTAGGTGCCGTCGAAGGTAAACACTGCAGGACCGCTTAGCCGAAGCCCGGTATAATGCCTGCCTTCGGAGTTGTACCGGAAGCTGGTTTTAAGTGTGCCGCCGCTGCACAGAATTTCGTAGCTGAAGCTGCCGTCTGCTTCAGGTTTTTTTTTGTGATGATGCGCAACAGCCGTAGCAAGGGCGCCGGTGCCGCAGGCAAGGGTGAGGTCTTCTACGCCACGCTCGTAGGTTTTCATGTAGATCTGATTCGGGCTTTGCGCTTCGCAGGCGAAGTTTACATTAGTGCCCTTTGGGAACAGCTCCTGCCGGTTGCGGATGTCCCGGCCCTGACTGCGCAGCAGGGCTTCATCATCGAGGGTACCGGCATCAACCCAGGTAACGACATGGTCGGTACCGGAGTAGATTTCGAGCGCATCACGGTCAAACAGGGTGAGGAATTCGCCGGCTTTGGGTTCAACCGGAAAAAAAACGCTGACTTCATTTTTGTTTACTTCGGCCTCGTAACGGCTGCCATGTACCATGAAGCTTAGCTTTTCGGGGAAGCCGGAGCGCACGGCAAACCGGGCAAGGCATCGGGCGCCGTTGCCGCACATACCGGCATCACTGCCGTCGGCATTGCGGTAAATCATGCGGTAGTCGGCGCGTTCGGAAGGTTCGAGCACAAGTACGCCATCGGCGCCAACCCCGAAACGCCGGTGACAAAGCCGGGGGGTGAGTGCGATGATTTCATCGAGCAGAAAACCGTAGGTGCGGTTGTCGAACACCACAAAGTCGTTGCCCGCCCCGTGCATTTTTGTGAAAGCGATGGATTTAATATTCACGAGTAATTAAAAAAAATTGAAACCGGCTGAGCCGGGGGGAGTGTGTAAAAGAAAAGCATGGAGTACTAACCCAAAAAAGGCCTGCATCATTTAGGTTGCAAGGTGTTCGTAGGCCGGAATGTGCATCCAGGGCTTGCTGTCGGGTATGGACGGGTCAAGACCGCGCATCAGCCGTGAGATCCGGAAGGCCAGTACGGTAAAAATATAGCGGCCGGTAACGTTCACATCCAGCATGGTTCGGAACTCCTCGAACATCTGATGCATTTCATCGAGGCGCGCATTTTTGAGGGCCTTGCAAAAATTGTGAATCACTTCAACCTGATCGGCATTCACAAGGAAGCGTTCCTCGCCGGTTGCGCGGTAAATTTCAAGATCGCGCACCAGTACTTCCATCAGATTCAGGATGTTAGCCATGCCTTCGCGGTTATTTTCGGTTTGCCAGCGCTGTGCAATGCCGGTGATTTCCAGAGGGTCGAGGGAGTAACAGCTGCGCAGATAGCTGATGATGTCGTTTCTCATGCCCCGCAGCTGCTCAACATCGTAAAAGCGGGCGGCGGAGTAGTTACCGCCGGTGATGCGCGAGAGAAAGCGTGCTTCCGGCTCGTTCAGCTTATCATAGGTCTGAAGCCCTTCAGCAACTTCATCGGGGCTGAGCGGCGACATACGGATGTGCTGACAGCGCGAGATAATGGTGGGCAGCAGGGCATTTACATTGTTGGTTGTGAGGATAAAAACGACCTCATCAGGCGGTTCTTCCAGCAGCTTCAGGAAGGTGTTGGACGCCTCTTTCCGCATTTTTTCGACCTCACTGATAATGATGATGTTCCGGTAACCTTCGTTGGGTTTGCGGTAGGAGCCGCTGAGTACCGTCTCCTTAAAATAGCTGATAGAGTAGAAAGAGTTTTTGTTCGTCTGATCGCTTTCATCTTTGAGGCTCGGCCTCAGGGTGAAGTCAACCACTTCGTAGGGGTCTTTTGCGAGCAGCTGAATGCGGTCGCGCAGCAACCCTATATCAGGGTCACTTCCGGGAAGCGGGATGAAAATCCGGATGTCGGGATGGTTGCTCCACCGGCTTTTTTTTGAAAAGGCCGTGCCTTTGAGGTCGGTGAGGTTATCGATTCCATTAATGAGTTCGGCAAGGGTAAGCGCCAGCGCTTTTTTTCCAACGCCAGCGGGCCCGCTGATGAGGTAGGCGTGGCTGAGCCGCCCGGAGCTTACAATGCGTTCGAGCTGATCGCGGGCCTGCAGGTTGCCAACAAGGCGCCGGTTGCCGGGTTTAATGGCGGAGCCGGCATAAGGGAGTTCAGTCGGTCCAGACATAATCAAATAACATGATGGAAAGGGTGATGGTTACGCCGCAATAGCCGATGAGCGCGGCGAGCTGCTCGGCAATACCGCCAATCGGGCTGCCGCCGAGCAGGGTTCGGGTAGCATCGCTCAGCAGTACGATAAGCGGAAGCAGCAGCGGCAGGCAAAGTACCGAAAAAATAGCGCCCTTCTGTACAGATCGCGAAACCAGAGATGCCATAAGAGTTGCTACACTTGAAAAACCAAGCGAGCCCAGTAAAAGCAGCAGCAGGAAAGGAAACAGATCGGGGTCGAAACTGCCCGTAAGAATGGCAAAAAGCAGTGCCGTAAGCAGCGAAACCGCGTAGGTGAAGCTGAAGTTGAAAAGCAGTTTGCCGATGTAAACCGGCAGCCCCGGCGTATTGAGCCGAAGCAGATCAAACGTCTGCTGATCGGTTTCCATCACAAAAGAGCGGGCAAGGCTCGAAAGGGCCGCAAACAGGATAATTATCCAAAGCAGCCCGCTGTACAGGTCTGCGGTGAGCAGGCTGGTGTTCAGCGAGAAAAACATCACCATAGTGGCTGAAGCCACAAAGGTGAGCACGGTATTGATGGCGTACCGGGAGCGGAGTTCAAGCTGAAAATCTTTCCGGAATATGGCGAGGGCACTTTTAAATAGCTGCATTTTTTCAAAGTACGAAGTTTGCCGGCAATTATCGAAAAAGAGTTGAATCTCCGGCCGCCTTCCGGTAATTTGATGTGCCGCCATTCGCTGTCAGAACCGGCCGGCCGGCCGAGAGAAACCTCCGTTTGTTTGAAGTGTGTATCCGCTAAAAAAGTCTTAAATTTCACCATCGTTTTTTTGCAGCCCGCATCTCTTCAAAAATTTTGCAGCGCTGCAGCATTTAAAAGATTGAACAAGCCTTCATTATGAAAATCTCTGAAATTCTCAGCTCCGGACACATCGTACTGGATGTTGAAGCAGGAAACAAGGAAGAATTAATTAAGCGACTGGTAAATGAGTTAAAGAAGGAGGTTGATGAAGAACTGCTTCAGAAAATAAAACAAGCAGTGCTCGATCGCGAAGAAGTAATGTCAACGGGAGTTGGGAAAGGGGTTGCGATTCCGCACGCCAAGCTTAGGGAAATGGAATCAAACTATGCGGTATTTGCCCGCCTGAAGCGGCCAATCGATTTCAGTTCGGTAGATGATGCCCCGGTTTCATTGGTCTTTCTGCTGGTAGGCGGATGTGCCAAGAGCAGCTATCATATAAAGCTGCTCAGCAAAATATCAAGGCTGATGAACCATGATAACTTCCGGCATCAGCTCATGATGGCCGAGTCTGCGGCAGTAGTTGTTGAGCTTTTCCGTGAGGAAGAAGAGCAACCTGTCTGATTAAGCAGCCCGAACTGATGACCTCCGAAGCCGCCTCAGCAGGATCAGCCCGAATTTCCGCAAGGATGCTTTTTTGGGGGATGATGTGCGTGCTGTTTGTGCCATGGTTGTGGGCTGGCGGAACCGCGAAGGGGTTTGCCGCCGGAGCAGATGGCCGGCAGCCGGCACCGGTGCATGCGGCCGCAGCACCAAGCGAAGAGCGCATTCAGGCTCTGATAGCCGCGGGCGTTCCGTCAGACGCTGTATGGGCTGTTTCTGTACGCAACGAAGCTGGGGAAGAACTCATCAGCATCAACAGCAGCACGCCAATGCGGATGGCCTCAAACAGCAAGTTGTTTGTAACAGCCGGCCTGCTGCACGGCCTCGGGCCGGATTTCCGCTTCCGTACAACCCTTTACGGCGATGGCCGCCTTGTTGACGGGGTGTGGCTCGGGGATGTGCACCTTGCCGGCTCAGGAGATCCGTCTATCGATAAATATCACTATGATAATGACGCGATGTTTGTGTTCAACTCCTTCATCAGGCAGCTGCGCGAGCAGGGTATTAACCGAATTGTAGGGGATGTTTTTGGCAACGAAAGCCTTTTCGACGATATCCGCTATCCCCGGGGCTGGGAGTGGGACGATCTGTCGTATTATTATGCACCGGAAACCGGCGCGCTTTCCTTCAACCGAAACTGTATTGATCTTACGGTCAGGGCTGTGGGCACAGTAGGGGATCAGCCGCAGATTACCTGGTTTCCGTTCAATACCGATTATGTGAACCTGGTGAATGAGCAGCGCATCACCCCGCGAAATGTGCGCTTCAACGAATCTTATGCACGTGTGCTGGGAACCAATACCATCTTGCTGCGCAGTACGCTGCCGCAGGGCTATCTGGAGAAAGAGTCGCTCACCATCACAGATCCGGCCCTTTTTTTTATTGACAGTTTCGTGAAGCAGGCGAGCTTCAGCGGTATCGACTGGATCGGTGAACTGATTGTGGATTCACAGCGCCGCAACTGGCGCGGTTTCCGCAACCTTGCGGAGCATCATTCCGAGCCGCTTGCTGTGCTGCTGAAACGGGTGAATGCACACAGCGACAACTTCTACACCGAAATGCTCACCAAAGCGCTGGGTGCTTATTCGATGGGCGTGCAGGGCAGCACGGAAGCCGGGCTGACCCTTATTCTTGAAGAACTCGAAAAAATCGGCCTCGATACTACAGATCTTCGTTTTCGGGATGCTTCCGGCATGGCAAGCGCCAATCTTGCATCGGCTTCTCAGATCACAGCGCTGTTGCGGCTGATGCAGCAATCCCCCTATCGCACCGAGTGGGAACAAACCTTTGCCAAAGCGGGCTTCAGCGGTACGCTCGAAAACCGGTTCATAAGCTCGCCCGCGCTCGGAAATCTGTATGCCAAAACCGGCTTCATTACCGGGGTACGCACCCTTAGCGGGTACCTCGATACGCAATCAGGCGCCCGGCTGAGCTTCTCCATCCTCACCAACAATTTCACAAGCCGTGTTGCCGCAGTAGATCAGGTGCACGAGCGTATCCTCAACCTGCTTTGGCAGGAACTTTAATCTGAAATCTGATTCGGCACCCTTTTCATGTCCGCAAAAAAAAATCCCCGCATACTTGTAACCGACGATGAAGCAAGCATCCGCAGCGCGTTGCGCGAAATCCTGGAGTTCGAGCAATATGATGTAAGTGAGGCCGCTTCGGGTACACTGGCGCTGGAGAAACTGCAGGCTGAAGCCTTCGATTTGCTGCTTCTCGATATTAAAATGAAGGGGATGGATGGCTTCGAGCTGCTCGAAAAACTCAACGAAGCAGGCATTCAGCTGCCCGTAATTATGCTTACCGGTCACGGTACGATTGAAATGGCCGTGCAGGCAACCCGGCTCGGTGCTTTTGATTTTCTTCAAAAACCGCCGGACCTTAACCGGCTGCTGATTACGGTGCGCAATGCGCTCGATAAAGGAATTCTCGTAAAAGAGAACCGGAAAATGCGCCGGAGTGTACCCCGGCTTTCGGAAATTATCGGGGAGAGTGATGCCATCAGGCACATCAAGGCGACCATCGCGAAAGTTGCGCCCACAGATGCGCGGGTGCTTATTACCGGCGAAAACGGAACCGGCAAGGAGCTGGTGGCCCGCAGCCTGCACGAGCAGAGCCGCCGCTCTGATGAGCCTTTTGTGGAAGTGAACTGTGCCGCCATTCCGACGGAGCTGCTTGAAAGCGAGCTTTTTGGCCATGAGGAGGGCGCCTTTACCGGAGCAAGCAGCCGCAGAATCGGCAAGTTTGAACAGGCACACGGCGGCACGCTTTTCCTCGATGAAATCGGGGATATGAGCCTGACCGCTCAGGCCAAGGTGCTGCGGGCGCTTCAGGAAAACACCATTGTGAGGGTGGGCGGAACGGAGCTGATTAAGGTGAATGTGCGCATCCTCGCTGCAACGAATAAGGATTTGAGGCTCGAAATTCAGGAACAACGCTTCCGCGAAGATTTGTATCACCGGCTGAATGTGATTCCCGTTCATGTGCCGCCGCTCAGCGACCGGCGTGAAGATATTCCTCTGCTCGCTACTGCTTTTTTACGCGAAATGGCCGATAAGGACATCGTTTTTGAAGGGAAAACTTTTTCGCCCGGGGCTCTTGAAAAACTACAGCGCCATGAGTGGACCGGCAATGTGCGGGAGCTGCATAATGTGGTTGAGCGACTCGGTATTCTGAGCAGCGGGCCGGAAATTACGGCGGCTGAGGTAGATCTTCTTGCCGGTGCGGTACAAAGGTCAGCCACCGACGGCAATCAGGGTATGCGAGATTTGCTGGAAAAATATCCCGATTTTCAGTCTTTTAAAGATGCGACGGAGCTTATTTTTGTGAAGTATCAGCTTGATAAACATCAGTGGAATATTTCACAAACAGCAGATGCCATCGGCATTCAGCGCAGCCATCTCTATAACAAAATCAAAAAATTTAATCTAAAACGATAAAACGGGGGTTACTTCATGAGTGCGAGTATTCTGGACGGGGTGATGCTGGCCGGCAAGGTTCGTGAGTCGGTCGCTGCCGATGTGAAAAGCTGGGTTGAGCGGGGTTACCGTGCCCCCAAACTGCAGGTGATTCTGGTGGGTGAAAATCCGGCTTCGTCGGCTTATGTGGGCGCTAAAACCCGCGCCTGTGAGGATGTGGGAATTGAATCTGACACGCTCATCCTCCCCGATACCATTTCGGAGATTGAGCTTACGGAGGTAATCGGGGACTTTAACCGGGATGAGGCCACCGACGGTATTCTGGTGCAGCTGCCGATCCCGGCGCACATCACCCCGCTTTCCGTGATTGAAGCCATCGACTACCGCAAAGACGTGGACGGCTTCCATCCCATGAACGTCGGGCGGATGTCGGTCGGGCAGCCCTGCTTCCGCCCCTGCACCCCGGCGGGCATTATCGAGATGCTGCGGCACTACAGCATCCCGACCAAGGGCAAACACGCGGTCGTAGTCGGGGCAAGCAATATCGTGGGTTCACCGGCGGCGATTCTGCTCTCCCGGGAGAACACCACCGGCAAGGCCACAACAACCATCTGCCACAAATTCACCAAAGACCTCACCAAGCACACCATCAGCGCCGATATTCTGATTGTAGCGGTGGGTCAGCCGGGCCTTGTTACGGGGCAGATGGTGAAGGAGGGCGTTGTGGTGATAGATGTGGGCATCACGCGGGTAGCCGACCACACCACAGAGCGGGGCTACCGCCTCACCGGCGACTGCGACTTCGATTCGGTATCCGAAAAAGCAAGCTGGATTACGCCTGTGCCCGGCGGCGTCGGCCCGATGACGGTTGCCATGCTCATGAAAAACACCCTGCTCGCAGCCAAGAAATCTATTTACCCCCGCTAAGTTAAACGGAGCTGCGCAAGCCAAAGCCGGAAAGCTGAAACCTGCCTTCAAAGCGGGTTTTCGGGGAAAGCGCCCGTCATCCTAAAACAAAACGCCCGTCCCGGTCATCATCAGAGCCGGGACGGGCGTTTTTTGTTTAAAGGGGGATGTGCTACCGGCCTTGATCAGGCTACGACGCTTTCCTCAAGCTTGCGGTGTTTGCTCCAGAGGCCGAGGCCTTCTTTCATTTCCCGGAGCAGCTCGTCGAAACGGGCTTCATCCTGTTCGAGCAGGGTGAAGCGGAAACCACAATGCGGGGTCGAAAAGCCGCTGAGGGGTACTACGCAGATGCCGTGCACGGCAAGCAGGAAGTACACGATTTTGTAATCCTGAGCCGAACCAGGCTGCAGCCACTTGCGAATGAGGTTGAGCTGCGCGTCGTTCATAGCGGTGTAGGGCACACAGCTTCCGGCAAATTCGCAATCGATGTGAACGGTAGCATAAAACGCGCCCCCGCCACCGGATACGTGAAAGCCCTCAATTTCATGGAAAGCCGCGCGTACTTTCGACATTTTCCGGCTCAGTTCAGCTTTGATGTCATCCTGCCAGATTTTGTACATCGGGTGACTCATAATTGCAGGAATTACGCGCTGCGGCAGGGTGGTGCTGCACACTTCGGTCATTTTTCCGTGATCGATGCGTCCGCAGAAATCCGCGAAAACGGGGTCTTTGTCGCGGTTGTAGTATTCGAGCCAGCCGCAGCGGCTGCCGGGCCACGGGAATTCTTTGGAGATGCCTTTCATCGCAATGGCGGGCACATCCCCGATTACTTCGCACAGACGCACCATTTCGCCTTCGTACACGAGGTTTTCGTAGATCTCATCACAAATGATAAAGAGGTCGAATTCGCGGGCAATCTGTACCAGCGCCGCAAGCGTGCTGTAGGGGAAAACCTTGCCGGTCGGGTTATCCGGGTTGATGAGCAGGATAGCGCAGACATCGGGATTGCCGGCCACCAGCTGACGCACCTCGTCGGGGTCGGGCAGCCAGTCGCGTTTGGGGTCGAGGGTGTACTGCAGCGGGGCGCGGCCGATACGGCTCGATTCGGCACCCGAATGCGCCGGATAGGTAGGGGAGGGCATCAGCACGCGGGCATCGGGGCTCAGCATGCCGTACACACGGGCAATGGCATCGCCAAGACCGTTGAAAAAAGTAATGTCGTCGCTCGTGATGCGCACGCCGCCAAAAGCGTTGGTACGCGCCGCCAGGAATTCCCGTGTTTTGGGCACACCTTTGGATTCGCAGTAGCCATAGCTTGCATCGCTGAGTGCCTCCGCCGCCACAATTTCTTTCATCCACTGCGGGACCTGCATCCCTTTTTGAACCGGGTCGCCTATGTTTTCCCAGAAGACGTTTTTGCCGCAGGCTTCAAGCTGATAGCCCTTATCAACTATACCGCGAATTTCGTAGCTCGCTTTCTTTTTGCCCGCAGGCACCAGTGGTAGTCGCATGTAAAATTTTTTGAGAATGATTGGGGACGCGCAAATATCAGAAGTTTCTGATTGAATCCCAAAAGAAATTCCTGATTAATGTCGATTATCTTTTAATTTTTGCCTTATTTATTTAGGTTAATTCGGCAAGTAAATTGAAATATAAAGTCGAATTGCTGTTTTTGACTAAAAGGGTGTGTTTGTGCAGCCTTATTTTTTTAGGGGGCGTATCGGGATTCTTTCTTTTTTTTGCTGCCTGTTGTATACGTACAAAGTTACAAAGGTAAAAGCCTTGCTTCAAGCAGAAAAAAAGCCGCCCGGCAGTAGCCGTGAGCGGCGATTTTTAAAGAAAGCGGGTGGGTTTACCGTTTGCGGCGAAGCAGCAGGCCTTCGTTGGGCCTGAGCACGACTGAGCTGTTGCGCAGGGCGTGAGGCCCGTCCATTTCTGTTGAAAGCAGGATTTCGGCCGATCCCTGAAAATCAGCGGGGAGATCCGCGGACTTTTCTTCCGGGCTGAAATTTAGCAAAACGAGCATCGTGCTGTCCGAGTCGGGTTCGCCCCTGCGGTACTGCAGCACATCGCCGGTGCTGCTCAGCACCGTGCAGCTGCCGCTTACGAGCACTTCGTGTGTGCGCCGGAGCCTGATGAGCGTTTTCACCATACTGAGCATGGATGCCGGGTCTTGTTTGGAAATTTCCGCGTTCAGCGCTACTGCGTCATCGCCGACCGGAAGCCAGGGTTCGGTGCCGGCCGGGCAGAAGCCGGCGTTGGGGCCTGCATCCCACCGCATGGGCGTGCGGACGGGGTCGCGCCCCAGGCCGAGGCCGGGTGAGAGCAGCTCCCAGGGGTCCTGCACTTTATCCTGCGGCACGGGCACGCTCTGCATGCCGAGCTCATCGCCGTAGTAGATGGTGGGCGTGCCACGCACGGTCAGCAAAAACAGGTAGCCGTTTCGCGCCTGCTCCCTGCCTGCGCGGGTTCCGAAGCGCGGCTGATCGTGATTGCTCAGCACCCAGTTGGGCCAGCCGTGCTCCGGAACGGTGGCTTCGAATTCAGTGATCAGCGCGCCCACATTCCGGGCTTCCCAGGCGGAGAAAATCAGCCTGAAATTAAACGGCAGATGAAATTCCGGCCAGTTCGGGCTGCCGTAGTGCCGGGCCAGCTGCGGCAGGCTGAGGTTCATCTCGCCGATGGTCACTTTGTCCTCAAATTCGTCGGCCGTTTCGCGAATCCATCGGTTGAACAGGTGGATGTCGGCCGTGTTTTTGGTATTCTGCTCGGTAACGCGGAAGGATGGATCCATGCCGGGCTTCCAGTCCGGATTTATGGGATTGTCTGCAAAACCGGCGTCTTTCATCACCCGGTAGGAGACATCAACCCGGAAGCCGTCAACCCCGCGCCTGAACCAAAACCGCAGGATATCGAGCATGGCCTCCTTCACCTCGGGGTTCCGCCAGTTCAGGTCGGGCTGCTCTTCGAGGAAGGTGTGCAGGTAGTACTGCCCGGTGCTTTCGTCCCACTTCCAGGCCGACTTCCCGTCGAAGCGGCTCAGCCAGTTGTTGGGCGGGCTGCCGTCGGGTTTGGGATCCTTCCAGTAGTACCAGTCGCGCTTCGGGT
This sequence comes from Balneolales bacterium, assembly GCA_020832405.1. Taxonomy (GTDB): domain Bacteria; phylum Bacteroidota; class Rhodothermia; order Balneolales; family Cyclonatronaceae; genus Cyclonatronum. The sequence goes on from JAFIET010000041.1 coordinate 12,108, forward strand.
TGTCGCGGCTGCTTTTTGATTCCAGAAACCACGGGTGCTCGTTCGAGGTGTGATTGGGCACAAAATCGAGAATCACTTTGATGCTGTGCCGGTGCGCCTCAGCGATGAGGTCATCCATATCGGCCACGCTGCCGAACATGGGGTCGATATCGCAGTGATCGGTCACATCGTAGCCGAAGTCGGCCATAGGCGAGGGATACACGGGCGAAATCCAGATGGCATCAATCCCCAGCCATTGCAGGTAATCCAGCCGCTGCCGGATGCCCTGCAGGTCGCCGATGCCGTCGCCGCTCGCATCCATAAAACTGCGGGGGTAAATGTGGTAAATTATGGCGCGTTTCCACCATTCGGTCATAACAGATTGATTTTACTTGATTTTGGGTTCGCTGAAATCAGTTTGCCCTGCTTTACACCAGGGTTTGCAGTTTGTCTTTTTTTTAGGGTGATGCGTTTCGTGCCCGACTCTAAGTATAGGGGTATGGCCGGGGGGACTAAATTACTTCTTCGGCTTCTTCCGGATTCAGAATCAGCAGCGGAAGGGTGTGTGTTGTGTTTCCGGAACGCAGGTGAAGCTGCGCCTGCCCCGCCGGAAGCCCGGAAGCATCGAGCCGGATCTGATAGCGGCCGGCTTCCAGCGCTCCGGAAAACAGGCCGTGGCGTAGGCCGGCATTTTCATCGGGGGTGAGGTAAAGTTCGATTTCGGACGGATCTGACAAATCGAAGGTGATTTCTGAAGCACTGAAGAGCGGATTCGGGGAGGCCTGAATCAGGGCCGTTTCGGCAGGAAGTGCGGTGCCTGCGTCGGTTACGAGCCGGGGGGACTCCGGAGCAGGCGGGGCTTCGAAAAAGTAAAAAGTGCCGTAGTTGTTGGTACGGGCATCGGGCCAGCCGGAATGGCCCGGGGCGCCGGCTACGAGCTCGTCATCCCAAAGTGCGAGGGTAAAGCCTGCGTTAATGAGGTGCGTGTTCATATTGCTGCCTGAGAAGGTATTGCGGATGATGGTGCCCGGCGCAAAGAGTTTGTTTTCGGCCCACTGACCGCTTGGCTCCAGCTCGAAATAGAAAATGCCGCCGCCTCTGTTGCCAATGGTAGTTGCTTTCTGATGGGCTGAAACCCAGGCCTGCATGCCGCGGAGGGCGACCTGAGTACCATGCTGATCATTGGCGATGGCAGATGCCGGGCGCAGCACCGCGGTTTGCCGGATGCGGTTGGTTGCCCGGTCTTCTTCAAAAATATAGGCGGCGCCGGCTTCCTCTCCGGCAGCGTGATTGAGGGGAGCCCCCACAATAAACCGGTCGCCTGAGGCGGCAACGCTGAACCCAAACTGATCCCCGGTATGGCCGTCAGAGGCCTGTACTACTCCTGCTGAAACCCAGCCGCCGGCTCTTCGCCGGAAAATTTCTGCGTAGCCGCGGTCTGTTGGTCGTTCCATATTGTGCACCATATCGTCGGTGAACCGGCCCGGCGCTCCTACGATCATGCGGTCACCACTTTCATTAAAAGCGATAGAGCGGCCGTAGGCGAACATGCCGTCTTTGTTTCTTTTTGGGATGTATTCTTTCGGTACCCAGCTGTTATTTTCGAGCGTCATCCGCACGATGCCGTGAATACCCGCAATGTACAGGTCCCCGTCAGGGTGAAAGGCCGGAAAGTTGTAGCCGGGCCCTTCGTGGAAATCGTTGCCCCATTCATCGGGGTAGGCAAAGGTGCTGTGGTACTGCCAGCTGCCGTCAGCTGCCTTCTCCCAAAAAACAAAAGGCTTGAAAATATTATTGATACCGTTAACGCGGTACACCAGAAAGCGGTCGCTGATGGCCGGTCTTTCCTCAATCCAGCCCCGACTGCCGTAGCCAAACCCGGTTGAAACACCAGCCTGAAAAATCGGGCTGCGCTGAATACGCCTGAAGGTCGTGCGCGGGAAGGATTCCGGTACAACAACTTCAGGGTTGATTTCCTGCACGAAGCGAAGGCCGTTTTCGTCCCGTTCCCAAATGAAGAGGTGGATGAAGTAGCCCTCTGGTTCCACGAATGACCCTGTCTGATTGCGGTAGGCTGTGGCAACCATGGTATTGCCGGAAACGGCGAACTCCTGCCCGATAAGGCGGCGGTGCCCTGAAATTTCGGGCTCAGGCCGGTCCATCTGAAGGGTTTCGTGTACTTCCGGAAGCTCGGAGAGCAGCCCGAGGCGGACGGTCGTTTGCGGGTCGATGCTGAAGGCCCGGCTTACAAGATGTTTCTGCTGATTCCAGTCGGAGTCGTGGTAAAGGAAAACGTTGTAGTTGAAGGGCGCGCTGATGGTTTGGGGCTCGAGCGTGAGCCATACGTCTTCTTCGGGGTAGTACACCTCAAGTAAATAGTGCCGGGTAAAGCTCGGGTAGCGGTGCACAAACGTACGCACCACCCGCGCCGGGATGCCGAGGTTTCGCAGCAGTGCCGCCGGCAGATGCGCGTAGCCGATGCAGTTCACAACCCGGTTTTCGAGCGCATAAATGGCATCGTGTATGCCGGAGGGATCGCCGTACTGCAAGTGTCGTGCATTCCACAGCATCACCTGATACACGAGGTCGTGCTGGTTTGCATTTGGGTATGCCTCCCGGATTTCGGCGGCGATCCGGGCGATTCGTGCATCTTCGCTCTGAATCCAGCTTGTCGGGCTTAGGTAGGGTGCGAAGGTATCGGGCAGGGCCTGCACAGGGTACGGGCTGCCCATCTGCTGCGGCGCCCGCTTCGCAGTGCGCACGCGAAGTACGATTTCCGTCTCGGTTCGGGAGATGACTTCCTGCCTGAAGGTCAGGCTTTCGTAAGCCTGAAAGTCATACATACCGCCAGGGTTGCTGATGGTGTAGTACTGATCGTAGTAGCCGGCAGAAAGCTGGGCCTGAGCCGGCTGTGCAGCTGCTGCCAAAAAAACGAGCAGCAGGATGGTTTTCAAAACGGAGGGGACTGAGTTGTTCATCGCAGTTGGGTTAAGTTTGGATTATTCTGCGGCAAGAGGGGTAAAGGCCCTGAAGTTCACTCGCGGGCCTTGCTGAAGCTGTCAATTTAATGATTAAAAACACAAATTTTTCCAAAAACTCCTCCTCTCGTCAGGCCGCTGCGGTTCAGTTTCGCTGAGCACAGTGCAAAAAAAAGCTGCCCTGAAAAAGGCAGCTTTAAAATAAAAAAAGTGTGAGATCAGTGTATCGACCTCAGAATGCGGTTAAAGCGCGGGCTTCTTCCGTCAACCGAAAAATAAATGACCCATGCTTTGCCTACAATATGGTCGTCGGGTACAAAGCCCCAGGCGCGGCTGTCTTCGCTGTTGTCGCGGTTATCGCCCATCATAAAGTAATAATCCCGCTTTATGGTGTAACGGTCGCGTTCGATGCCGTTGATCAGGATGCGTTCACCGCGTATATCGAGATGGTTGCCTTCATACCTTTCGATGATATCGGCGTAGAGGCCAATATTTGCGGGGGTAAGCTCAACTTCCTGCCCGCTGAAGGGCACCACAATTTCCGGCATCTGATCGGTGCTGTTACGCCCGAGGGCCTGGGCAAAACGGAAATTCCCGCTGAAACCGCTGTTTTGATTCAGGAAAAGCTCAACTGATTCTACGCTGTTCCAGCTTTCAACTTCGCGGGCAACATCAGGCGACATATGTGCGAAGATGCGGTTGCCCTGAGGTCCGCGTGTACCGATTACGGTCGCACCGCTCGTTCTGAGGCGCTCGGTGCTCACTCTGAGGCCGTCAAGCGGCACGATTTCGTGAATAAACTGAAATGTTTCAAACATTTCAGATGGCTCATGATTCACGAACAGGACCTTGTCGGTGATGGATAGCGTATCGGCGGGCATCCCGACAGCCCGCTTGATGTAGTTTGTTTTTTGTGAGGGGATGCCATCATCTATCGGATAGTTGAAAACTACAATGTCGTTTCGCTTGATGGAGGAGAAACCCGGCAGGCGGGTTGAAGGCAGCCGAAGGTTGGGCACGTGAATGCCGGTAAACGGTATGCCGACCGATTGCGGTGTACGTGCCCCGTAGTGCATATTGGAAACAATGAGGAAATCGCCCGTCATCAGCGTGGTTTCCATAGAGGGAGTCGGAATGCGGTAGGCGCCGAAGAACAGCGCCCGTATAATTATGGCTGCGGCCAGGGCCCAGAGCAGTGCTTCACCCCATTCGCGTGCCCAGGTTTTGGCCTGAGCTTGTTGGCTGCTGCTGTCCTGCTGACGTTTTTTGGCACGTTCAGCACGGCCCGAGACTTTCTTTTTATCGGCCAAGTTTAATTCATTTAATCAGTTGCGGTTGCAGGTTTTCCGGGTACGGCAGTCTAAAATAATAAAACCGGCATTTTGTACCTGCCGGTTTTATTTATAATAAACCGACTAAAGCCGGATTAATTGAAGTTTACGCCGCGGAACCTTGAGGGCCGCGGAATTTCCACATAGTTAAACTCACCGTTGCGGAATGTTATTTCATACCAGTTTCCGCGTTCCGGAGAATAGAACACATCTGTGAAGTCTGTGAGTTGCGTTGGCTCCATCAGTTTGCGCGAAAGCGCCCTTTTGATTTGCGGCATCAGATCGATGTAGCTCACCGAAACCGCATACACAAGGCCGCGGGCAAAAGGCCCGTCGATATCCAGGATCATCATCGGGTAGGTGTCGTTTACGATGAACCAGTATTCGTACTGTATGGCCTCGGCCATGCGGAACCCCTGCCTGAAGGCAAGGTCGTCGAGGGTACGGGTCGGGTCGCCAAATACGGTCTGAAACCTCGCACGCAGCTCCATAGAGGGGATGCGGTCGATATCTGTGATTCCCTGCATGCCCTGACCGGTCCAGCGGGTGTTGCGGAACCGGCGCTCGAAGGTTGCCGCATCAACGCGCTCAATTTTTACGATTTCGGCCTCTGTGAAGGCGTCAGCCTGTTGTGCCTGAGCCGAATCCGGCCGGAACAGAAATGTGCCGGCAAGGAGCAGAAAAAGGACAAACCAGCCCGCAGCGTTTAAAATTGACATAATGAAAAAAGAGTGGGGTTAAGAAAAAGATTAGTTGTCGTTCATTGAGAGAACGGCTAAGAAGGCCTCTTGTGGTATCTCAACCGAGCCAACTTGCTTCATTCTTTTTTTACCTTCTTTTTGCTTCTCAAGCAGCTTGCGTTTACGGGTAATGTCACCTCCGTAACATTTTGCGATTACATCTTTACGCATGGCGCGAATGGTGTCACGCGCGATTACTTTTTTGCCGATGGCGGCCTGAATGGCAACTTCATACATCTGCCGCGGAATCAGCTCTTTGAGTTTTGCGCAGAGTTTCTTGCCCCATTCGTAGGCTTTGTCGCGGTGTACGATGCTGGAAAGCGCATCAACCGGCTCGCCGTTAAGCAGGATATCGAGCTTCACCATGTTGCCGGGCCGCTGACCGATAAACTCGTAGTCGAGCGAAGCATAGCCGCGGGTCGAGCTTTTGAGCTTGTCATAAAAATCGAACACGACCTCTGCCATCGGCAGCTCGTAGGTGAGGTCAACGCGGGTGGCGTCGAGGTACATGGTATTGATGTACTGTCCGCGCCGCTCCTGACACAGTTTCATAATGGCGCCGATGTACTCCGAAGGTGCAATGATCTGCGCTTTGATGTAGGGTTCGTAAATTTTCTCAATCAGGCCGGCTTCGGGCATATCGCTTGGGTTATCTACCATCATCCGTTTGCCGGCAGTGGTCTCTACCTCGTACTCCACGTTGGGTACGGTAGTGATGATATCCATGTCGAATTCCCGGTCGAGGCGCTCCTGCACGATTTCCATGTGGAGCATGCCGAGGAAGCCGGCCCGGAAACCAAACCCAAGGGCAGCAGAGGTTTCCGGCACATAATTGAGGGAGGCATCATTGAGCTTCAGTTTTTCAAGTGCGGAACGCAGGCTTTCAAAATCTTCGCTGTTGGTCGGGTAGATACCGCTGAAAACCATCGGCTTTACTTCCTTGTAGCCGGGGATAGGTTCGGTAGCTCCGTTTTTGACCGTGGTGATGGTGTCGCCTACTTTGGTATCGGCCAGGGATTTCACGCTGCCGATAATATACCCGACCTCGCCGGCCCTGAGTTCGTCGCAGGGCGTCATTTTCATGCGAAGGTAACCGATTTCGTCAGCGTCGTAATCCTGCTCTACAGCCATGAAATTCATACGGTCGCCTTTTCTGAGAACGCCGTCCATGATTCTGACATATACGATGGAGCCACGGTAGGAATTAAAAACCGAATCGAAAATAAGAGCTTTCAGCGGCTTATCCGGGTCGCCTTTTGGCGGGGGCACGCGCTTGATGAGATGCTCCAGAAGCTCGGGCACGCCCATGCCGGTTTTACCGGAAACGTGCAAAATGTCTTCGCGCTCACAACCTATCAAATCCATCACCTGCTGTGCGGAACCTTCAACATCAGCACCGGGCAGGTCAATTTTGTTGAGCACGGGGATAATCTCAAGATTTTGCTCAATGGCCTGATACAGGTTTGAAATCGTTTGGGCCTCAACACCCTGCGCTGCGTCAACAACGAGAATGGCGCCTTCACAAGCGGTTAGCGCCCTCGAAACTTCGTATGCAAAGTCAACGTGGCCGGGGGTATCTATCAGGTTGAAGATGTACTTTTGCCCGTCGAGGGCCGTGTAGTCCATTTTGATAGCGTGGCTCTTGATGGTGATGCCCCGTTCGCGTTCAAGATCCATATCGTCGAGAACCTGATTCTGCATCTCACGTTCGGTGATGGTGCCGGTTTTTTCGAGTAACCGGTCTGCGAGGGTGCTCTTACCGTGGTCGATATGAGCAATAATACAAAAGTTGCGAATGTGCTTCATGTAGGAGATTAGGTCGTTTTTTCCAAAGTTTGGTAAAATAGCAAATTAAAGCCTCATATTGAAGCCGCCACAGCCCGGCATACTTAAATATAGGCCTGTTGTTTTAGGGTGATGCGGGCTTCGGCAGCATTTTGAGCTTTATCACCATTTTTCCGGTAAAAGAGCTGTGGCTTTGGCAGCATTTGTAAAGAGATGTTTTGATGGTTCGTGGCCGGTGCCATAAAGAGCACGGTTTGGCTATATTTGCGGTAATGAAAAAAATAAATTCAATACCTAATGATGCAGCAGTTTCTGCGGAAGTATCACAAAAGCGTGTTTCGGGATTTCCCGCAGGTTTGGTATGGCAGCATTACACTGATCTACTGATGCTCACGGAGTTTTCACCAAAAAAACATGATTGGTATCATCACGGTCATGGTATTCGGGCTGCACACACCGGCTGCAAAACTTTGCATGATTGAACGTATTTGATACCCGCTTCGTTTAAAAACCGCCACTCAGCCGGCTGAATACACAAAACAGTATCAGACCGGCTTTTTTGTTTCGGTACCCCTTGAATTCAAAACAGTTAGATTTTTTGGAACCTGTACAAACCCTTCGGATTGCCATCCAGAAAAGCGGACGGCTCACAGAAAAAACCATTACCCTGCTCGAAAACATCGGCATTAAGTTTGACGGCTACAAAAACCGCCTGCTTGTTAAAGCTCTGAATTTTGATGTTGAACTGCTGCTCATACGCGATGACGACATCCCTGAGTATGTGCAGGACGGCATCTGCGATCTTGGCGTTGTAGGCGCGAATGTGACGCTCGAAACACAGGCCGACGTTACCGTGCTCAAAGACCTCGATTTCGGCCATTGCCGGCTTTCGATTGCCAGCCCGGTAAGCCGCAGCATTGGCTCGGCTAAGGAGCTGGGCGGCAAACGTATTGCTACGAGCTACCCGGTGCTCACCAAAAAGTATTTTGAGAAACTTGGCCTTGATGTAAAGACCATCAAGATTTCCGGCGCGGTGGAAATTACGCCCCGTCTCGATGTGGCCGATGCCATCTGCGACCTTGTTTCGACCGGCAGCACGCTCAAGACCAACGGCTTGCGCGAGCTGGAGACGATTCTGCACTCGCAATCGCAGCTGATCCGCACCAACAAAGAGCTGCCGGAGCATAAAACGGAGCTCATTAATAAATTTTTGGTCCGTATTGAGGGGCAGCTGCTGGCGGAGAACAGCCGCTACATTATGATGAACGCCCCGAAGGAATCGCTGGCGCGCATCACGGAAATCATCCCGGCGCTGAACAGTCCGACGGTGCTGCCGCTGGCCGACCCGAGCATGATTGCCATCCACACAGTGATTCCCATTACCAAGTTCTGGGAAGTGATGGAAGAGCTCAAAGCCGCAGGCGCCACCGGCATCGTGATGCTGCCGATTCAGAATATGATTAACTAACCCCGCGTATTTCCGGCATGAAAACCTACCACTATTCATCTTTGTCTGCTTCGGAAATCGCGGCCCTGTGCAAGCGCACCGCTGTTAATTTCGACCGGATTGAGCCGGTTGTGCGTGAAATTCTGCAGCAGGTGAAAACGCAGGGTGATGTTGCCGTGCAGGCCCTTACTCAAAAATTTGACGGCTTCTCGCCCGATCCGCTGGTAATTTCGGTACCGGATTTGGGTGATATCGAACTTTCTGCGGAAAAGAAAGCGGCCTTCGACCGCGCTTTTTCCAATATTCACGCATTTCACCTTGCACAGCGCCCCTCGCTGCTTTCCGTCGAAACCATGACCGGCGTTGTGTGCCGGCGTGAGGCCCGCCCGATTGAAGCTGTGGGACTCTACGTGCCCGGCGGCACAGCGGTGCTGCCTTCGACCGTGCTGATGCTCGGCGTACCGGCCATGATTGCGGAGTGCCCGGTGCGTGTGATGGCAACGCCGCCGCGCAAAGACGGCAGTATTGCACCTGAAATTCTGTACTGTGCCGCGCTCACGGGCATCACACATATTGTGAAAGCCGGCGGGGCACAGGCTGTTGCGGCCATGGCCTACGGCACCGAAACCGTGCCCAAAGTGAACAAGATTTTTGGTCCCGGTAATCAGTACGTTACCTGCGCCAAAATGCTGGTTTCGCAGTCAGATGCCATTGTGGGCATCGATATGCCGGCGGGACCTTCGGAGGTGCTTGTAATTGCCGACGAAACCGCGGACCCTGAATTCGTGGCCGCTGACCTGCTCTCACAAGCCGAGCACGGGGCCGACTCGCAGGTTGTGCTGGTTACCACAAGCGAAGCCTTACTGGCAGAAACGCTGGCCGAAGTTGCGCGTCAGCTCGAAACCCTGCCCCGCATGGAAGCCGCCCGACTGGCCCTGGCCAACAGCAGCGCCGTGCTGGTCGAAAGCCGGGAGCAGGCACTCGCCTTTTCCAACCTTTGGGCGCCCGAGCACCTGATCATCGCATCTCATATGGCAGCGGAGTATGTCCCCGGTATTACAAGTGCGGGCTCGGTTTTCCTCGGAAACTGGACTCCCGAAAGTGCCGGCGACTATGCCTCAGGCACCAATCACACCTTGCCCACAAGCGGCTACGCGGCCATGTACAGCGGCGTGTCGCTGGATTCTTTCTATAAAATGATCACCTTTCAGGAACTCAGCCCCGAGGGGCTGCGCGATCTGGGTCCAACTGTTGAGGTGATGGCACAGGCCGAGGGCCTCGAAGCCCACAAGCAGGCCGTTACCCGCCGCCTGAACCGCTTCGCACAAATCAAGACTGATTTACCCTGACTTTCAACCCCGATCCATGCCTGCATTTGATCCGCTGCCGCTGCTGCGCCCCAATATCCGCTCGCTGAAGCCCTACCGCTCTGCCCGCGATGATTTCAAGACCGGCATCCTGCTCGATGCCAACGAAAATCCTTTTCCGGCGGAGCTTCACCCTGAAGCGCAGCTCAACCGCTACCCCGACCCGCATTATGATGCCCTCCGTGACCGGCTGAGCACGCTCAAAGGCGTGCAGCCCTCACAGATTTTTCTCGGCAACGGCAGCGATGAAGCCATCGACATCCTCATCCGCATGTTTTGCGAGCCGGGTAAAGACGCAATCGTAATCACCCCGCCCACCTACGGTATGTACCGGGTTAGCGCTGATATTCAGGATGTTAGGGTGAAGGAAGCTCCCCTTAATCCTGATTTCTCGCTTGATGCGGCATCCGTAATTGAAGCGGCCGCCTGCGCCAAGCTCGTTTTCCTGTGCTCGCCCAACAACCCGACCGCAAACCGCCTCGACAGCGGGCAGCTTCGCGAGGTGCTGTCCGCGGCACAGTGCGTAGTGGTTGTGGATGAAGCCTACATCGATTTCAGTGCCGGTGAAAGCGCCCTGCGCTGGCTCGGGGAATTCCCGAACCTGGTAGTGATGCAGACCCTCTCGAAAGCCTGGGGACTTGCCGGCATCCGCCTCGGGATGGCCTTCGCCTCCGAAACCATCATCAGCTACATGATGCGGGTGAAGCCGCCCTACAACGTGAACACGCTCACGCAGCAGGCCGCGCTTCGGGTCCTGGCCGAGCCGGAACGAATATCCGCGTTGGTGAAGCAGCTGCTGCAGGAACGTGCCCGGCTTGCGGTGGCCCTGGCTAAATTCCCCGCCGTGTACAAAGTGGAGCCCAGCGACGCCAATTTTCTGCTGGTAAGGGTGAAGGATGCCCTAAGCTGGTATAAAACCCTCGCCGCTGAAAATGTGATCGTGCGCTACCGCGGCGATCAGCTGCACTGCGCGGACGGGCTCCGCATCACGGTCGGCAGCCCCGAAGAAAACGAAGCCCTGCTGAAGGCCTTCCAAAAACTGAGTGCTGAAATTCAACAACCATCATCCTAAAAATATGTCCCGTTTTTTTATTGCCGCTGAGGCTTTGTGTGAAGGAGAAGAGCTGCGGCCGTTCGCATTCCGTGCCCTCATACGCCTGCAGGAGGCCGGTGCAGCCCTGCTGCTTGATGCCGGGTTGCCGGCCGTCATCACCGAACGTCTGCGCCGCGAAGCGCTGCAATTTGAGTTGAAACCAGCTGAAGCAGTGGCGCAGGAAAAGGCGGGGGATGTCCGCCGTATCGGTGCCTCAGGCGATGGCCTCGTCATCACCACTGCCGGAATTGGGGCTGAGCCGCAAACCGCCGCCGACTGGCAGGCGCTGCTCGAACAGCTGCTGTTCCCGCCCCGTATCGGGCGCATCCGTCGCACCACCCGCGAAACCGACATCGAAGTCGAAATCAGGCTCGACGGCAGCGGGAAGCACGAAATCAGCACGGGTCTCGGCTTTTTCGATCACATGCTGGAGCAGATCGCGCGGCACGGGGGCGTAGATCTGAAGGTGAGGTGTAAAGGCGACCTGCACATCGACGAGCACCACACCATCGAAGACACTGCGCTTGCCCTGGGCGATGCCATCTCCGCGGCCCTGGGCGATAAGCGGGGCATCACCCGCTACGCCTCCGTACTGCCGATGGACGAAACCCGCGCCATGACCGCGCTCGACCTTTCCGGCCGGCCGTATCTTGTGTTTGACGTAAGCTTCACCCGCGACAAAGTGGGCGATTTCCCCACCGAAATGGTGAAACATTTTTTTTACTCCCTTGCCATGAACACCAAGAGCACCCTGCATTTTGAAGTGAGCGGCGAGAACGATCATCACAAAATAGAGGCCATGTTTAAGGGCTTTGCAATCGTGCTGAAGCAGTCGGTGAAACGTACCGGCAGCCTCGAAATACCAAGCAGCAAAGGAGTTCTGTAATGATCAGCATCGTCGATTACCGGGCCGGCAACACAGCTTCGGTCTCCAATGCGCTGAAAAGGCTGGGGGCTGACTTCCGGATTACCAACAGCATTGAGGAGCTCGAAGCTTCATCGGGCATCATTTTCCCCGGCGTCGGTCATGCTCAGGCAGCGATGAAGGCGCTGAAAGAGAATGGACTTGACGACTGGCTTCGCGAAACGCCGCTGCCCGTGCTGGGTATCTGCCTCGGTATGCAGCTGCTTTTCGAGCACAGCGTTGAAGGTGATACCGACTGCCTCGGTCTGTTTCCGGGCAAACTGCTGCGCTTCAACGACCAAAGCGCCAAGGTGCCGCACATGGGCTGGAATACTTTCGATGAAATCGAAGAGGGGCATCCACTGATGCAGGGCATCACCCGCGACGATTACTTTTATTATGTGCACAGTTTTTATGCCCCCCCGGCTGCCCAAACCATAGGCAGCTGCAGCTATGCCGGGGTTACCTTCACCTCAGTAGCCGCTGAAGGCAACAAAATGGGGGTACAGTTTCACCCGGAAAAATCGGGTGATGCCGGCGCCCGGCTATTGGCAAACTTCATCAACCTCACCCGCTGACCGCGGTTACAAATCACAAACAAGTCTATGATCCGTATCCCCGCCATTGACCTCTACGACGGAAAAATTGTGCGCCTCAGGCAGGGCAGCTACGACGAGGTAACCGTTTATGCCGACGACCCGGTCTCTTTTGCGGAGCGGCTGAGTGAGCGCGAAGATTTGCCGCGCCTGCACATTGTGGACCTCAACGGTGCCCGCGACGGCCGTTTTGAGAACCTCAGCCTTGTTGAAGCCATCGTGAAGCAAACCCCGCTGCAGGTGCAGATGGGCGGCGGCATCCGGCGCTTTGAGGATGTTGAACGCCTGCTTCTGGCGGGCGTGCATCGTGTGGTGTCGAGCTCTATGGCCGTGAACCGGCCGGAAGAGTGGCTAAGCGCACTCGAGGAGTTCGGGCCCGGCCGCTGTATTTTCGGCATGGACCTCAAAGACGGCAAGGTCGCTGTTGGCGGCTGGCTCGAAACCGACAACCGCACCCTCGAAGAGCTGCTCGGCCCCATGCTCAGCTACGGACTCACCGAAGTGCTTTGCACCGATATCGCCCGTGACGGCATGATGACCGGCCCGAACCTGCCCATGTATGCCGGTCTCCAAAAACGCTTTCCCGATCTCAATTTCATCGCGAGCGGAGGCGTTTCTTCCAACGAAGACCTCGCGCAGCTCGATACTGCGGGGCTTTTTGCCTGCGTAATCGGCAAGGCCTGGCTCGAAGGCATCGTGCAGATCTGATGCGTTTGGTTTTTTAGGGTGATGGGTCCCTGCCCTCAATCAGGTTTTGCTTTAGGCTTCCTCTTCACCCTTTCAGCTGCGCCGGCCTACCCGAAAATTTCCAGTACCTCTGGCGGCATTCCGCTCTCACCGGAAAGAAATCCCCTGATGACATCCTGTTTTTGCAGGAGCAGCGCCGCAAGGTTTCTGGTGCTGATACCGGCACTCCGGATTCGGATTACCGGCGGCGGAGGCCCGTGCAGGTTCAGCAGGTCTATGAAATCAGCATCAAAAGTGACGACGCAGTAGCCGTTATCCCTGCAATGGTGCCATAGCCGGTGATCGGTGGCATCAATGAGGTTATCGGTCTTCACATGCCGTGAATCGGGGAAGGCTTCCTCAATTTTGGACAGAATCCGGAAAGAAATATTCTGGTCGAAAAACAGCTGCATCGGGCGGGCCTTTATACCATAGAAATGCGGCGCTCGCGGGAGGCGGCAAAATGCAGGCAGGCATGTATGGCGGCGGGGCTGAGCTCGGGGAAATCTTCGGTGATTTCGGTGATGCTCATGCCGGCGGCGAGGTACCCAAGCACATCATAGACGGAGATGCGCGTACCTTTTATGCAGGGGCGCCCGAAGCGCACAGCGGGGTCTATTTTTATGAATTCGGTGAACATGATTTCTTTGTTTGGGATGTAGGGGAAATCGTTTGTGCTCAGATCGTCGTTAACGGCGAAAAACGGTACATCCTCGCCTGCAACGTTTTCGGTTTCAGGCGACAGCAGCGTTTCGTCTTCGGCAATCATGCGCAGGCTTATGCGCAGTTCTTCTTCAAGAGAGCGGTTATTTTGTGCGGCTCTCACTTTGAGCCTGAGCTTGGTTTCTTCGTCGAGGTTTCGGATGGTTACGCTGGCCATAGTTCTGCCGGTTTGATTCTATTGGTTTCGTTGATTTCAATGTAATCATTTGTTCGAGGTATTTCAAGGCCCTCCAATATTTTTTTTACATTCCTGAAACTATGGTATTGTTACTACTCCGGTTTTATGCTTTCCCCATTTGTTCCAAAAACTGCATGAATTTTTGGACGGCTCTTCCGCGGTGGCTGATGTTGTTCTTTACTTCAGCCATAAGTTCGGCGAAGGTGAGCTGGTAGCCGTCAGGCATGAAAACCGGGTCGTAGCCAAAGCCGTTATCCCCGATTGGCGTTTTTGTGATTACCCCATCACAAAGCCCGTTAAAGAAAAAAGTGCCTGATTCCGACTTGTAAGCTATAACGGTACGGAACCTTGCCGAGCGTTTATCTGTGCTGCCCAGTTCACGAAGGAGCTTGTTTACATTGTCTTCGTAGCTTGCCTGCTCGCCGGCGTACCGGGCCGAATACACGCCCGGTGCTCCGTTGAGGAAATCAACTTCGAGGCCGGTATCATCAGCGAGGGCAGGCAGGCCCGTAGTTTGGTAAAGGTAGTCGGCCTTTTTCCAGGCGTTGCCCTGCAGGGTATCGGCATCTTCAATTACCTCCCGTAAGCCCGGAAAATCTTCTGTTGAAAGAAGCCTGATACCAATTCCGGCGAGGATTTCACGAAGTTCCTTAACTTTATGCTTGTTGGCAGAAGCCAGCACAATGGTATCGGGTTTTGCGAAATCCGGCTTTAGTTCGGGGTCTTTAGTCATTTTATTTTGGCTGGTTATCAGAAAGTATCTTCCCGCTGTACGGGAATTTCCGAAAGGGTGCGGAACTCGGTGTAGCGTTCATTGATTTCAGCAGCCGTTAGGCTTAGCAGACGCTCTGGACCAAATTTCTCTACGCAGAAGCTTGCCATGGCAGAGCCGTAGATAACCGCACGGCGGAAGTTTTCATCAGAGAAGTCGCCTGAGCGGGCAAGCCAGCCGGCAAAGCCGCCAAGAAATGTATCGCCGGCACCGGTTGGGTCGAAAATGTCAACAATAGGGTAGGCGGGTGCAGAAAAGATACTGCCGTTGGTGAACAACAGTGCACCGTGTTCCCCTTTTTTTATGATAAGGGTATCTGGCCCCATACTCCGGATTTTATCAGCGGCTTTCACTAGGTTGGGTTCACCGGATAGTTCACGCGCTTCGGAATCATTAATGATTAGTACATCAACGCGGTTCAGGGTTACTTCGAGGTCTTTGCGGGCACCTTCAATCCAGAAATTCATCGTATCCAGAATTACGAGGTCGGGCGTTTCAATCTGATCAAGAACCTTGTTCTGAAGAGCCGGTGCGATGTTGCCCAGACAAACGACTTTTGCATTCTGGTAGGAAGCCGGAATAACCGGATCGAATTTTTCAAACACATTGAGCTGCGTATCGAGGGTGTCGCGGTTGTTAAGGTCAAAGTGATAGCGACCGCTCCAGAAAAATGTTCTGCCACTGTTGTCGATTTGAAGACCTTCCAGATCGATATCACGGGCTTTTAGCTTGTTGAGGTCTTCTTCGGCGAAATCGTGCCCGACTACGCCCACAAGCTGAAGCGGGCTGTGAAAATAACTGGCGGTGATGGAAATAAAAGTGGCCGATCCGCCGAGAATACGGTCAACTTTTCCGAACGGTGTTTCTATGCCGTCATAGGCAACAGAACCAACAACAAGAATGCTCATAATGATTTTGAATGGTTGAAATGGAAAAACCGGGTAACACAAACCGGCCGGATTTAAGTCCGAATAATAATAAATTAAGCCCATTTTAGAGCCGCCGTAAGGTACGCATGAAATACTGCGGTTAAAAGCTAAAAGGAAAGCATCAGGCCGGTTATAAAACCTCTGCGTACAGCTAAAAAAAGAAAATTGAAATAAAGCCATTAAACTATGCCTTACTCACGCCCCTAATCCTTCCTATATTAGTAGTTAAACAAAAAAATATCGATTTGAAGACGTACTACAAAAATTTTACCCACCGTCAGCTTGACTCGCTGATACACAACCGCCTCAGGCTTGCCATTCTTTCTGCAGTGGCTCATTCCGAAGAAGTCGATTTTATGAGCCTTAAAAATGCCGTAAAAACAACCGACGGAAACCTGAGTATTCAGCTGAAGAAGCTGGAAGAGGCAGGTTATATCGCTATCAACAGAAGTGTGCAGATCAGCCGCAAACAGACCAATGTGGCCCTCACTAACAAAGGCTTTAATGCGCTGCAAGAGTACAAGGCGCTTATTCTTGACTGGCTGAATTTATGATCTTTGCTGTGGCATTTCTGGGTTTTGCGGTGCTGCACAGTTTACTTGCAAGCCGCGCGGTAAAATCGAGGGTAATAAAAGCCATACCTGTTTTGCGTTGGTATTACCGCCTGCTTTACAATATGCTTGCTTTGGTTACGCTCGGGCTGGTCTGGTTTTTGGCACCGGTTGAGCATCAGCTTTTGTACCGTGCTGAGCCGCCTGTGCAATGGCTGTTGCACCTCATTCAGCTGGGAGCACTGGCCGGCCTTTGGCTAAGCCTTCGCCATGCCGGCAGTTCTGCTTTTCTGGGCCTTGTGCAGCTCCGTGACGCCCGACGCTCAGAAACAAACTACGACCTCGATGAGCCTGCATCCGCTCAAATCGCCATTTCAGGACCGTTTCGCTATATGCGGCACCCGTTGTATGTATTCAGTATCATTCTGCTGATAGCCCACCCTATAATGACACTCAAATGGGCGCTGTTTACGCTCTGCTGTATTCTTTACTTTGTGATCGGATCCCGTTTTGAGGAGCGCCGGCTTCTTGCCCGCTTTGGAGATAGTTATGCCGAATACCGGAAACAGGTACCTGCGTTCATTCCGATCATATTGCATAAACTATATTCAAATGAATGAGTTAGCGGATTATCTCAAACACCGGCTACAGCAGCCGCTGCCGGGTTTCACAGCACAGCGAAGGATGGGTCCTGTGCGCCACGACGGCAGCTTCATGCACGACATAACCCCCCCGCATGACTGTAAGCGCAATGCTGTGATGGTTCTTCTGTACAGAGATGAGCAAACCGGAGCCTACCGGCTTATCCTTACTGAGCGCTCTTCTAAAATGCCGAGCCATGCGGGTGAAGTAAGTTGTCCTGGCGGCCGAATGCAGCCCGGCGAGACTACCTTCGAAGCCGCACTTCGTGAGACCGAAGAAGAGGTCGGCCTCAGGCCTTCACGGCTCCATTGGCTCGGAGAGCTGAGTAGTCTGTACATACCGGTTACAAACAATCTCATCTATCCGCATATCAGTTTTGTTGAACAGCCGGGTAAACTCATACCCGACCCGAGGGAGGTGAGCCGTATCTTCACACCAGAGCTTATTTCTCTTACAAAGCCCGAAAACCTTGTACACGAAATCTGGACTTTCGGCGATATCCCAATGACGGTGCCATACTGGACCGTGACCCCTACACCTCTGTGGGGGGCTACAGCTATGATTTTAAGTGAACTGTTAGATATAGTGGCTGGCAAAATAAAATTAGGCTAAATGCTTGTATGCCTTAATTTATTAGTCTATATTCCCAGCTTAATTCAAAGTGAGTAAATCAACCAAAAATGTAACTTATGTCGCATCAACTCGACCTTACGGATATCAAAATTCTGAGGGAGCTTCAAAAGAATGGTCGTGCCCGACGCAATAAACTGGCTGAAATCGTAGGGCTGTCTGTGCCGTCGGTTTCTGAGCGAATGAAAAAACTGGAAGAAAAAAAACTCATAGACGGGTATTTTGCTGTGCTGAACCCGCGGCTATTTGATTACGACATTACGGCCTTTATTTTTGTTCAGGTCGATAATTCATCTTTTTATCCTGCTTTTGTGGAAGCGGCACAGGATGAAGCCGAAGTTCTTGAGTGCCACTCCATAACCGGTGACGGGTCACACTTTCTGAAAATTCGTACCCGGAATACGGAATCTCTGGAGAAGCTTCTTTCCAAAATTCAGACTATGCCGGGTGTTAAAAAAACACGTTCCAATATTGTTCTCTCTACATTCAAAGAAACCCGCGAAATTCCCCTCAGGGAAGAAAACACCTAAGCTAAATTCCGGCTTTTTTTGTCGTTTTCTGTTTCTGTTTTTTTTGTTTTTTGGGGATGTGTCCCTTGCCCAGGTACGCTTTGGGCTTATCCTGAGTCAGGAGCAAAGCCAAACCCTAACACAGCAGGAAATTGAAACTTATCAGAGGCTTGGTTTTACTATTCTGGCGCCTGAGGGGCATTTCGCGCCTGAAATATTTGATTTCTTAAACGGGCAAAACTTTGAGATCTGGCCGGTCTTGCCCCAAAGGTTTCTCATTCGTACAGCACAGGCCACTGATGCAGCCCAACAGATCAGGTGGCTCCGCAGGTTTGAAGCAGTTCCCGGTTTTAACAGCATTATTGCTGGCTGGCATGCTGATCTGAACTCTGCGCGTACGTCCAGACATCTCGCAGGTTTAAGTGAACAGCTAAGAGAGGCGTTCCCTGCTCAGCCACTCTACTTAATCACTAAGGGGGATGATGTGCCGTCCCCAATGCTGCGGCCTGTACCCGATGCAGGCCTTTCTTTACCGACCGCTCCGTTTAAAGGCGCCCCTTTACTGCTTCCGCCCGGGCCTGCTGCCGACGAACATCACTTTTTTGTACAAACTTTACGTGAAGGTATCAGGCTTGGGTACCAGGTTTTTCTCACAGATTATGATAACCTTCAGATTTACCTTGACGACGATTTCAGTGGTCTGGCTCAGATAATAAGCGGATTTCAGAGGAGTCCTAATCCTGCCATTCCGCTGCCTGCTGCCGAACAATACCCCGGTTCAGTTAATTACGGGGTGCTCATTTTGATAGGGTTATGGTTGTCTTTTGCCATACATATGCGGTTTAACCCCAACTACAGCAGAACGGTTGGCCGCTACTTTTTTAACCATTCTTTTTTGGTTGAGGACATCCTCAGGCGGCATATCCTGCTTTCGGGAAGTGTGCTTGTCGTTTTTCTGCAGGCAGCCGTAATGTGGGGTTTGTTCTCCCTCACTTTTATTACTTCGTTTTTGGGAGAGGCCGGAATGCAGGCACTCAGCTGGTACTTCCCGGTAGCAGCAAATGATTGGTTTCTCTTTACTATAGGTTTGGTTTTTGGGGCCTTGTTTAACGGTCTGCTATGGGCATGGCTTATTATAAGCTGTTTCCGACGTGATGTGGTAAGCATGTCGGCTACCCTGTTGTTCTGGCCTATGCATCTCGGGTTATTTCTGCTGCTGGTTCTGCTAACCCTTTCCGGCTCATCTGCCGGATCTGTGGCTGTGCTTGCTGCCGGTGGGGTATTTGTCTTGGTTCAGCTGGGTAGTTTTCTGGTAGCTGCTGCAGCTTTTGGCAGGCAGCCAACCCTACGGCCTGCAGCGCATCTTGGAGTAACTTTTTTGTTGTACCTTAGTCTTTTGAGTCTGCTTGCTATGCTGTTTGTGCGAAACAGTACCGTTTATGGTATTATGCAGCTGGCTTTTTGGTTAAATAATTGATTTTCTAAGTCTTGCTGTAGGGATTCGCAATTGTTCGCGGTACTTGGTAACCGTTCGCCGGGCTACACGGAAGCCTTTTTCTTTGAGTATGTCTGTCAGCTTCTGATCGCTGAAGGGCTGATCTTTCGGCTCCAGCTCAATCATTTCAGCGAGAATATTCTTTACTTCAAGATTCGAAACTTCTTCACCTGATTCAGTTGTGATCCCTTCATTGAAAAAATAACGCAGTTCGTAAACCCCGAATGCGGTCTGTACATATTTCCCGTTCACCACGCGGGAAATGGTTGAAACATCAAGGCTTACGATATCAGCAACATCTTTGAGAATCATCGGTTTCACGTTTTTGCCGCTTTTGAAGAAGCTCTCCTGTATGTTCACAATCGTCTGCATTACGGCAAGCAGGGTCTGCTGCCGCTGATAGAGCATCTCAATAAACCACTTTGCTGATTCAATCTTGCTTTTTAAAAACAGCTGTGCCTCTTTCTGCTCTTTATTTTTTTCCTTCCGGCGGGCCATGTCTGCAATCATCTGCTCGTAGCTTTTGGAAACAATCAGATCGGGCATATTCCGGCGGTTCAGGGTAATCACAAACTCGCCCTGCTGCTCATCATCGGCTGAAGGTTCGTAGTACACCTCAAAGTCAGGTGTGATGAAGTTTCCTGCATCAGCAGCCGCAGTTTCGAAGGAGCCGGGTTTGGGATCGAGCATGCGCAGGCAGTCATACGCTTCGCGGAAAGCATCTTCCGTGATGCCCATTCTGCGAATGATTTTTTCAAAGTGCTTTTTCTCGAATTCCTCCCAGTGATCAGTGATGATTTTTTTTGCTTCATGAAGTCCGGGTGTGTCACTCCGGAGCATACTAAGCTGAATGTCAAGACATTCCTGAAGATTTCGTGCGGCAATTCCCGGCGGATCAAGCCGCTGAATGAGCTGCAATACGTGAAGCACCTCATCCGTCGAAACGGGCATCCCATGCTGAAAAGCAATGCCGTCTGCCACGGACGAAATCTCCCGCCGGAAATAGCCGTCATCATCAATAGAGCCCAAAATCTGATCGGCAATCAGCATTTCCTTTTCTGTGAGGTCGAGCATGAGTACCTGCTGTTCCAGTTTTTCCAGTTGTGTTTCCCGGTAGGGCGCGGGGATATCCATCCAGTCGGGTGCATCCGGGTTCCAGGTCGTTGAGGAACTGTAGCCTTCAGAGTTATCGGAATGAAAGGCATCCCAGTCCACATCAAGATCATCATCAACAGCCGGACTGTCGCTTTCGGGTATATCCGGGTCAGCGGCATCTATCTTTTCGTACTCTGAGCCGCCCTCGGTATCATAAACATCCGTGCCGGAGTCGATATCCTCAATCGCCGGATTGGTCTCCATTTCTTCCTTGATACGCTGCTCGATATGCTGCGTTGACATTTGCAGCATTTTGATGTACTGAATCTGCTGGGGCGAAAGCTTTTGCTGCTGTGTCTGTACCTGTTTCTGAAACTGCCCCTGCCGCTGTTTTTGTGAAATCATACGGGTATCCCTTTCTCTTGCCGGATGGTGTGGCAGGTTTCGAGAAATGTATCGTACCAGATTTCCCCGTACCGCCGTACCAGCGCGTCTTTCAGGTACTCAGCCAGAAAAATACCGTTGGCTTTTGCATGGTCGCAGGCCGGTGAACACATCTCGGGGATGTACTCGAAATTGACATAATCGATGGCGCCGCTTTCAATAATGCGCAGCGGGAACAAGTGGCAGCTTACGGGTTTGGGCCAGCCGATGCGGCCTTCCATCGCTGCTTTGTGAATGCCGCAGAGGGCGATCCCGGCATCGTCGTATTGTACGAAAACGCACTCTGCGCCGTCTGTGCAGGCAAGCTCCATATCGCTGCCTTCTCCCCAAATGAGGCCATTCTCTGCCACAACTTCGCGCGCCCGTGGCCGGAGCTCATCTTTCAGCAGCTCCCATGCTTTCCGGAGTACAGCCGTTTCCTGCCTGCGTACCGGCGCTCCTGCATCACCCCGCACACAGCAGGTGCCTTTGCAGGCCGTAAGGTTACAGGCAAATTGAGCCGTTGCAATATCATCAGACAGATAAACGTGATCGACGCGAAACATAAGCTTTGGTTAATTTTAATTTCCGCCAAGGTACGAAAATTGCAGCTCAGCCGCGGACACATGCCGCGTTAAAAATCCCAAAATAATCTGTGAAACAGCAGCGAAAGGCGCTCATTTGCCGAACAGCTTTGGGTGCAATTCCTTTAAAAACAAAAGGCAGAGTTGTCAGAC
>JAFIET010000150.1 GCA_020832405.1 Balneolales bacterium
TTGCCGGCGGTCCGGAGGCTTTTGAGGCCCTGCACCGCGATTGGATGCCCGGCCCTGATGATCAGGAAGACGGGCCGAAGTGGTAAGTACCGGCAGCCGGGCTTAACCGCTAAGGGCGCGAAGGGTGTCGCGAAGGGTCGCAAAGGTGAGGGGGTTGGTCCCGGCTCAGTTTCCTGAACTGCCTGCATCCACATCCCCCAAAAAACGCAACGGTTTTAATCGGGGCTTCGTGGCAAAGACCTGACAGGTTTTGAAAACCTGTCAGGTCTGCTATCACATCCGCGCTCGGAGATCTGCCCCATCCGCGTGCCATTAACCCTTATGGCCGGATTCCCAGCGCATGAAAAAAAGGTCTGAATCCATCCTCAACAATTTCAATCATGAGTTTCAGGAAGGGCTCAAAGTCCTCTTTGGTGTGGGCAAGGTCGAGGGCCTCGTAGTAGGCAAGCCGCTTGTCTATGGGCAGAATGGCGGGCGGGTAACCGGATTTCATGAGCTCGAGATTCATCATCAGCCGGGCTGTTCTGCCGTTTCCGTCGGTAA
Source organism: Balneolales bacterium (assembly GCA_020832405.1). GTDB lineage: Bacteria > Bacteroidota > Rhodothermia > Balneolales > Cyclonatronaceae > Cyclonatronum. Next base: position 544 of record JAFIET010000150.1, read on the forward strand.
AGGGATGCATTTTCACAAAGTCGCTGTGCACCCTTGCTGCCCGCTCAACCGCGTGCAGTTTTGTGGCTTCCTCCCGATACCAGCTTATAAAAGCCTTCATTTCCTCCGGCACATGTAAAGCATCAGGGGGCGTATGGTCAGCGCCGGCAATAAACACGTTTATTTTCCTGTAAACACCCGCATGGGCATCATCAATAGTTCTCAAAACGAGCTGATGAACGGACTTAATATGCCATTCCGTCAGCTTTTCCTTGTTCTGAACCAGCTCTTCAACAAAATGGATGGCTTCCCGGTGATTGACGGCTTCCAAATGCTCCCGCATGGTTTTTCCGCCAACGGTGATGCCTTCCAGTGCTACCTTTGTTTCTTTAAGGGTGAGGGTATTGCCTTCAATGGCATTGGAATGGTAGGTCCAGCGGAGGTTCAGGTCATCGCGCAGGTTGCGTACAAGCTCCGGCGGAAGCGGCCTGTAGGCATCAAGCTTCGATTTAAGCGCATCAATTTTGCGGAAGCGGTCCATCGTTTTTAATATCCTGATTTAAGGTAACTGAGCCTGAACCTTCCCTTTCAGTTTTCGGGCACGAAGGAAGTGAGCAGCTTTTGAGAGATGCGGACCCGTTACCGGTCAGCGGTTCCCAAAATAACACCTCAGCCGTCGTGAAACTAAAAGCTAAAGTAACGGATACAGCAGGCTCATTCGCTGCCATCCGCAGCTGACGTTTTTTTACCGCTAAGGGCGCGAAGGGTGTCGCGAAGGGTCGCAAAGGTGAGGGGGTTGGTCCCGGCTCAGTTTCCTGAACTGCCTCCATCCCCATCCCCTAAAAAAATCCGCGAAAATCCGCGTTCGAAGATCCGCCCCATCCGCGTTCCATCCGTGAATTCAGTACCGTCTTGGGGTAAATAAGCGGTATCTTTGGGCATCTTGTTCCGCTTGTTGTGAAGGGATCATTTTCTACATTAGTTGCTCCTCAAAGCTTTTATTCTCATGGATTTTATTTTAGCGCAGCTGCCCGATGCAGCTGCAACCGCCACCTTCGACTGGTTTGCCTGGGTTATTCTTCCGCTGCTCATTTTCCTCGCGCGTATTGTGGATCAGTCGCTGGGCACGCTCCGCATCATTTTTGTGAGCCGCAGCCTGCGTAAACTCGCGGCCATTGTCGGCTTCTTTGAGTCGCTGATCTGGCTGGTAGCCATCTCACAGATCATTCAGAACCTCGAAAACTGGGTTTCCTTCATCGCTTTTGCGGGCGGTTTCTCGATGGGCAACTATGTGGGCATCTACATTGAAAGCAAGCTCGCAATGGGCATGCTCTGTATGCGCATCATCACCGCGCAAGATGCCACCGAACTCACCGATGTACTGCGCGAAAACAAGTACGGCGCCACAACGGTGAGCGCGACCGGCCGTTCCGGTCAGGTGCGCCTCATCCTAACCATCTTCAAGCGGAAAGACCTCCAAAAGGTGCAGAACATCGTGCTGAAGCACAACCCCAACGCCTTTGTATCGGTTGAGGATATCCGCTCGGTTCACGAGGGCGTTTTCCCCGACCCGGCCCCTTCCTTTTTGTCGCGCCTGAACCCCATCCGTAAATAATTGCCCTGCCCGCACCGGAATCAGGAAATTTGCGGGTATTGGCCTTCTCCCTTAAAGGGAAAAGTGTATTTTTAGGGTGATGGTTACTAACCCTGAATAAACTTCCGGCCTGTTTATGCCGCCTTCGCAAGCGCCTTTTTTGTTCGACGCCCCTTTCCGGAACCGGTATTTTACCGGGCGGGATGAGGAGTTGCGCGCGCTTGTGAGCCTGCTGCAAAACGGACACCATGCCGTAATTTCCGCACCGCCGGGCTGGGGGAAGAGCTGGCTTGCCGCTGCTGCTATGCGGATGCTCGTGAAAGATGACCCCGCCTTCAGATGCCTAACGGCCGACCTTTTTGCCGCACAGGAGCCGGCTGATTTCCTCGCGCACTTTGCCGGCCGGGTACTCGAAGCAGCCTCCCCTGAGCCCGCCCAGCGCCTGGAGCTGGCGCGCCGGCACCTGCCAAACGCTTCCCCATATCTTGACCCTGAAGCTACTGCCGAACTCCGTTTCGACCGCAAACGGCTACAGCAGCACCCCGATGAAGTCCTGAACCTGCCCGAAATGCTGGCGACCGAATCGGGTGAACGCTTCCTCATTTATGTACCTGATTTTCAGCGCTTTGCGCAGCTTGAAAGAGGCTCCCACTTTGAACGCCGGGTCCGTGCCGTGTGGCAGAACCACAGGCAGGCAAGCTACCTGTTCACGGGCAGCGGCGGACCCGCATTTGTGCAGGAGTTTGAGCGTCCGTCGCGGGCGTTTTACCGCTTCGCGGAGGTGATGCCGCTACAGCCGCTTTCACCGGAAAGCTGCGCGGCTTACGTGTCGGCGCGTTTCAAAGCCGGCGGGAAGAAGATCAGTCCCAAAATTGCAGAAAAGCTCAGCAGCATTTGTGAAGGTCAGCCGCGGCTGCTTCAGGAGCTGGGCTTTCATCTTTGGCAGCTCACCGGCAGCAAAGCGGCCGGCAAAAAGGAGCTTCGGACAGCTTTGGAGCTGTGTTTTGCCCTTCACGGCCGGGCCTTTATCCGAATGGCGGAAGGGCTGAGCATCACGCAACTGAACCTGCTCAAAGCGGTCGCGATGGGCGAGCAGCACCTGAGCAGCCTCCCGGTGATGCAGGCCTACCGCCTCGGCTCGCCGGCAAGCACCACCAAAAACCGCCGCCTGCTCATGGCCGCCGATTTCCTCACCGGTGAGCAGTCCGACCTCCGCTTCACCGACCCTTTGTTTGGCTTCTGGCTGCGCATGCGGTATTTCGGAGCCGGCATCCGGGAACTGGTGTAGCCGGGATTTTTGGGATACATTTTTTAGATTCCCGGGATTTTTTTGGGATGACGGGGCGGGCCGATACTTAACAATTTATTTGAAGGGTAAAGCATGGGAGCATTTACACCGAAACAACCGCAGCCTTTCTTGTCACGAAGTATCAAAATGCCACGGAGCGCATAATTCCCCTCTTGAGAGTAATGGCACTAACTTTGTTATAGTATAGTTGGAGTTTATGCGTATATT
>JAFIET010000151.1 GCA_020832405.1 Balneolales bacterium
TCAGGCTGGTATTGCCCAGATGCCTCAGGATGAGTTCCTTCACTTTTTTCTCAAAGGCTGCATCTTCCTCAGAAAGGAGTTTAGGCGGGCTCCCGTTTTTATTCGGACTGATTCCGGAGGGCTGAGTTTCGGAGGCCTCGGGTTGGGTTTCTGCAGAGGCTGAGATGTGCTGTATCAGTTTTTCCCGGCGCAACATGGCGTAAATCTGTTTACGGATCATATCCGGGTTTACAGGTTTTGTGAGGTACACGTCGGCTCCGCTGGAAAGCCCCAGCTCGATATCCTCCAGCTCGTCTTTGGCTGAAATAAACAGTACAGGCATAGTGCTGAAAGCCGGCATTTCTCTAACCCTGCGTACCAGGGTGATGCCGTCCATTGCAGGCATCATTACGTCTGAGATCAGCAGGTCGGTTTTTTTCTTTTCCAGCAGCGGTAAAGCTTCAAGCCCGTTGGCTGCCTGATGCACTTCAAAATGATCTGAAAGGGCAGCAGCGAGAAACATGCGGAAATCACGATTGTCTTCCGTAAGCAGAATCACCGGCTTTTTTGCACTGGTTATAGTTTTCTTTTCGGCAGGAATTTCCGATTCGCTTTCGGTTTCAGGTACCGCCGCGGCCGGGAATACGTAGGTGACCAGCTCCTCATTCCGGTTTGTATCCTGTATTTCGGAAGAAAGGGGCTCGTGGTTTTCTTCAGGATCGGTGTGCTCCGCAAGGTCGCCGGGATTCAGATGGCCGGCCCCTGTTTTAAGCGTGATCTCAAATACCGCGCCGCCGCCGGGCGTATTACGGGCGGTAATTTTTCCGCCCAGCCGCCCGGTAAGTTCTTTCACCAGATAAAGCCCGATGCCGGTGCCTTCCGTGTTCTGATCTTCCTTGCCCTGATACAAATACTCAAAAACATGCGGCAGGTCGGATGGTGAGATGCCGGGCCCTTCATCAGAAACAGTACATATTACATGAGATTCATCCTGCCTGATCTGAACCAGAATTTCACCCGTTTCCGGTGAGTAGCGCAGGGCGTTGTAGATCAGGTTAGTTAAAATACGCTCCCATACGCCGGTATCCATAAACAGCACAATGGATGCCGGATGGGCTTTGAGTTTAAGCGTGATGTTTTTCCTGCTGCACAGCTCAGAAAGCCGGGCCATTTCGGAGCGTGTGAGAGAAACGAGGTCTTCTCTGGTAATCCTGAGTGTTAGAGCATCGGCATTTAGTTTTGTAACCTGCAGGATCTGGTCAACAAGGTTGGTAAGGCGATGGCTGTTATCCTGCATAACATCGAGATAGTCCTGTAGTTTAGGATCCTGAACCATGGCCGGATGCTGCTTTATTTCAGCAAGCGGCCCGTTGATCAGAGAAAGCGGCGTTTTGAGCTCATGGCTGATGCTGGTGAACAGCCGGCTGCGCGCCTGAGCGGCTTTCCTCACTTCAGCTGAGGCCTTATTCAGCTCCCGGGTTTGCTCTTCAACCCTGCGTTGGAGATACTGTTCTCTCTCCTGAATCGATTTTACCCTGAGTTTGTAAGCCCCGCCAAGCAGCGCGAGTAAAGCCATACCGCTGAAAAAGAAAAACAGGGTGGTTTCGTAGAAAAAGTACGGAACGGTCAGCGGTATCTCTGCCGCAGAATTATATCCGTCGAAGCCCGAAGCTGTTACGCGGAAGCGGTAATTGCCTGCAGGCACGTTGGTGTAAAATGCAGTTCGTTTATTGCCGGCAAGCTGCGGCGCCCGGTCAAAACCAATCAGCTGATAGCTGAAAATCATGGCATCCGGGTTTTTGAAATTAGGCAGGGTGAAGTGGATGCGAAAATCACGCTCGCCCGGCTGTAGCCCGATAGCATCGCCGGCTCTGGTTCTTCTTGTTTCGTATGCGGTTTCGATACGATCCACTACCGGTAAACTTGTAAAGACCGTGGTTTTTTGGCGCAATTCCGAGGGGTTTACTACGACAAGCCCGGCCTGATTCGGGAAAACAATCAGGCCGTTACGAAGCTGCAAACCGGCATTGCCTACCCCTCCGTTACCCTCCCGATTTTCAAGACCACTGAGCTCATTAAGTTTGAGGGGAGTAAGTGCGGGCAACTCCCCCCGCATAAAGGACTGCAGCTGCATTAAAGAAATCCGCATGATGCCGCCGTTTGAGTTTATCCAGATAAAGCCGTAATCATCCGGAATTATGCGGTGCAGCGCGTTGCTCATCAATCCGTTTTGTGTCGTTATTCCGGTACTGCTGATTTCCCCCGAACCTTCAAAGCTTACAAAGTTGAGTCCGCGGTCTTCCGTTGCAAGCCAGATTTCCTGATTGGTTTCAGGGTAGATGTCACGGATGAAATTGCTGATCAGGCCGTCAGCTGTGGTGTATCGCTGCCAGCTGAAGTCCGGGTTTACCCGGTACAGCCCAAAACCGTTGGTTCCCAGCAGAAGAGTACCATCGCTAAGCTCCCTTATTACCCGCACAAATTTAAAGTTCCGCCCGGTCAGCTCTTCAAACAGCCTGAAATCCTGCTGTTCTTTAACCAGCATTCCGGCCGGAGAGCCCAGCAGTAACATACCGTTGTTTGTGCGATACATAACATCAACACGGGAATCGGTACCGGGGAAAAAAGCTCTGAACCAATCCTGATGTACCCATGCGTTGTTTTCATACATCCATAGCCCGGGGCTGAATAGGGATTTGTACAGCTGATCTTCCTGCTCATCATAAAAAAGAAAGCGGCTTCTGTCCATCCGGAAGTCGCCGAAATCAACCCTGCTAACCCTTACATCCGATTCGGTAAAGTGCATGGTGCCGTCAATCAGATTGCCCGCCATGATGTCGCCACCGGGCAGCTCAATAACAGAGTAAATATTCTGAACCGCGACGGACTGAAATTGCGAGATATTCCGAACAGGACTGCGCTTGATCTGGAAAAGGCCTGTGTTGTAGGTATAGACCCAAATCGTGCCCTCCTGATCATAAAAAGCGCCCATGATCTGCGGGTCTTCAAGTACAACTTGTCCGTCTATACGTACGGTGTTGATATCAATTTCAAGCTCGCTCTCAGTATCCGGCAGTGAATAGGTGCTCACGGAAGTATGGGAAACGTCCATGATTTTTCCGAGCTCTGTACCAAGTGCACTGAACTGCGGTAATATCCGGTTATGTAGCAGGAAGGGGTTTGGCTCGTCCGGGTTGAAGATGCGAAACTCTTTGCCGTCGAATGATGAGACAATTCCGTAAGTAGTGCCCAGCCAAAGCAGGCCGTTATCGTCAATACCGATGTTCTTAATCCTGTTGCTGCTTAATTCCGGATAATCAACCGCGGTAAATATTTTAAATTCGTATCCGTCGTAACGTACCAGGCCATCAAGCGTGGCCATGTATATAAAACCGTTGCCCTTTTGTACGATCCCGCTCACAGAGTTAAGGGGCAGCCCGTCTCTTGTAGTGTAATGCTTGATGATGTACTCAGGGTATTGACCGGCCTGAAAAAACTGCAGCGGTCCGGCAATGGCTGCCCATATCAGGGAAAGGAGTATTGAAGGGAGCATATACGGGTTGAGATGATATTAAAACTTTGTGAGGAAAAAATTGAATATAATGAGACATATTTTGAATTCAATATCCTTAGTTTAAATCCGTAATTAAA
>JAFIET010000152.1 GCA_020832405.1 Balneolales bacterium
GGGTGGTTTAGGGGTTGATGGCGTGAACCTATACATCCGGCAACAGCCAAAAGCTAACAGCCAACAGCTAACAGCTAACAGCTAACAGCTAACAGCTAACAGCCAAAAGCCGTCCCCGGTCGGCGAAGCCAACAGCCAATCAATCCAGCCCCATTACTTCTAAAATGCCTGCATTCACCTTGCCGACTTCATATTTTTCCTGAACCATGCGGTAGCTTTCTTCGCCCATTTGTGCAATGAGGGCTGGGTTTTCGAGGAAGCGTTTCATGGCGTCGGCCAGGGGTTGGGTACTTCGGGGGGGGATGAGGTAGCCATTGCGGCCGTGCTGTACGGTTTCGCGGCAGCCGGGGGCGTCAGTTGTGATGATGGGCCGGCCGGTTGCCATGGCTTCCAGTACCGAGCGCGGGGTGCCTTCCCGGTAGGAGGGCAGCACGTACACATCGCAGCCGGCAAGCCAGGGCAGCACATCGGCCTGATGGCCTGCAAAGTGTACTTCCGCAGATTGCAGCCAGCTGTCGTACTGCTCACGGCTCACCGCATGCGGCAGGTTGGGGTCGTAGGGGCCTGCTACCTGAAACCGGACCCGCTCCCCGTAGGTTGCCTTCAGCATCCGTGCTGCTTCCACAAACTCTGCAACCCCTTTATCCTGCAGCAGCCGGGCAATCATCAGAAAAGTCAGCACCCGCCCGCCTTCCGCTTGCCCTTCAGATCCCCGACGGTAAGCCTCACCCTCAACCTCACCCGTAGCCTCCCCGGGCAGCGGCCTGCGGGGGAAGCTGCTCAGGCTCACGCCGGAGCCGTTGGTCATGTGCACCGGACTCCCGGATGCAACGATACCCAGTTCGCAGAACAGGCTGATGTCGTCGGGGTTCTGGAAAAAGATGCCGTCGCACTGCTTCAGCGCGGCTTTGTACATGCGCACGGCAAGCTGCCGCAGCAGCCGCTGCCTGAGGCTTTCCCCGGTGAAGAGGTAGCCCATACCGGTTATCATGGCAAACACCTTCGGTACCCCGGCCTTGCGGGCTGCAGACACCCCCTGAACAACCGGCTTGATGGTGTAGGCAAAAACAAGGTCAGGCTGCAGCTCCGCAATCACGCGCCTAAGCTCCCGCCGGCTCTGCAGCTCCTGAATGGGGTTTATGCTCGAGCGGCTCATGCTAATTTTCCGGTACGGAATGCCGAGGACTTCGATTTCCGGCATAAAATCATAGGCCGGCACAAGGGCCGAAACCTCATGACCCCGCCGCTTCATCTCCTGAATGAGGTCGCCCCGGTTGGCAATCAGGGAGCGGCAGTTTCCGGCAATAAATAAGATTTTCTTTTTCAGGATTCGGAGGGCTTAAGGCTTATGGCTTAACGCCGTTGAGAGGGCGCTTACAGAACGCAGAACCCCGGGCCTGCAAGCACGGCTTCTACAGCTGTTTGGTTGAATTGTGTTGAAATACGAGCGCGGGTTGAGGTGGAGATGAAGAAGCCTGATTGGGGCACCTAATCGGCAACCTTAATCCGTTTAAGCTTCACCTCGTATTTTTTGATGTAGCGGTTATAGTACAGTTTCCGGATCGGCCACAAATGCGGGGCAAGACTTATGGCAAGAATCACAATTTTCGCCCGGTGCCGCATACCGGTACCGTAATTGGTTACCCCCCAGGTAAAGGTGAGGGCCATAGCGATAATCATCAGAACCAGAATCACCTTCAGCGGGTCACGTTTAATCACCTTCCATGATCTGAAAATGCCCAGAATGATGAGGAAGTAGAGCAGGGAATCAAAAAGCCCGACAAGATCCCATGCTGATCTGATCATCCAGGGGAAAGGTGCAAGGGCAAAATACACCAGGCGGATGGGGGTCTGAAGGATTACATCGGTAGGTGTGGTAGCGGTAAGGCCCTGAAGGTAGGTAGCCCGGCCTTCGATTGCAGAGCCCGAGCCGCGCCTTTCAATCAGCTCTTCAACCCCGAATTCCTGCAGGGCACCCTCACCGCCCAGGTCTGAGAGTCCCCAGCCAGTAGCATTGATATACGCAAGTCCAAGACCGATAACCAGAATCGCCACAATCGATTTAATAAGCCCGACAAACTGCCCGCTCATAATCTGCCGGATAGCATACCAGAAATTATACAGACCGATGGCTACCAGGCTCAGCAAGGCCCCGACGTGAAAGGCGGCGCTGAGTACAATGGCGGTAACCGCCAGTACCAGATTTACCCAGTTTGAGTTACGGTACCAGCTGCAGTAATGCCGTATGCCCAGCGAGAGGAAATAAACCACAAACGACTCCCGCAACAGATCCTGCGAATAGATTACCAGCAGCGGGAAAATGGCCATCAGCAGGGTGTTCTGAAGCGCAATGGTTCGTCCCCAGAGAATCTGATTGATTTGATACACATTAAAAATGGTTAACACCCCCAAAAAGACATTCACCGCCCGCGCCAGCAGATCGCTTTCAAAGCCCAGCAGGGCGTACACAATACCCAGCCAGTAGGAGTACAGCTCAGAACCCGAAGGATAGGGTGGAAACAGCAGATACGACAGCGGATACTGCGCATATTCAATGCCGTTTTCATGGAAACGCTCCGAATCAGGAGCCGTGAGATACGGCAGACCCGGATAGATGTAAAACTCAAAGATGAGAACGAACAGCCTCAGTCCGAAGGCAAGCAGAATGATGTTAAACAGCCTACGGTCTTTACCGGCTTTCAGCTTGAAGACGATTAGTGAGATCACCACTAATATCATCAGGTATATTTCAATCATTAATCATACAGCTTTTTGGGGTTCTTTGCATTGGCTGCTTAAGCCCGGCGGAGTACTAATGCGCGGAATAGGCAGTCATAGCGTAATTTCAGATCAGCATACGCAGGCATCTTAAAAAGGGCCTGTCAGGCAAGGGGTAATGGTTTTTTCTGAGGGGAATACGGTAAACGGGGGTACCGGTAAAAAACGGCTAAGTTCATTTGCTGCTCAGCGGCAGCTGCGGACAGCGGAAAGATGTTACGATATCACGGCCTTCTGTTTTCTCCATGAACAGGCTTTGATGAGACCGTCTTTTTTAAGTTCGGAAACGCAGGCCTTCAGCGGTTTTTAGCGTTTCTGTTTTTATTTACGTTTAGGTGTACGTGTACGTGTGTAAATGCGGGTTCTTTTTCGATTAAACCTGAATATCTCCCCGCCAAAGTTACGAATAAAAATATTGAATCAATTCTTTTTTACAATTCTGTTTTTCACTGCGGTTGCGCCTCCCGGCAGCAGCTGCGTGTGCGTTTCAGATCAGGACTGTTCGGGAAACAGATGCGTGGCGCCAGGGCCGGTATCAGTGCCCTGATTGCAGGCCTGAAAGAACGCCTGCTTTGCTGCCGCTACCGCTGGCTTTCAGGCTGAAAGCTGCTAAAGCAGTCTCAGATAAACTTCCTCAAGCTTCTTCTGATTGGCCGCCATTGAGTAGGTTGTGCGTACATCATTCGCAGCGTTTTCTTTGATCTGCTGATTCGGCTTGTTGTAAACCGACATCACCATTTCAGCCAGATTGTCTTCCGGCACCCCGTCAAACGCTGCAAGCCAGCCGTTATAGCCGTGTTTTACTATGGTCCGGATACCCTCGGCATTAAAGGCCACTAC
>JAFIET010000042.1 GCA_020832405.1 Balneolales bacterium
TAATATACGGATAATTTGGGGAAATAGTATGGGGGGCTTTTGGCTTTTGGCTTTTGGCTTTTGGCTTTTAGCTTTTAGCTTTTAGCTTTTGGCGGGGGAAGTTATCGTTTGTGTGGGCAGCCTGTCAAATTTGATCAATCCTCATTCTCTTAGTGCACTTTGCGTAAACCTTCGCGCACTTTGCGTTTAAACACGAAAGCTGGGTTTACCACGAAGTGCGCGAAGGGTGTCGCAAAGGGCGCAAAGGGTATGGTGCCGAGGTTCGGCAATTCCCCGGTCTGCGGTCCGCGGTCCGCCGTCTTCCATCTTCCATCCCACAAAAAAAGCCGGGAACCCGCACACTGTGCAGATTCCCGGCTTTCAAAAAGATACTACTGTTGCTGCTGCTTAGAGCAGGATGCCGCCAACGGATGCAATCAGGCCGGCAAAGATCAGCGCAATGGTGTTGATTACCTTGATCAGCGGGTTGATGGACGGGCCGGCGGTGTCTTTGTAGGGGTCACCAACGGTGTCACCAACTACGGCAGCAGCGTGGGCTTCGGAGCCTTTGCCGCCGTGGTTTCCGTCTTCGATGTACTTCTTGGCGTTATCCCAGGCACCGCCACCATTGGACATCATCAGGGCCATCATCAGACCGGATGCAATCACACCGATGAGGAGTCCGCCGAGGGCAAGGGGGCCAAACAGGAAGCCGACAATCAGCGGCGCGAAAACGGCGAGCAGACCGGGAATTACCATTTCCTTAAGGGCTGACTTGGTTACGATATCTACACAGGCACCGTAGTCGGGGCGGGTTTCACCTTTCATAATACCCGGCATTTCGCGGAACTGACGGCGTACTTCTTCGATAACGGCACCGGCAGCTTTACCTACAGATTCCATCAGGTAAGAAGAGAACAGGAACGGCAGCATGGCACCGATAAACAGGCCGGTGAGCACGATAGGATCGTTCAGTGCAAAGGCATCCGTGTAACCGGCTTTTTCCAGATTCAGGATGTAGTCGGCAAAAAGTACGAGCGCGGCAAGAGCGGCTGAACCAATTGCGTAGCCTTTGGTTACGGCTTTTGTGGTGTTTCCGACTGCATCGAGGGCATCGGTGTTTTCGCGCACACTTTCCGGCAGGTTGCTCATTTCAGCGATACCACCGGCATTGTCGGTAATCGGTCCGTAGGTATCCATGGCGATAATCATACCGGTTACGCTAAGCATGGCAACGGCTGCCACGGCAATACCATAAATACCGGCAAAGGTGAAGCTCAAGAACAGCGCAAGAACCAGCACGATGGTCGGGTAAAGCGTGCTTTCCATACCCACAGCAAGGCCGCTGATAATATTGGTAGCAGAACCTGTTTCAGACGATTTGGCAATCTTACGAACCGGGCTAAAACGGGTAGCGGTGTAGTATTCGGTGATGTGGATGAGACCAATTACAACCAGAATACCCACAAGGGTTGAATAAAACAGATCAAGCCAGTGCGTCGGGGCATTGGTGAGGTGTGCCATAGTTTCAAAACTGTAACCTCCAAAGATGGTGTGCGTGATCCACGCAAAACCGATAATAGAGATGGCGGCACTTGCATACATGCCTTTGTAAAGGGCGTTCATAATGTTGTTGTCTTTGCCCATTCGCACAAAGAAAACAGAAACGATACTTGCCATAAGGGCAAAGGCACCCAGGTAAAGCGGGTAGGTCACAAACGCCGTAACGACCTGCTCAGCAGGGAGCAGGTAACCGAGCAGCAGCGCACCGATTACGGTAACGGCATAAGTTTCAAAAAGGTCAGCGCCCATACCGGCACAGTCGCCTACGTTGTCGCCCACGTTATCAGCGATAACGGCAGGGTTGCGGGGGTCATCTTCAGGAATACCGGCTTCAACCTTACCAACAAGGTCAGCACCTACGTCGGCAGCTTTGGTGTAAATACCACCGCCCACACGGGCAAAGAGAGAAATAAGGCAGGAGCCGAATGCAAAACCTACGAGCGGATTTACCGGATCGGCTAGACCGAGTACGCTGTCGAACAAATAGAAAAAGCCTGCAACGCCCAGAAGTGCAAGGCCGGCAACGGCAAGACCGGAAACTGCGCCGCCGTTAAAGGCGAGCTTAAGTGCGCCGGGAAGGCCTGATTTGGCAGCTTCAGCCACACGGATGTTGGAGCGAACCGCGATGCTCATACCGGCATACCCGCTAAGGGCAGAAAAAAGCGCACCAACCGCAAATCCGATGGTTGTCCACCACCAGGTAATTGCTGCATTGCCTTCCTGTGAGAAGGCGATAAGGGCAAAAACGGCAATAATTGCAACAGCTACGTAGGTAATGGTTGTGTACTGCCTGTTCATGTAGGCATTGGCACCCTCTTTTACGGCATCAGCGATGTCGTTCATTTTTGCATCCCCCGTTGGGGCACTCAGCACGCTTTTAGCCAGGATGAAGGCTGCTACAAGTGCAACTATTGCAGCCAAAGGTGTAAGAAATAAAAAGTCCACGTGTATTCCTGTTTAAGTTACTATTTGAAGGTTTTCCTCAGTTGATACTATCAGGTACGCTTTGAGGACATGTGATTCATACAAGCCCGGTAAATTAAGGCCTAATGGTTTATTTATCAATACAGGAAGTTCGTGTGCGGCAAGTTCTAAACGGTTACCGGCCCCGCTCTGCGGATTGATACATTTCACCCCTAAAGCAGAGGTCATCTTTTTTATCTCCTCATCGAATGGATGCGAATCGGTTGCAGTATTCCCCCTTATTTTTGACTCCGGCTGTTTTGCAGCAGCGCCATCCCCCGATGTAAACTAAGCCACCCTGCCGTGTTCGCCTTAGCTGCTTTCAATTAATTAAAATGCAGCACGGTTATGGATGAGGCGATAGTGCGGCACTTCCCCCTCCTCTGCTACAAGCGGGTTTAGCCCGCCCTGTCCGTCAGCGCCGGTTACGATGTACCTGCCGTCTTCGGAAACAGGAAAAACCGAATAGGTTCCGGCTGGCAGCGGGATCTGGAAAAAGCCTTCGCCGTCGGACTGCACCGTTGCGATCAGCTTGGTATCAACCCGGGTGTAGTACTGACCAATTTCGCGGGAGGTTTGCGAGATGTGGGTGTATTCAAAAATCTTGATGCGTTTGGGTACCGGGTACAGGATACAGGTGCTCTCCCCGGGACCGGGCCCCCGCATGCAGTCGCCTTCCCTTCGGAGCATGGTACCCGAAAGGCCCTCCTCAATGGTAATTTTTTGCCGGTTATGTTCGAGCAGCTCAGCTTCTCTGTTTAGCCACGGGCTTTGTTCCTCTGCGTCCGTTATGCCGCCGCAGCCGGCTGCAAGGCAGGTCATCATCACCATAAAAAAAGCAAAATACTTACTTGTCATAACTTTCGCCGCAGTTGAATTCAGGGTTTGATCAGGCATCCAAATCATCACCCTTAAAACTAAAGGATTTTCGAACGGCATGCAAACGCGGGATTTGCGCTGCGCCTCTGTACCTTTCGGGCTGTTTCTTCTGATTCAAACCGGAAATAAAAAAGCCGGCTCCCAAACAGGAACCGGCTTTTTTTGATTTTTCGGATGATGCGTTTCGCGGCTTATTTCTTGCGGCGCGGCTCGTCATCAATTTTGTCGGTTGCGTCGGTGCCTTTGGCGATGGACTGACGCATTTCGGTATCAGACATGATGTTCTTCATGTTGTAATAGTCCATGATACCCAGGTTTCCGCTTCTGAAGGCTTCTGCAATGGCTTTCGGTACTTCAGCCTCAGCTTCCACAACGCGGGCCTGCATTTCCTGAATCTTGGCTTTGTTTTCCTGCTCGGCAGCAACCGCCATCGCGCGGCGTTCTTCCGCTCTCGCGCGGGCTACTTTCAGATCGGCTTCAGCCTGATCAATCTGCAGCGCAGCACCGATGTTGTTACCGACATCCACATCGGCGATATCGATAGAGAGAATTTCAAAAGCCGTTCCGCTGTCAAGACCGCGGTCGAGTACCACACGGGAAATCTGATCGGGGTTTTCAAGTACTTTTTTGTGATCGTCGGCAGAACCTACGGTGGTTACGATACCTTCACCTACACGGGCGAGAATGGTTTCTTCGGTAGCACCACCCACAAGCCTGTCGAGGTTGGCACGAACCGTTACCCGTGCATTTACCTTAACCTGAATACCATCTTTGGCAACAGCGGTGATGATCGGGGTCTGAATCACCTTGGGGTTTACTGAAATCTGAACAGCTTCAAAAACGTCACGACCTGCAAGGTCAATGGCAGCCGCCCGTTCAAAAGTAAGCCCGAGATTTGCTTTATCAGCAGAAATAAGGGCCTGAATGACTTTGTTTACATTTCCTCCGGCAAGAAAGTGCGCCTCAAGTTTGGACACACTCAGGGGGAGGTCAGCTTTGTGGGCGGTAATCGCTGCTTTAACAATCGGAGCAGGCGGTACCTTACGCAGGCGCATGGCCACAAGATCTGAGAAGATGGCTACTTTTACACCTGAAAAGTAAGCCGTAATCCACAAACCAAGCGGTACGTAATACAAAAAGATGAATACGAAGATGAGCGTACCACCGATAACAATTAGCGGCAAAATTTGATCCATGTCTTAATAGTAGGTTAAGGTATCGTTGTTGGATGATTTATAAACCGCTGATTCGAAGCCGAACCGGCGGTTCATTTTTGTTGATAGTGTTACATTCGGTCAGGCCGTGTTTTTTACAGAACCCGGCTTTCTGAAGTGAATCAGGAGGTGAGCCGGCGAACCATTACCCGGCTTGAGCTGGTATTGGTAACCACAACCCGTGCGCCGTTTTCCACAAAGTCACCCTGAGAAACCACATCAATGCGTTCGCCGTCGATGAGGGCAATTCCTGACGGCCGGAGCGCCGTTACAGCCACACCTTCTTTACCCAGCAGGATATCTTTATTTTCGGAAGAAGTGTACCCCTTTTCCTTGCTGGTCGATTCAACTAAAATGAGTTTGCTAAACATACGGTTCTGTGGCAAATATTTTCCGAGAGAGAATAACATCAAAATACCTAAAATAAGGGTAACCGCCATGGTCCAAATGGCACGGCTCATATACTCCATCTCCGGGAAGCTGAAGCCTACGTTTCCGATCATGGATACCACGAGGCTGAAGAACAGCAGCGTGACCCCGATGATGCCCGGTATGCCAAAACCGGGCAGGATAAATATTTCGACTACGATGAACAGCACCCCCACAAAGAAGAGGATGATCTCCCAGGGCTCGGCAAAGCCCATAATATAAAGGGGCGCAAAAAACAGAATCGCTCCGATGGAGGCCATCATCCCCGGAAAGCCAACTCCGGGCGACTGAAGCTCGAAGTACAGGCCGCCGAGCATCATCAGCATCAGCATGCTGCTCATCACAGGGTTGGCGAGAAAACGCAGTACCATTTCGTTGGCCGTTTCCTGCACGTAGATAACTTCCATTGCTTCCCAACCCTGCGAAGCGAGGGCTTCATACATGGTTCGCGCAGAGCCTTCAATCATTTCGAACTCAAGCGCTTCGCTGGTACTCAGGGTAACAAGTACCCCTTCTTCGGTGATGCCTTCAATCACAATGCGCTCATCTACCATAGCTTCAGCAATGCGCGGGTTGCGGCCGGTTGCCTCTGCTGTTGCGCGCATCAGCCCGCGCATGTAGCTCTGCATCTTCTCACTGGCCTCAGTACCGCCGCCGTCCACAACCGTTGCCGCTCCGATAGAAGAACCCGGTGCCATATAAATGATGTCCGTTGCAAAAGCAATCAGGGCACCGGCAGAGGCTGCGTTTTTGTCGATAAAGGTGAAGGTCTTAATATCGGTGTCGAGCAGGTTCTTGCGGATTTTATCGGCCGCATCCACAAGTCCGCCAAAAGTATCCATATGAAGCACCAAAGCGACGGCTTCATTTTCCTCCGCCTGCCGGATACCACGCTCTATATAGCGGTGCAGGCCGTTATCAACAAGGCCCTCCACCTGAACTACATAAATAACGCCGCTTTGCGGCGACTGCACCCTGGTTGTATCTGATGCTTCGCCCTGCGGCTCATCAAAATACAACATGGCGTTAAAGAGGATCAGCATCAGCAGCGATCCGGTAAAAAAGTATTTTCTTTGCTTGGCGTACATGGCAAAATTTTTAAAGTCAGTTCAGTGAAAGGAACATCGGCCGGTTTATTTCACAACGGTAAGGCCAATGTTTCTTTACACGAAGCTTTTTATCCTAAGTTAAGGCAATGAATCAGAAAAAACGAAGAAAAGCAACAGAGCGTTTGGCTTCGGCTTTTTTTGCAGATAAATCCCTTAGGCTACCATTTCTGTGCGCAGCAGTTGTTTAGCTTTCTCAGCTTTCAAAATTCAGGAACAAGTGTGCGACCGAAACGTAAAAGATCGCTGTTTGATTATGGCTGAAGCCCTTCTCATCCCTCAGCTTCAGCACCTTTGCAGCATTGCGGTCTGACTATCCGCAGCACCATATTCTCATTTTCTTCTCTTACTTAATTAATGAAGTTTATTCAATCTTACCAGACAGCCTTTTTCCCGCATACCCGCTTACTGACCGGTATTCTTTTGTTTTTATGGGGGATGACGGCCTTCCATACAGTTCAGGCTTCCGCTTCGGATACCGGCAGTGTTCACTCAGATGAACTCAGTTTTGCCACCCTGAACGGCCTGGTCTCCGAAGCCCGCACCGGCGAAGCCATCTGGGGCGCCAACATCATCCTGGAAGGCACAAGCCTCGGCACTTCGAGCAACAGCGCCGGCTTCTACACCCTCACCCGCATCCCCGAGGGTACCTATACGGTCGTTATTTCCTTCATCGGATTCCGGGACATGCGGCGGGAAATCAGCGTCAGTGCGGGCGAAACCCTGCGGCTCGATGCCGAACTCACTGAAAGCGGGGTCGAACTTGATGATGTTACCCTCACTTCCGAGTTCTTCGATCTCGAGCAGCGGCAGTCGGTTGGCGTCACCACCGTGAGTACGCAGCTGATCCGCGACACCCCGGCCGTTTTGCAGGCGGATGTGTTCCGGAGCATTCAGCTGCTGCCGGGCATTACGTCGGCCTCCGATTTTTCCTCGGGTCTGTACATCCGCGGGGGCACCCCCGATCAGACCCTGATTCTGCTCGATAACACCACCGTGTACAACCCGACCCACTTTTTTGGCTTCTTCTCGACCTTTAACCCCGATGCCATCCGGGATGTGCGCGTGTTCAAGGGCGGCTTCCCGGCGGAGTACGGCGGACGCATCGGCTCGGTGGTCGATATCTACAACAAAGACGGCAACCGGCGGCAGCGCTCCGGCACGGCTTCGGTCGGCCTGCTTTCCTCCCGGGCTTCGTTTGAAGGCCCCTTCGAGGGCGGCTCCTACATGTTCGCCCTCCGCCGCTCCACCCTTGAGCCCCTGCTCTGGGCCCTGCGCGGCTCTGTCGATAACATCCCGCGCAGCTTCTACTTTGTGGATGCCAACGCCAAAATAAATTACGACCTGGGTCAGCGCGACCGCCTCAGCCTTTCGTTCTACACCGGCCTGGATGATGTCGTTTTTCCGGCCTCCGACGACCTGCTGCTGAACCTGTTTTACGGCAACATCACCGGGAGCCTCACCTGGCGGCGGATTCTCTCCGGCAGCACTTTCGGCACGCTTACCTTCACCGGCTCCCGCTATTTCAACGAGCCGCGCTTCGAGTTCGGCGGCACCGTTTTTGAGCGCAAAAACACGGTCAACGATTTCTCGGTGAAAGCCGACATCGAATGGACGCCCGACGGCAATCACACCGTGAAATCCGGCTTGTGGGCCGGCACGCTGCTGTTCACGCTTCAGGACCGCTTCGACGGCAACGTCACGCAGTCGCCCGACCTCACCTCCGACTACTTCACTTTTTATATACAGGACCGCTGGCGCTTTGCCCCGCGCTGGACTTTCCTTGGCGGTGCGCGGGCAAGCTACTTCACGAGCGGCAACTTCTTCCGGGCCGAACCGCGGGCGCAGCTGGAGTACCGGCCTACCGAACAACTCCGGCTGCAGACCGCCGCCGGCCGCTACCATCAGTTCAAATCGCTGATCACCAACGAGGCTTTTTCCGGCTTTGATGTGTGGCTGCTCACCGATGAGGGCGTCGCCCCGGCCTACGGCGATCAGTTCATGCTTGGTGCCAAATGGAACCCGAACAGCACCTGGTCGTTCGAGCTGGAAGGCTTCTACCGCAGCATGCGGCAGCTGTTCGAATTCGATCCGCGCATCCCCGATACCGCCGGGCTGGAATACAGCGAGCTGTTCCGCTTCGGTGAGGGCTTCGCCTACGGGGTGGAAGTGCTGGCACAGCGCAACCGCGGCAAGCTCACCGGTTTCGTGGGCTACACCTGGGGAACGACCCGCCGCAAGTTCCCGGAATTCAACGACAACAACTTCTTCCCGCCCAAATTCGACCGCATTCACGACCTGAGCGTGGTGGCCAACTACCGCCTGAGCACCCGATGGATGAGCACCGTGGTGTTCGGCTACGCAACCGGGCAGACCTACACCGAGCCGCTGGGCCGTACGCAGATCAACAACCCCTTCGGCTCCGAGCCCGACAACCCCATCATCGTGGGCCGCGTGAACGCCTCCCGCCTGCCCGCCTACCACCGCCTTGATGTCGGCTTTACGCGCTACGGCCGTTTCTTCGACCTCGGCGACTCCGAGCTGCAGCTGCAAATTATCAACCTGTACTCGCGCCGCAACGTGTGGTTCTATCAGTTCGATTTCGACGAAAACCCCGTGCAGCGCGTAACCGTGCAGATGCTGCCCATCCTCCCCTCCGTGACCTACACCGTCAATTTCTAACAGTTTTTTTGGTTTTTCTATGATGATGAGCGCTTCCTTCCCCCAACCCCGGCGCCTTGCAGCCGGCCCGGGTTCCGCAGGTTTTCTTTTATTTTGGATGATGATGAGCGCCCTGCTCGTTTCCGGCTGCGATCCCTACAAACAGGATTCTTTTCAGGAGCAGATGGTGGTCGAGGCATTTCTGACTGCCGGGGAGCCGCTGCCGGAAATCCGGCTGTCGCGCACCCTGCCCTTCGATGAATTTTACAGCTTTGAGGCAGCAGCGCTTTCCGGACTCGACCTGCGCGTGCTGCTCACCGACGATGCCGGCGCCGTTACCCAAACCTTCACCTACGCCGAGAGCGATCAGCGGGGTATTTACCTGCCGGAGGATGACACCACGCTCGTGCAGCCGGGCCGGGTTTACCGCCTCGAAGTGCGCGAAAACCCGGATGCCGCGCCCAAACTGCGCGCCCGCACCTTCGTACCCGGCGGCTTCGAACTCGTTTCGGACAACGGCGACACCTTCGTGTATCAGGGTCCTGTGCAGTACGAGCCGACCTTCACCATCAGCGTGTACCCCGGGCGGCAGAATTACTACATCGCCTCAACCCTGGCCCTGCAGCCCGACCCGGAGCTGCTCACGCCCTTCTACGCCGGCTTTTTCGAGGAAGAAAATCCGGATCAGTTTCTGCGGGTGTCTTCCCCTATCATCAACGAGGGCAACTACGAAATAAACGACGATAACACCATCACCCTCACCCTCCCCTGGATTTCCATCGCTTACTTCGGCCCGAATGAAGTCGCGTTCTACGCCCTCGACACCAACCTCTACGACTACGTGCGCACGCTCAGCCTGCAGGGCGGCGGCCCGAATCAGTCGCCCGGGCAGATCGACAACATCCTCTGGAACGTGGAAGGCGGCATTGGCATCTTCGGCAGCCGCACCGGTATCTCGAGCGTGATTACGGTAGTGCCGTTTGGCGGATGATTGTTCTATGGGTGATTACGAAGTTTATAAACCCTAAATAACACCTCCTGTGCCCTTAGATTTGGGAATCAGCTGTGTTACTCCCGCACAGCCTGCTGCAGCCTGACCTGAACCGACTCCGGAAACCACTGAGCATAAAAAAAGCCTGAAACCGGTATTGAAGTACCGTTTCAGGCTTTTTTTTATTAGAAAACCTGTAGATCGAAAATCAGACAGCTGCAGCAGTACTGTTCATTTTCGCAGGTATGGCTTCTTCATACACAAGCCCGATTGCTGAAACGGCTTTTGCGATCAGCTTATCTATCTTCAGTGCCTCCCCGCCGGTAAGGCCTAAGCGGATACAGGCAATGCCCGCATCTTCTGAGGCTTTAATGAGGGCTGTAAGCTTGTCTTCGGCTACGCTCACGACGGCGCCGCTTTGTGCCTCGCTGAACAGGCATTCGCGCACATCGCTTCCGGAGTAGGCCTGAAGGGCAGACAGATCGATTTCGGCGCCTATGCCGGAGAAAATGCTTTTCTCGGCGAGGCTTGTGGCCAAACCGCCGTCAGAGCAGTCGTGGGCCGACTGCAGCAGGCCGCCGCGGATGGCCTCAAGCAGGAAAGCCTGAAAGCGGGTTTCATAGCTGAGGTCGAATTCGGGGGCATCCCCTTCAGTGAGGCCGTGATTCCAGCTCAGGTATTCGGAGCCGCCAAGGCCGGTGCGTTTAGCACCGAGGTAGCAGACCACGTGGCCCGCAGCTTTGTAGCCGGGCGTCATGAGCTGCTTTTCGAGGTCGTCAATGAGGCCGAGCATGCCAATGGTCGGCGTCGGGAAGACCGCGCCTTTCGGGTTTTCGTTGTAAAAGCTTACGTTGCCGCCGGTTACGGGCGTGCTCAGGGCAAGGCAGGCATCCCCCATGCCCCCTACCGCTTCTTTGAAAACCCAGTACACTTCGGGCTTGTAGGGGTTGCCGAAATTCAGGCAGTTGGTTACGGCCAGCGGTTTGGCACCGGAGCAAACAACGTTCCGCGCCGCTTCAGCAACGGCAATCTGACCGCCTTTGCGGGGATTGAGGTGCACATAGCGGCCGTTGCAGTCGGTTTTAACCACCAGCGCTTTTTTCGTGCCTTTGATGCGCACAACCCCTGCATCTGATGCACCGGGACCGAGTACGGTGTTGGTGCGCACCATGTGGTCGTACTGCTCGAAAATCCAGCGCTTGGAAGCAATGTTAGGCGAGCTGAGGAGCTTCAGCAGGGCAGCCTCGTAGTCGTTTTCTTCGGGAAGGCTGCTGAAATCGAAGCTGTGTTTGGCATCGAGGTAGTCCGGGCGTCTGGTTTCGCGCTCGTACACCGGTGCGCCCCCGCCCAGCACCAGGCTGTCGGCCGGGATGCGGGCCTTCAGCTCGTCGTGCATCCAGTATTCTACCTCACCGGTATCGGTCACTTCGCCAATTACGGCGGCGCTTACATCCCATTTTTCAAACACGTCCAGGATTTCCTGCTCGCGGCCTTTGTGGGCTACGATGAGCATGCGCTCCTGACTCTCGGAGAGCAGCATTTCGTAGGCGGTCATGCCGCTTTCGCGCTGCGGGGCGAGGTCGAGATTGATACGCATACCGGTGCGGCTTTTGGCCGACATCTCCGAGCTCGAACAGCTGATGCCCGCCGCGCCCATATCCTGAATGCCGGCAACGGCGCCGGTTTTGAGGGCTTCGAGGGTGGCTTCAAGCAGCAGTTTTTCCATAAAGGGATCGCCGACCTGCACGCTCGGGCGCTTGGACTCGCTTTCCTCACTGATTTCTTCCGAGGCGAAAGTCGCTCCGTGAATGCCGTCGCGGCCCGTGCTCGCGCCCACAATGATCACCGGGTTACCGGGGCCCGGCGCAATGGCGGAGGCCGTTTCGCCGGCCTTCACCAGCCCCACGCTCATGGCGTTGACCAGCGGATTGCCCTCATAGGCGGGATCAAAAAAGATGTCGCCGGCCACAGTCGGCACGCCGAAGGAGTTGCCGTAATCGGCAATGCCGTGCACCACGCCGTCGAGCAGGAAGCGCACCCGCGGGTTGTCGAGCGAGCCGAACCGCAGCGAGTTGAGCGCCGCTACCGGCCTTGCGCCCATGGTAAAAATATCGCGATGGATGCCGCCCACGCCGGTCGCGGCCCCCTGATAAGGCTCTACCGCAGAAGGGTGGTTGTGGCTCTCAATCTTGAAGGCGCAGGCAAGCCCGTCGCCGATGTCCACGAGTCCGGCGTTTTCTTCGCCGGCGCCAACCAGCAGCTGCGGCCCTTTGTTGGGCAGGGTTTTGAGCACCTTGATGGAATTTTTGTACGAGCAGTGCTCGCTCCACATCACCGAATAAACCCCCAGCTCGGTGAAGGTCGGCACCCGGCCGAGGTAGCCTTTAATTTTTTCAAATTCATCAGCCGTGAGACCGTGTTCGAGTGCAAGCGCGAGGGTTACTTCAGGTTCTTTGAGCATGGGTGTGCTTTTTTTCAGGGTGATGGGGTTCCGGGGTCGGAAAATGGTTATTTGCAAAAAAGAGCGTTCACGGATGAATCGGGCGCTCAGCCGGACAGCAGCCGGGCCTGAAGCACCTCAAAATTCCGGAATACGAAACTGGCTTCGCCGTTTTCTTCGGCGGTGTGCTGCGGAGCGTACCAGGCCGTTTGCCAGCCGGCGGAGCGTCCGCCGCGGATATCGGAAACGAGATTGTCGCCCACATAGAGGATATCGCCCGCCCCCGCGCCTGACTGCGCTTCGGCGTAGGCAAAAATTTCGGGGCTGGGCTTCAGGTAGCCCACATCTTCAGAAATGATGACGGGCCCGGCCAGCGCTTCGAGGCCGAAATCGGCCACCTTTTTTTTCTGGGTTTCGGAGAAGCCATTGGTGATAAACCCAATCCTGAAACTTTGGCTGAGGGCTTTGAGGGCGGCTTTGGCGCCGGGAATCCAGCGCCAGTGCCGGCGGTAGGCCTGCATGTACTCGCGGCCAACGGCTTCGGGGCTGCTTACACCGAGGCCGAGTTCCGCGAAGGTATCTTCAAAACGATGCCGCTGCAGCGCATGCCGGTCGATCTGCCCGAGGCTGTAGGCGTGCCACAGCCGGTGATTGTGCTGCGCATATACGCGGCTGAGCTCCTCAAAAGAAGCCTGCTGAAGGGCGGGGTGCGCCTCACGAACATCCTGAAGGGCGGCCCGCTGCGCGCTGCTGTGATCGAGCAGGGTGTCATCAATATCAAAATAAATAAAACCGGGCCTGCGCAGCATAAAAATTCAGGGTTTCAGGGGGGATAGGTTCGGGCGCCGAAAGATAAGAAAGTACGGCCTAAACCTCAGCGGGAATCCCGCCGGGTTATGATTTTGACAGGTCAAGCCGTATTTTTGGCCGGCTTATGCAACGATTCGAAGCTGAGAGTGCTTACAACAACCAAATTTCATTTATTCCCGCTGAGGGGTTCTTTCTTTCTTTTAATATGCGACCCGATCCTGAGCATAAAATTGATCCTAAAGCCATTCCGGCCTGGCGAATTTCCGGCGGACTTGGCTCCCTTTTTTGGTGGTTTATTCCGGTCATTTACGGTTTCATCGCGCTTGGCGGCGGTGTTGACCGCTGGATGATCCTGGCCGTAACGGCGCTTGTGGTGCTCAATACCGTGCTTCAGGCCACCATTATTCCGAAAATCCGCTGGCAGCGGTGGAGCTATCAGATCGATAAGCATGAGATTTATCTGAAGAGCGGCATTTTTGTGATCCGCCGCACCCTCATTCCGGTGAACCGCATTCAGCACGTGGATACGCGTCAGGGGCCGATTCTGCGCTCCTTCAGCCTTTCCACGGTAACCATTACCACGGCCGCAACCACGCACGAAATTCCTGCCCTAAACGACGAAGTAGCCGATGAAGTCCGAAACCGAATCTCAGACCTTGCCCGATCTGCCGATGAAGATGTCTGAGCCGAGGCGGCAGCATCCGGTTGCCGCCCTCACCAACGTGCTCAACACGCTTCGGGATCTGCTGGTGCCGCTCGTCATCATCTTCTTTTTTGGCGGCGGCGGCGGAGGGAACGGCCTGTTCAGCAGCCCGTGGTACCTCGGCAGCTTCCTGATGTTTCTGCTCGTGCTGGGCGTTGCCCGATGGATGCGCTTCACCTACCGCGTTGAGGACGACGAAATCCGCATCGAGTACGGCCTTTTTGTGCGCAAGCGCTCGTTCATTCCGCGGCACCGCATTCAGGTGATCGACATCAGCTCGGGCGTGCTGCAGCGGGCTTTCGGACTCGTGAGCCTGGAGGTGCAGACCGCAGGCGGCGGCGCTTCGGAGGCGAAAATAAACGCCCTCACGCTGGATGACGCCCTCTGGATCAAAGAAAACATGAGCCCGGAACACGAGGAAGAAGCCGGAAGCAACCCGGTAACCGGCGATGCTCACGGAATTCCACCAAAAGAAAACGAGACCGGCGAAACCACGGAGGCCGCTGTCGGGCAACCGGCACAGCTTCGCAGGTCAGCGGCTGCGGCTACAACCGGGATGTCGGAGCCGGTTTACGCGCTGAGCTGGCGCAGGCTGCTTATTGCCGGCACCACCTCCGGCAGTTTCGGCATTGCGCTCTCCATTGTGGGCACCATTTTCGCGCAGATGAACACCGTAATCGACGACGATGCCGTAGTTGATTTTATTGAACTTGTATCTGCCAACGATACCGTGTTCTTCATTGGCGTTGCCGTGGCGCTGATTTTTGTTGCCTGGGTGCTTTCAATTGTGGGCACCGTGCTTTCGTACGGTAATTTTGCGATTTACAAACGCAGGCGCGAAATGGTGATTTCACGCGGCATTCTGGAGAAAAAGCTCACTACGATTCCGTACAGCCGCATTCAGGGCATCCGGATTCAGGAGGGGGTGCTGCGGCAGCCGCTGGGCTTCTGCACGCTGTATGTGGACAGCGCCGGCTTTGGCGAACAGAGCGGGAAATCGACTACGCTGTTTCCGCTGCTGCGCCGCAGCGAGGCCGAGGAATTTATCCGGGTGATGGCGCCCGAATACGACCGGCAGCCCGAAACGGTGAGTCCGCCGCCGCGGGCCCTGCGCCGCTACATCATCCGCACGCTCATCCCCACCGGCATACTGATCGGCCTTTCGTACTGGCTGCTGCCGTTTGCGCATTTCATTCTGCCGATTATTCCGGTCGCCGTAGTGCTGGGCTACTACCGCTGGCGCGCCGCCGCTGCGGGAACCGACACCGACACCCTGCTGATCCGCTACCGTAACCTGGCCAAAACCACGGTGCTGATGAAGCGCTACCGCATACAGTCGGCCACCGCCTGGGACAACTACTTCCAGCGCCGCCGCGGGCTGAAGAGCCTGACCGTGAACATTGCTTCGAGCGATACCGGCGCCTCGTTCAGCGCGCTCGACCTCGAAGCCGATGATGCCCTCGATTTTGTGGAGTGGGTTGAGCCGCACTACAACCGCAAGCAGGCTGCGGTTTCGGGTGAAACGGCGACTGAGACCGAGAAGAAAGAGGACCGGGATCAGGGCGGCTTTCTGGATATCGGGTATTGAGACAGCTGCCGGAAAACCCGCAAAACAGGCACACAGGCCAAAACGCAACGCTCCCGGCAAATCCGTCTTTGTTTTTTTTGGGGAGGGACTCCGTGCGCATCACGGTCAGCGGTGGCAGATCAGCGCTTCCAATCCAACGGAAAAGCCCGTGCTTTTTTGGATGCACCTTCAGCCATGATTGCCCGAAAGCCAACGGAAAAAGCAAGGCGTTTGCCGCAGGTTTGGGGTTTCGGAACAAGAACGAAAGACCGTGATGCGCACGGGGTTTCCCCCAAAAAACAAATGCAGAACTGCCCTTAAAAATGGACTCCGGGCAGCGGCAGCTTTGCTTTTGCTGCTATGCTTCGGGGCCGGAATCCATCGAATCCACGATGAGCGCGATGGCGCCGTCGCCGGTTACGTTACAGGCCGTGCCGAAGCCGTCCTGCGCCATGTAGAGGGCGAACATGAGGCCGAGCTGCGCGTCGGTCATGCCGAGCACGGATGCCATCAGACCGATGGCCGCCACAACCGCGCCGCCGGGCACGCCGGGCGCGGCAATCATGGTGACCCCGAGCAGCAGGATGAACTGAAAGAACATGCCGAATTCCGGGGTGATGCCGTTCAGAATGAGCACAGCTACCGAGCAGGCCACAAGGGTGATGGTACTGCCGGCGAGGTGAATGGTGGCCGATAGCGGCACGACAAACTCCGCGGTGCGGTCGCTTACACCGTTGCTCTTCACGCTCGCAAGCGTAACGGGGATGGTCGCGGCGCTCGACATGGTACCGAGCGCTGTGGTGTAGGCCGGCAGCATCTGCCTGATGGCTTTGAAGGGATTTACGCCGGTCCGAAGCGCAGCGATGGTGTATTGCGTGATGATCCAGAGCAGGTGCGTGCCGATAATGACGAGGAATACACGCGCGAAAACGGCCAGGGTCTGAAAGGCCTCACCGGAGGCGGCCATGTCCGCAAAGATACCGGCAATGTGCAGCGGCAGAAACGGGATGATGACTTTCGTGATCACCAGCACGATGATGCTCCGGAACTCATCCATCCAGTTAAAGAGCGCGGTGCGGTTTTCTTTTTGTTTGAGGTAGTTGATGCCCAGCCCGAAAACGAAAGCGGTAACAAGGGCGGTCATTACGCCGAAAATCGGCGGGGTGCTGATTTCCAGGAAAGGCGCGAGTCCGGAGGTGCTTTCGCCAACATCCCCGTGCTCGATGAAGCGCGGAATGATGCCCGTGCTCACAAAATAAGCCAGCACGCCCGCAAGTACCGTTGAGCCGTAGGCCAGCCCGGCCGTACCGGCCAGCAGCTTGCCGGCTTTTGCCCCAAGCTCCGCAATGCCCGCCGCGATGAAGCCAACGATAATCAGCGGCACCATGAACACCAGAAACTGCCCGAACAGATGCGTAAACGTGTACAGCAGCCGCCCGATCCACTCCGGGAGGAAGAGTCCGACAAGAATGCCGGCAATGATTCCGATGATGAGGCGGGGCAGCAGGCCAATGGTGAGGTTTTTCATAGTAAGCGGGGGTAAGAAATGGTTGGTTTTGGTTTCGGGGGATGTGCTTCCGGGCCTGAGATGAAGCCGGTGGCGGGAATCAGCCCGGGAAATTCAGGATTGCAGGAGAAGCGGGTTCCGGGCAACGGCAGCAGATGCGCCGCCGGATTTAGTCGGGCATCTCCACACCCTGTTCGCGCAGGTACTCAAAGGCGCGCTCAAGCTGCGGATCGCGCCCGTGCAGCAGGTCGTGGAAGGTGTTGCGGACTTCGATATGCGGCTCCACGCCGGTGAGCTCGAGGTTGTAGCCCTCAAAATCGAAGACGCCCCAGGCCGGCAGGCGGTGACTTGATCCGTCAACCAGGCCCATGGCCGTGGTGAAGATAATCCAGCGGTAGGTTGGCATGCCGATAATAGTGCCGAGCCCAAGCTCGCGCAGGCCGGCGGTCGTCATTTCAGCATCGCTGAGGCTCTGCTCGTTGATGAGCACCACAATCGGCTTGCCGGCCGGGGCAAAGTTCGGCTGACCGGCCATCGCGCCGCCGCGGAACTGCCAGTTGAGGTACGGCTGCCGGCTGAGGGCCTGAATCACATCGTCATGCACGTTGCCTCCGCGGTTGTAGCGCAGATCGAGGATGAGGGCGTCGCGGTGCACAAACTGCCGCGCGAGCTCCTGCTGAAAGTGCTGCAGCGAGCCGCCGCCCATGTTGCGCATGTGGATGTAGGCCACGCGCTCGCCGGTCATTTCATCGACCTTGTGCTGACGGCTGCGCTCCCATTCGTCGTAAAACAGGTTCTGAAGCGAACCGGAGGTTTGGGTCTGAACCCGCACGGGGAATTCGGCCCGGCCGCGGGCAAATACGAGCTCAACTTCGCGGCTGCTTCCGGCATCGGCCACGCTGAAGTAGCGCTCGCGGTTGCCTTCGGTGTTCACGCGGGTGCCGTCAACGGCACGGAGCACATCACCCGGCTGAATCACGGCCTGCAAACCTGCGAGGTCGGCATTGCTGCCGTGCAGGATGCGCTCCACCACGAAAGGATCGTCGTTGCGGAACAGGATGCCGGTTGCGAGGGTGCGCGCGTTGAGGAAGACATTTTCCTCATCGCCCCGGGAGTTGAAGCCCATGTGCGAGGAATTCAGCTCGCCGAGCATATCGTTGGTGAGGCGGCGCAGGTTGGCCCGGCTGTTGAGGTAGGGCAGAAACTGCGCGTAGTAGTCGCGTAGGGCGTGCCAGTCCTGACCATGAAAGCTTTCCTCATAAAAGTTCTCTTCGAGGTTGGCCCAGGTTTCGTGGAACATCTGCGCGAACTCGTCCATCAGGTTTCGGCTGAACCGGTGCTCGATGCGGATCCGCTCGGTGTTGTTCCGGTTGAGGTCGAGCTTGTGGATGTTGCCGCTTACCAGCAGAAAATGACTGCCGCCTGCAGAGATGATGTCCGGCGCGGTGTTGCGGGTGCCTTCAATTTTGGTGGTTTCGGGCGATTTGAAAGGCTCGAGCACCGTCTTCCACAAATGGAAGCCCGTGCCGTCGTGGGCCGAGCCGTAAATGACGGTGTGCTTTTCGCCGTCAACCAGTACGAAGGGGCCGCTTTGGTTGCCGCTGTGCCGGGTGATCTGCTCCCAGCGCTCGTGCAGGCGCTCGGTTTGGATGCTCACCCGAACTTCGGTTTCATCGCTGCTGCTTTCGGTGAAGAGGGCGTCGAAGCGGTCGAGGCGCAGCGGCGGGTTCTGCGGACTGAGGGCCATGCGCCAGATATTGGCCGCGGTGTTGCCCCGGGGATAAACCGGCTGAATGCGGTCGGTCGAGAAGTAGATGAATTGGCCGTCGGCTGACCAAAAGGGCGTGTTCTCGGTTACGCCCGTGCGGGTGAGGTTCAGGGTTTCGCCGCTTTCCGGCTGATGCACGATGATGTCGCGCTCAAAGAAGCGGTAGGCGTTGAAGGCAATCCAGCGGCTGTCGGGCGACCAGCGGATGGTGCTGTTGCGGAAGGTCCAGAGCTCGTCTTCGAGCAGCAGCCGGCTGTCGTTGCGGGCCGGGTTGAAGAGCATCACTTCGGTTCGGCCGCGGAAGTAGGCGACACTTTGGGCATCGGGCGAAAGCCGCAGGTTGCGGTGATGCTGCGGCAGCTCGGTGAGCATCATCTCGGGGCCGTCGCCGGTCGCACGCATGCGGAACAGGTTGAAGTAGCCGCCCAGGGTTTGGGTGTAGAGCAGTTCGTCGTTGCTGAGCCAGATGACCTCGCCGGCCCGTTCGCCGCGAAGGGTGGGCATCTGCCGCACAAAGCGGCCTTCGGCATCTGACACAAAAAGCTCGCCCCGGGCAATGAAAGCCAGTTTTTTGCCGTCGGGCGACACATCGAAAGCGGTGATGTTGCCCGCGACCTCAAAAGAGACGGGCAGCCCGAGCGTAGGGGTACGGCCAAGCTGCACGGGAATGAGCCGGGCTTCCGCAGCGGCTACGTCGTAAGCCCACAGCTGATAATCCTTCTCGAACACCACAACACTGCCGTCGGCACTCACCTGCGGAAACCTGATCGAGCGGTCGAAATGGGTGAGCTGCTTCGGACCGTTTTCGGTGAGGCGGAACAGGTTGTACTCGCCGTTGGCCTCGTCGGAGGTGTAGTACACCACGCCGTTCTGATCGATGGTCGGCCACATGTTTTTTCCGTCGTGCACGGTGTGCTCCGCGAAAACATCTGTTTCGGGATTGTAGGAGCGGATCACGGGATTGAAGGGGCCGCGGTAGCGCTTGCGCTCATAGAAGCGGAAACTCTCCCAGGTATCCGTAAAGAAGAAATCGCCGGTTTGGGGATGCTGCGCCACATCGTGCGGGAGGTTGAAAAAGTGGCTGTTCATGAGGCGGCGCGGGGTATCGCCGGTGATGCTGACCTCCCAGGCGTCTATATAATTGTAGCGGTCGGATGAAAATCGGACCTGCCCGGAATCCCAGGACCAGGAATTGACGAGATTGGAGCCGTCGTGCCAGGTGAGGCGGCGCACATCACCGCCGGCTACGGGCTTCAGGTACACGCTTGTGTTGCCGTCGAGCTCGGCGGAGAAAGCAAGCCAACGGCCGTCAGGCGAAAACCGGGGATGGGTTTCTTCGCCGGGCATGCCCGTGAGCCGGACCGCCATGCCGCCGCTCACCGGCACCTGCCACAGATCGCCCTCGAAACTGAACACCACGGTTTGTCCGTCAGGCGAGGGTGCGGGATGCGTGAGGAAAAAGACCTCCGGTGCCGCTGAGGGGCCGGGTTCAGGGGCGGTCATCAGGCCGGCGGGCAGCGCGACCGCAGGAGGCCCCGGAGCGGCACCGAGCACGACAGACGGCATCCCCCAACACAAAAAAACAAGGCCGGCCGCGAGCAGGCAGGCCGGTACTGAAAAACGAAACCACTGATGGAGGTACAGAAAAGGCATCTTCATGGCGGATCAGGTTTGGAATGATGAACAGGTTGCGGGTCGGAATTTGTAAAAGGAAGAGAATAGGAAATTTCGGGCAGGAAAGGAACAGCCTTTCGGGGCAGGCGCGGGAGAATGGCACGCGGATGACGCGAATCTTCGAACGCGGATTTACGCGGTTTTTTTTGGGGTGATTATTTTGACACTCCGGATTCTTGCCCTCACTGCAAAAAAGTACTACTTTGAAAGCACTATGAAAACAGAAGTTGCTACATCACTCGAGCATCAGGCAGCCAAACTCCTTAAAGAACTCAGGGAAGATAAAGTGCCTGTTCTGATAACCGAACACGGAAAACCATCCGCGTATCTGGTGGATGCGGAGCATTTTGAAGACTTACAACAAAGGCTAAAGCTGCTCGAGGGTCTTGCAAGGGGTGAAAAAGCCATACTCGAAGACAGGGTTGTATCGCATGATGAAGCAAAAAAACGCATGTCCCGATGGCTGGGGTAATCTGGACTGAACCAGCGCTTCAGGAGCTTGATGAAATAGCTGATTACATTTCGCTCGATAATCCGGACGCAGCTAAAAACCTCGTAAGGAACATTTTTAATCGTGTTGACTTACTGGAGATGTACCCATTGAGCGGAAAAATTCTTGTCGATTTTGAGACCTCTTTGTATCGGGAAATTGTGCTCCCACCCTGTCGCATTTTTTACCGGCCAACTGCTGAAAACGTATATATCATACATATAATCAGGGAAGAGCAACGGTTACATTTTGATATTTTGGAATCAAGATAGAACTAAGGCACTCATCTCATACTTACGCGGTTTTTTTGAGTACCTTCTCTTTTTTGTCAGCAAAGAATAAAATCCGCGGGAATCCGGCAAAATCCGCCCGATCCGCGTGCCATCATCGCGGGCCATAAGCAAGCTACCGGAATGAGCGGTGGCCTTTTTGCGGAGTGCGGTCTGCGGTTAATTTTTCTTCGGCGAGGCGCTCCACATCGCGCAGGGTGCCGGCATCGGCGGGGCTCAGATCCCAGCGGATGGCCCTGAAGCGCGGGAACCGCAGCGTGTAGCCGGCCTTGGTGCGCCGGTTGACCTGTATGCCGTCGAATTCGAGCTCGACCACGATACCGGGTTTGAGGGAGTAGGTCGGGCCGAAGCGGTCGGCAATCAGCGGCTTCATGGCCTGATTGAGTTTTTTGAGCTCCTCATCGGTGTAGCCGCCGTAGGCTTTGCCGATGGGGATGAACTCTTCCTCGTAGCGCTCATCATCCCTTACAGAAACACCGAGGGTGAAATCGGAGTAGGTGCCGCCCCGTTTGCCGCTGCCCGCATGCGCATACATGATCACCGTATCGAGGGTGCCGCCGGGCTTCTTGACCTTCAGCCAGGACTTCCGGCGCTGCCCGTACTCATACGTGCTCTCCGGGTGCTTCAGCATCAGGCCTTCGTTGCCGTGCGCGAGGGCGCGGTCGAAGAAGCGCTCTACATCCCCCTCCTCCCCGATTTCAAACTGAATGCTGCGGCGGATGCCGTGCGCTTCGCACAGGGTTTCGAGCTGCTCGCGGCGCTGCTTCAGCGGCTCGCCAAAAAGCGGCTGTCCTTCCACAAAAAGCAGGTCGTAGGCAATGAACACGACAGGATGCTTTTTGAGGACGCCCGCGCCCGGCTTTTTCACGCCCATGCGCTTTTGCAGCTCCTGAAACGGCTGAATGGTGTCGTCGCGGAACACGCAAAGCTCGCCGTCGAGCACGGCAGCGGGCATCATTTTGGCCGAAAAATCGGCCACGACCTCCGGAAAGCTTTCCGTGATTTCGTTGAGGTCGCGCGAAAACAGGGCGACCTTCCCTCCTTCGGCGTGCAGCTGACACCGCATGCCGTCGAATTTCTCTTCGGCGAGGTAGGCGGTGAGGTCCTCTACCGCGCGGCTCTCAACCGGCGACGCCAGCATGAAGGCGATCGGCTGAAACAGGCGGAAGCGCGCCGAGCTCAGTTCATTGCGGCGGCACAAAACGGCGGTGCGGCCGAGGCTGCCGGTAATCATGCGGGCGTAGCGCACGTCTTCCGGGTCGTGGTCAAAAGCCGCGGCAAGGGCCGCGGTGATGCTGCGCGACTCAAAGCCGATCCGCAGACTGCCCTGCCCCATCACCCGGATAAAAAACTTGATTTCGGCGGGGGTCATTTGGGTCCAGGCTTCGGTGAGCAGCGCCTGCTTGCCCTCACGGCTGCGCTCTTTTTCCAGCCGCTGAAACAGGGCTTCGGTTTCGGTGAGGCTCAGCAGGGCCGGCTTGCGCTTTGCGATGGCGGCCGGGAGGTTTTCCATCAGCTTTTCGATGGCTTCGCTCGCGCTGCCGGTTGCGGTGCGGCAGGCGCGGAACACGAGCTCGTAGTCGATGTCACAGAAACCCGCCGCGCAGACCGCTACGGTGCGGTGTCCGACCGAGGCCCGTTTGCCGGAAACCGACGAAAAGGCGCCTTCCCCGGCAAACTGCACGGCAAGGGCAACGTCTGCCTCATCGGGCAGGCTCCGCAGGTAATCCGCAAAAAGGCTGATTTTCCGGTTGTTGCCGCGGGTTTCGGCTATGCGCTGCATCACCTCACAAAAACGCCGGAAGGAAACGCCGTAGCTGCTTTGGAAGGCGGCATCAGTCATCTTCATAGCCCTCCATCTCAAGCGGCTGACTCGCAATGCCGCGCTCCGCAAGGTAGTGCTGCACCACACGGGGGTTGGGGGTATGGGTGATGTACACCTTGCGCGGATTCAGCTTCTCGGTGAGCTCAAGCAGCTCGAAAAAGTCGATGTGGTCGGAGAGCGGGAAAAGCTTGTCGATGGTGAGCTGCACCCGGCGCGACTCATGCGTTGCCCAGCCCGAAACGTAGGCCACGCGTTTGCGCCGGATGTTGCGCAGCATGGGCGCATCGAGCGAGGAAGAAGGCGTGATGAGGATGCGGCCGTCCTGCACGGTGGCGCGGTCGTACTTCTCCCAGTTACCGAGAGCTATGCCCGCCTCTTCGTACACCCTGCACAGCTCATAGCCCGCGCCGTGAATCTGCATCGGCACGCCCAGCGGCGCGAGTCCGTGCATGATTTCCTGCGCCTTGCCGAGGTTGTAGCCCAGAAAAACCGGCGTGTAGCCTTCCCCGAGGGCTTCGGAGGCGAAGCTGCGCATTTCGGCAAAAAGCTCCTCATGCGGCCGCCAGCGGTAAATCGGCAGCGGGAAGGTCGCCTCCGTGATAAAAAAATCAGTGGCCTCAGGGCAGGCGAAGCCTTCGGTTACGGGCGAAGGCGGCGTTTTGTAGTCGCCGGTGTAGAGCACGCGGCCGGCATCGGTTTCGACCTCAATCATGGCCGAGCCGAGAATGTGGCCCGCCGGCCAGAGCGTTACCCGGCAGCGGTCGAATTCGACGGGCTGCCGAAATGCGAGCTCGGTGACATCCCCCTGAAAGCCGCGCACCCGCATGAGCCGGGCCGTTGCGGGGCTCGCGTACACGTGCATGTGCCGGTCGCGCGGCAGGTGATCGGCGTGCGCATGGCTCACAAAAATATGCCGGGCCACGTTCCCGGAAACATCCAGCCCGACCTCCGCATCCGGCAGGATGATGCCGTGCCCGCGCTCGAGCCGGTAATTCAGGTTGGTTTCTTTGCTCATGGCATGTGAAGGATGTGGGGGCGGGAAAGGTTCCCCGGGGGCAGGCAGGCGTCAGTTTTTGGACAGTTTCAGCACCGTCAGCACGGTTTTGAGGATGATGCCGAGGTCGTACCAAAAGCCGCAGCGCGCCACATACTGTTTATTGATGCGTACTTTTTCGGGCCAGATCACCTCATCGTTGTAGCGCACCGGGTCGGGCTTGGTGGTGAGGATTTCCTCTTCGTTGCGGAATTTCAGAGTCGCCGGGCCGGTAATGCCGGGCTTTACGTTCAGGATGATGCGCTCATCGCCCTCAAGGGCATCCATGTAGGCGGGCACATCGGGGCGGGGACCGACCAGGCTCATATCGCCTTTGAGCACATTCCAGAGCTGCGGCAGCTCGTCGATTTTGGTACGCCGCAGGAAGCGTCCGGCCGGTGTAAGGCTCCGGAGGTCTTCGGCGGTCGGCACGCCCTTCTCCGAAACGAAGGTCGTTTTCATGGTCCGGATTTTCAGAATCCGGAACCGCCGGCCGTGCTGACCCACGCGCTCATGCCTGAAAAAGCCGGGGAGGCCGGTACTCACGCGCGCAACGAGCGCGGCGAGGAGAATCAGCCAGCCGGTGAGCAACAGCCCGGTGAGGGCTGCAGCGAAATCAAACATTCTTTTGCCGTACGAAAGGTAGAAATTCATTCAAAGAAGGTAACAAAGGCCGCGCATCATAAGAAAACGCGAAGCGGCTCAGGGGCCGTAATATTTTTTAAATCCGTTAAAGGTGTAAACGAGCATCATCGCGGCCGCACGGAAAAAGCCGGCCGATTCCTGCTGCCGGTAAATGTGCCAGATGTAGCGCATGGAGCGCAGCTTGTTGGAAGAAACCGAGCCCTTCCTCATACGGTACACGGCCAGCACCTTCGGGTTACCGTGAACGGTACCTGCCCTGCGGATGAGCTGCAGCCAGAGGGCGTAATCGTTGTTGACCGGCAGCAGCGGGAAGCGGACCGGCCCAAGCGCTTTGCGGTCCAGCACGGTGGTGAGCAGCGGTATGGAGCAGGTTTGCAGCAGCTCTTTTCGGGTGATGGCCTCCGGCACGATGAACGGCTTCCGGAGCGGATTCAGGTTTTCATCTACCCGCTCATGCGAGGCGCAGGCGAAGCTGAAGCCGCCGGTTTCCATGAAGCTGAGCATCTCCCCGAGGAAGTCCGGGTACCAGAAATCGTCGCCGTCGAGGAAGGCCAGATACCGGCCGCGCGCCAGCTCAAGCGCCCGGTTCCGGGCAGCCGCAACGCCCCGGTTTTCGGAATTGCGAAGTACCCTCATCCGGTCATCCCGTGCGGCAAGTTCGGCCAGAATCCCCGGGGTTTTATCGGTTGAGGCATCATCAGTCACAAAAAACTCAAAGTCCGTAAACCGCTGTGCGAGTACCGATTCGGCGGCCTGCCTCACAAAAGCTTCCGCGTTAAACACCGCAGTGATGACTGTGAAAACCGGGGCCGGATTTGATTCCGTTTTTTTGGTGGGGAGCTTTTGCAAGGGTGATGGATGCTTTGCCCGAATCCGTTTTCCGGGCTGTCAGAAATTCTGCTGGATGGTGTGATGTGTGTTGAAAATCAGGCTCAGGCGAAGCCGAACATGCTGAGGCGGTACCAGGCCAGCAGCAGCAGAACGATGCCAACGCTGAACATCATATAGCCGCCCTTGCGGATTTGTCCGAGCACGGCCTGTGGACGTTCAAGAATCAGGTTTTTAAGCTGTTTCCAGCGCAGCAGGATGGAACCCAGGATAAAAAGGACGACCAGCGACCAGACCGAGAAGATCAGCTCAACCCATGAAAAGGGAATGAGGGCGAGCATCAGGGAGGCTCCGGAAAACAGCATCAGGTAGCGGATGGTTTTGATGAGCAGGGCCGGCCGCTCATCCCGGCGGGCGTGATCGCAGAGGTACTGCTGAAACGGTGCCGGGCGCGAAAACCAAATCAGGCCGTTCACCAGCAAAATGATGCCAAGCGTGAAATAATAAACCACAAACCAGTTCAGGCTAATCTGATGAATGTAGGACATAACAAAAATTTGGGAGGGTTTCGGAATGCTGCAAAGATACAGCATTCGGGCTAAATTGTCTTAACCGGTACAAGCAGCGATTTTGTCTGCGGCCTTACCTCCCTCCCGGGATTCATGCAGAAAGGATGACGCAAAACGCCTTAGCTAAGGGTTGTTTTTTTCAGGACCTGTCCGATCCCTTCAAAAATGCGCGCTGCCTGTAAAAAATGCGCATCCCGCAGCGGCTTACAGGCGGTATTTGGTTATGTTTGGGCGCTTTCTAAAAGCTCCCCATTTGATCCTGCAGCGGCCTGATGATTCTTTTTCGGGCAGGTCAGCAGGCCCCTTTTTATTTCTTAGACCAGGTTGCTGTTACTCAAAATATTCAGCAATTCTCCTTCAATCGTATGATTTTCAAACCGGTTATAACAGCCGCACTCCTGCTTAGCCTGTGCTTTGTATCGGGCACACTTCAGCCTGCACAGGCAGCAGCCGCTGGCTTCGAGGGTCCTGCCGAAGCAGCTTATCAGACCACCGATGCTGAGCATTCGGCTCGGGAGGCTTCCCCCTATGAAATCCGCGCATACCGGCTGCGGCCCGGCGAAACTTTCGTTTTGGACGGCATCCCCGACGAAGAATTTTGGAGCCGTGCGGAGCCTGCAACCCATTTTACCATGCAGGAACCGGAAGAAGGCGCAGTGCCCAGCCACCGGACCGAAGTATTTGTCGCCTACGATGATGACTACCTGTATATCGCAGCCATGCTGTATGATGATAAGCCGGAGGGCATTCTGGCATTTCAAAAAAGGCGAAATGCTGCCCTCGGCACCGACGACCGCTTCATGTTTATTCTCGACACCTTCAACAGCCAGCGTACGGCCTACTTTTTTGAAACCAACCCCAACGGCCTGATGGGCGACGGGCTGCTGACCGTAGGGCAGGGCGTTTCCCTGAACAAATCCTGGAACGGGATCTGGGAAGTGAGAACCCATACCGGCGAGCAGGGCTGGAGCCTTGAAATCCGCATCCCGTTCAGGTCCCTCGATTTCGACCGGGATTCCGACAGCTGGGGGATTAACTTTCAGCGGACCGTACGCCGTAGCAATGAAGAAATTTTATGGGCGGGCTGGCAGCGAAATCAGGGCATCTTCCGGCCGGCTGCAGCCGGAAAGCTGACCGGGCTTACAAACCTTTCGCAGGGTCTTGGTCTGGAAGTGAAACCCTATGTCACCGGAAGCGGAACGCGGCTTAGCCCACAGGGCATGGCTCCGGAGCGCTCGGGAAGCACCGATGCCGGCTTCGACCTGAGCTACAGCATAACCCCGGGCATACGCGCTTCGCTGACCGTAAACACCGATTTCGCCGAAACAGAGGTGGATCAGCGGCGGATAAACCTCACCCGTTTTCCGCTGTTTTTCCCGGAGCAGCGGGATTTCTTTCTGGAGGGAGCCGGCATTTTCAGCTTTGCTTCAGCAAGCGGGGTTACGCCTTTTTTCAGCCGCAGGATTGGTCTGGCTGAAGGCAGGCCCGTACCGGTGAATGCGGGCCTGCGCGTACTCGGGCGCACCGAAAACTACACCCTCGGCCTGTATCAGATCCGCACGGGCGAAACCTCTGCGGTACCGACCGAAGACTTCACTGCTGCCCGCTACATCCAAAACTTTGGCTCACGAAGCAGCATCGGGCTCATCTACACCCGAAGAAACGCGCATGACGATCAGAACAGCGGCTTTCACACCTTAGGCGCTGATCTTGGCCTGAACACCTCCCGCTTCCTCACCGATAAAAACCTCGAGTTTGAATCTTTTTTTCTTTGGCACAATGATCCGCGTGAGGCGTCTGAATCTTCTGATACCGACCGGATGGCCTACGGGTTCAGGATCAACTTCCCGAACTTTCCTTTTTACGGACACCTGTCATACCGGCAGCTTGGTGAGGCCTACAACCCGGCCCTCGGCTTCACCTCAAGGAACGGATTCCGGCGGATCAATCCGAACATCGGCTATACCCGTATTTTTGAGAACAGTGCGCTCGTAAGGTCTGCAAACGTAGCCCTTTCCTACACCTACCTGAGCAACCTGCAGGGCCGGACGGAGCAGTCTAACATTTGGTTTCAGTTTCTGAACCTTCGGCTGGAAAGCGGCGAGCAGTTTTGGGGGAATGTGGTTCATGAGTATGAATACCTGCCTTTCAGTTTCGATTTGCTGCGGGACGGCAGGTTCATTATTGAAGAAGGCGCCTATACCAAAAACAGGTTTTTTCTGGGGCTGAGCACGGCATCCTTCCGCAAGATTGTGGTTTATTCCGGCTTTGCCCGCGAAGACTTCTGGAACGGCACCCGCAATCAGTATGAAGCCTCCGTCACCCTGCGCCCTTACACCGGCATAAACGTGTCAGGCAGCTGGAACCGGGACGACATCTCCCTGAAAGCAGGCAGCTTCCATACCGACCTGTTCCGCTTTACCGGAAATTTTGATTTCACCCCGTTCCTGGCCGTTACCTCCATCGTTCAGTACGACAACATGAGCAGTATGCTTGGCCTGTTCAACCGCCTCCGCTGGACGATACGGCCCGGATCAGACCTGTTTCTGGTGTACACCCGCAACTGGATTCAGCTCGATGACCGCTTCACCCCAACCGAAACGCAGGGTGCCGTAAAGCTCAACTACACCTACCGCATCTGAAGGGATAACGTACCGGGAGAAAGCAGTCCGCTCGTGATAAAGGGGGGGGGAATCGCACACAGAAACACAGGGTAATCAGCCGGGACCAAATCAGCTCTGATTTAGAACCGGTTTACATGAAGCTGATTCGGGAAGTACCTATATTAACACTACACGACTGTTTCAGGGTTTTGATGCTTTAAGATGCGGTGACCGGAAAAAGCCCGATCCCGGTATAATCCGCAGGCTTGATGCAAGCGAAATCATACAGCTTGTGCTTTTCCTGCCGCTGTACACAACCGGCGTAATTTGTGCTCAGTGGCCAAACAGACTGTTAATTCAATACTGAAAAATTTTTCCATTATGAACAAAGAGATCAGCTCAGCCACAGCTGCACGCGTGAAAGTTGAGGGGCGGGTTCAGGGTGTGGGTTTCCGGTACTTTGTGTACCGCTTTGCAAAACGTAACGACATCACCGGATGGGTGCGCAACCTCGACGACGGCTCAGTAGAGGCACACTTTGAGGGTCCGGAAAATAAGGTAAGCCAGCTCATTCAGCTTTGCCACGAAGGTCCGGTGGGCTCGAACGTCAAAAAAGTTACCATCAGTGAGGAGGAACCGGCCAACCGCTGGGACAGCTTCAATTTCCGATACGAATAAAAAATCTCAGGCCAGACTTATGACCCGCAAAATCAAATTTTATATGATCCTGGCAACGGGCATCATTGTGCTGCTTGTTGGCATCATCAGCTTTCTCACGAGTTACGGCGATACCAACTTCGGGGGCATTGTACAGCAGGTAACGGCCGTGATTGTGATCCTTGGCGGCATTGTGAACCTGCTCGTTGCCGCACACCTGAAGAAAGAAATGGAAATGAGCAAAAAGGAAGAGTAGGAAAGGGGAATCGCCGTTTTCAATCGGAGCCGAGCTCTACTATTGGCGGGTAACTACAACAACCCCGGGGATTGGCACCCTTTTTTGAAAGTTATCGAAAATCGGGATTTTACCGTTTATATCCCATACGCGATTCCCCCTCCCGCAGCGTTATCGCCGCTGTAAACCGGCCGTTTGCCTGAGGTTTCTTGCAGCTGCCGGAACTCCCCCTCACCTCATCTCCCAATCCACTTTATGAAAGTTACCTTACGATCTTTTTTGGTTGCCGCCTTCCTGCTGCTGTACGCTGGCGTTGAGCTGGCCGCTGCACAGTCATGGCTGCGCAGCCGCTACTCCGAAATCACCCCATCCGGACCCGTCGGCATTTCCATCTCCGTGAGCAGCAACCCCTACCTCGGGATGGATTTCTTCCTGAACGAGCGGTTCAGCCTGTCAGCCGCCGCACACTACGCCGGCTTCTTTAACGAAGACAACGACGCCGTAAGCTACCGGGCAGGGCTACGGGGCTACAGCAATGTGAGTGCCGGTACCCAAACCTATCTCGGCATTCAGTACATCCGCGACAGCTTCGCAGATGCCGACGCCCGCGACAGCATCTCCCCGCTCATCGGCTTTCAGCAGCGCATGAGTCCGCGCTTCGAGATGTTCGGCGAGCTCGCCCTGCAGATCTCACTCAGCGATTCCTTCGTGAGCCTCGACCCGACCTCCGTGGGCGTACGCTACCGGTTCTAATCCCGACCTGATTCCTGTTCATGCCTAAACTCAGCGCCATTTACACCATCATCCTCACCCTCGGTGGGCTGTACGTGGCCCTTGCGCTGCTGCTGTTCCTGTTTCAGGAGCGGCTCATTTTTCTGCCCTCAAGGCCGGTCCCCTTCACCCCGGAGGTGGCCGGCCTTTCTTATTCCGAACACTTCTTCCCCACCGAAAACGGCCTGATGCTGCATGGCTGGTGGGTTTATCACGAGGGGGATGACGCCCTGAGCCGGCCTGCCATCCTGTTTTGCCACGGCAATGCGGGCAATATCGCCAACCGCATCCCGCTGCTCGAAATCTTTCACGGGTTGGGCTACAACATTTTCATCTTCGACTATCAGGGCTACGGCAAAAGTGAGGGCCGCCCCGGCGAGCGTCAGATTCTGGCCGACGGTATAGCCGCCTTCGACTTCATGACCGGGGAGCTGGGCGTAGCCCGCGACCGCATCCTGCCGCTGGGCCGCAGCATGGGCGGACCGGTAGCTGCGTGGGTCGCCATCAACCGAAACACGACCGCACTTGCGCTGGAATCGACCTTTACCAGCATCCCCGACATCGCCCGAAAAACCTATCCCATCTTTCCGGTCGGGCTGCTGGCGCGGGTAAAGCTTCCCACCCGCGATTTCGTAAAGCAGTTCGAAGGCCCCGTGCTTGTGGCACACAGCCCCGGCGACATGCTCATCCCCTACGAAATGGGGCGCATCATATATGAAACCGCCCCGGGCCAAAGCTACTGGCTCGAGCTTGCCGGCAACCACAACGACGGTCACATTGCGACGGGTCCGGCCTTCGGGCAGGGATATCAGGCCTTTATCGACCGGTACTTCCCCTGAATCAGCTCCCGCTGCCAGTCTTTCCTATTTTTGACGCGGCAGTATTTTTTTGACTATTTTGGGCACCCTTCAAAGAGTAGTATTTTTCAAAAAACCATCCGAAATCTTTAGCATGATTGTCCGCAATTCCGCCGCAGAAACGGCCCTTTGCATCACACAGCTGCACCACAGCAACATGACCGGAGCACTTGCTCAGGCCTGGAAAGGCGGGAACGGCATCCCGGAGGTGCCGGAGCCGCGGCATCTTGTTGTACAGGCGGCCATGTTGCACGACCTCGGATGGCTCGACTGGGAAGGTCAGCCGGACACCGGTACCGAAGGGCATCCCCATGATTTTCTGGACATGCCGAAAGAGCACCACCTCAGTATCTGGAAAAGCGGCTTTGATGACGCGCGGAATTTTCATCCGCTGGCGGGCTTGCTCGTACTACGGCACAACACGACCCTTGCCCGAAGCGGCAGCAGCGCCGGCGACTCGCCCGAGCTTGCCGCTTTTTTCAGCTGGGTGAAGCGGCAGGACAAACGGCTCGAAGCAAAACTGCTGGCCGATCATGCCTTACCCGGCCTCAGCCCGGAAGTCCTGCGGGACATGAACACCTTCATCCTGCTCACCGATTACATCAGCCTGCGCATGTGCATGGGCCCCGAAAAGGAAAGTCCGTTTGGTCCGCCGCCCGCTTACCGCGACCTAAGGCTCAGCATGGAGCCGGACCCGAAGCTGCCCGAAACCTTTCGCATCCACCCCTGGCCCTTTAGCGGCGACCGTTTCAGCTGGCAGGCCGGCGCGTGGCGGCATCCCCGAAACATCCCCTTCGGAGAGCTTGGCCCCGAACACAAATTGCAAATCGACATGCAGCTGCTGCCGGCAGAGCAGCAGCACTAATTTTATTTTTAGGGTGATGTGTCCCCTGCCCTAACCCGCTTTTTCCCATTCCAAACCCCGGACCGAACACATGAACCATTTTATCATTACCGGCGCCTCACGCGGTATCGGACGCTCCCTTGCCGTTGCCCTTGCCGGCCCCGGCACAACGCTACATCTTACCGCAAGAGGGGACCTCGGCGAACTGCTCGAGACCGTTTCCAAACGAGGCGCTGCGGCACACGCCTGGCAATTTGACCTCGCCCGCACCGACGGCATCACCCTGCTCACAGAGGAAATTTTTGCCAACATCAATAAGGATGAAGCCGGCCTCATCGCCCTGGTGAACAATGCCGGCATGCTGCAGCCGATTGGCCCCATAGGCAAGCACGATACAGACCAATACCGGCAAAATCTCGAGGTCAATTTCGTAGCTCCTGCCCTGCTCATGCACGAATTTGTGAAACGCACCGCAAATTTCAGCGGTGAGCTTCGGGTGCTGAATGTTTCAAGCGGCGCCTCAAAAAATGCCTATCACGGCTGGAGCCACTACTGCAGCACCAAAGCTGGCCTCGATATGCTCACCGACTGCCTGCATCTCGAGCACAGGGCGCGCATCAAAACCTTCGGCTTCAACCCCGGCCGCACCGACACAAAGATGCAGGATGAAATCAGAGAGCAGTCGCCCGAAGATTTTCAGTACGTGCAAAGCTTCATCGACGCCAAGACACAAGGCAAACTCAACAGCCCCGAAACCATTGCCGAAATGATGAAAATTGTACTGCTCGAAGACCGCTTCGAGCCGGGACGGATGGTGAGCACGCGGGATTTTTGAAGAGGGGGGGGAATAGAACATTCGATTCTTAGATTGATTTATAAATAATCTATCTAATTACTTTGACTACTTTCCAGCCCCACCTCTCTTTTTTGGAATCATAACTTGCGATAACTACTGAACTTATCACCTGTCCATTTTCCAATCCTTCTTTTTGAATTAATGATGCATCAATAAATGCATTAGATTTATCATCGCCTCTTAAAAAACCAAAACTCTGACCTTCATTAATACTTATGCTTCCAGATACCAATCTCAGAATTTCATTATGAGGTGTCTTTGTTGTTTTTTGAAGTTGAAATAGCTTGTGCGGAGCTTTGCCGTCTACGGGTTTTTGTAGTTTTACACTAAGGGTATCACCAACTTCCAACTTTATTGATTTAGAAAACTTTGAGTACCCGGTTTCTTTTTTGTATCCCCCCTACCAACCGCATCTTTACCTGTGGTGTATTTTGGGGTTAGCTT